>CAZAGH010000060.1:1409-3240 GCA_964484755.1 uncultured Melioribacter sp. | reverse complement strand
CACTCTACGCCATCAAGGCTGGAGAGCATATCGGACGCAACATAGCTCGGTTGGTAGACGGTAAGCCCCTTATCCACTTTGCATTCAAGGGGCTCGGAGATGCCTGCTCGCTGGGCCGACGCAACGCTGTGGGACACCTTTACGGCTTTGGCTTTACGGGCTTCATTGCTTTTGCCACATGGCGATTGTTTATGCTCAAGTACTTGCCAGTGTGGAATAGGCGTATACGGACCATGCACGATTGGCTTATGTGGCCAGTGATTGGCCGTGACATCACGAGCATTCGATCCAACGAAGCAACGCGTGTGCGGGAGAGGTTGTTCGAGGCTGGGCAGACAATCTATGAACAGGGAGAGGCTGCAAACTCGATGTACTTGATTCGTGAAGGTACGGTTGATACATTCCACAACGGAGAAGTACAACAAACGTTGGGGCCGGGCAGCTACTTTGGCGAGCTGGCTATCTACAATGAGACAACGAGGTCGCGAACAATCGTTGCATCATCACAAGTACGTGTGCTCGAGATCGAACGTGAGATGGCCAAGCTGCTGCGTCGGCATTTCGATGGGGCATACAGCGCTGAAGCATCGAGCTCTCAACGTTAGGCATGACGCCAACGCTTCATGAATTGCGCTAGAGCAACGTAACAAGCCAGGATTCCACTGAGATAGAACCAGTATGCTGCAGGTAAATCGGCGAAACCAAATGATGCTCCAAATGGCCGTGCAACGATAAAAACGCCAACTAGTAGTGTTATCGTGGTTGTGAGCGTGAGTACGGTGCTGGCCCTGCTCTGTAGCCATGGGAACTTGTCGGTGCGTAGGACGTGGATTACGAGTATCTGAGAAAATAGCGACTCGACGAACCACCCTGTGCGAAAGAGTTCCTGATGCTGTCCGCCGTGAAAAACAAGTAGCAAGACCCCAAAAGTGATGTAGTCAAAGAGTGAGCTCAGCGGACCAAACACAGCGATGTCACGCACAATGCTCGATAGATTCCAAGCACGGGGCTCATGCAGCCATTCATCATCAACATGATCTGTGGGAATTGCGGTCTGCGATACATCGTAAAGAAAGTTGTTGAGTAGGATCTGAACAGGCAGCATCGGCAGAAACGGCAGAAGGATACTTGCTCCGACAACGCTGAGCATGTTTCCTACGTTGGAGCTAGCCGCCATGCGCAGGTATTTCACAACGTTGCCAAATACGCGGCGTCCGCCAATGATGCCCGCATGAATAACGGAAAGATCCTGCTGCAGCAGTATGATGTCGGATGCCTCGCGGGCAATATCCACTGCCGTGTCCACGCTGATGCCCACATCACTTACGCGCAGAGCTGGTGCGTCGTTGATGCCATCACCTAGATATCCCACGACATTTCCATGCGACCGCAATACACTGATCACGCGCTCTTTGTGCGAGGGGGCAAGCTTTGCGCAAACCTTAGTAGTGGCTAGACTGGCAGCTAGATCATCATCCGAGAGATTGTCAATGTCGGAACCAAGTAGAACTGACGTGACATCGATGCCTACTTCTTTGCAGACATGACGTGCCACAAGCTCGTTGTCGCCAGTCAAGATGATCACATCCACCTTCGATGCAGCTAACGACTTCAGAGCCTGTGCGGCAGAGTCCTTTGGTGGATCGAGAAATGCCAAAAAACCGATGAGCGTCATCTCATGTTCATCATCCTTACTCAGCGTTGATGTTGCTGTAGCCATTTCCTTTGTCGCAACAGCTACCACACGAAAGCCCTCGCGGTTCATCACCTGTGCTACGTTGATAGCATCGGCAGGAACTCTTCCTTGAAGAAGCGTGTGTGGTCGGCGAAG
>CAZAGH010000060.1:0-1395 GCA_964484755.1 uncultured Melioribacter sp. | reverse complement strand
CCTCGACAGCACCCTTGCAGATAAGTAGGGGAGCGGCGTCTCCGCGTTGCAGCAGCACACTTAGCCGACGCCGCACAAAGTCGAAGGGGTTCTCGTCCAGCTTTGTCCAGGCATCAAGCGTTGTATCTCCCTGCGGTGCACGCTCGAGAATGGCCTCGTCCATGATGTTCTTCAGGCCTGACTGGAAGTGACTATTGAGCACGCCCATCGATAGCACGTCATCCGATATGTTCCCATGCGGATCAACATGCCGCACCAAAATGATGCGTCCCTGCGTTAGGGTGCCAGTCTTGTCGGTGCACAGCACATTCATCGCACCTAAGTTCTGGATGGCGTCCATCCGCTTGACAATTACCTGGTTCTTGGCCAGTGCAATAGCCCCCTTCGACAAGTTGACCGTTACGATCATCGGCAGCATCTCGGGTGTAACGCCCACGGCAACGGCTGTGGCAAAGATGAACGCCTCAACCCAGTTGCCATGAGCGAGACCATTGATCACGAAGACAAGGGGCGCAAGCACCACAATGATCTTGATCATCAGCCATGTAAAGCGCTGTACGCCAACATCGAATGCGGTAGGGGGCGCCACATGCTGCAACGACGAGCTGATGCCGCCGAGAAACGTGTTCTTAGCTGTTGCAATAACAACGGCTGTGCAATACCCGGTGTGCACAGTTGAGCCCTGAAAAAGTAAAGAAGGATGATCGAACGGATCATCGAAGGACGTCGTCATGCCTGCTTGCTTCTCCACCGGAAACGTCTCACCTGTGAGCGCCTGTTGTCCAACGGTTAGATCGTCAGATACCATGATGACGGCATCAGCTGGGATGATATCTCCCGCCGAGAGTTGAATCACATCACCACGTACAAGATCATGTGTTAGCACGGTTAGGGGGCTTCCGCCACGCAACACCGATACGGTAAACTGTATGAGCGACGATAACTTCTTTGCAGCAGCCAACGACCTGTCTTCTTGGACATATCGCAAGACCACACCTAGAAGAAGCATCCCCGCAATCATCAAGGCAGCCCGCATATCTCCGGTGGCAAAGGTTATCGTCCCCAGCACAGCTAGCAGCACAACCAGAGGGTTGGTCAGCGCCTCACGTACTCGACGGAACCAAGCTGATCCCTGCTCATCACGTACCATGTTCGGTCCGTCTGCAGCAAGTCGCCGAGACGCCTCCGCCTCGGAGAGCCCCTTCTCAGATGTGCCTAGATGCTCGAGCAGTTTGTCTTTGCTCAGCGTAACAAGGGCGGATATGGGCATTGGATGAAACACCGATTACGAATGACGAATGACGAATGACTGATGACTGATGACAGATTACGGATTACTGATGACGAAAAGCGAATCTGTCATCAGTCATCAGTCATTCACCGATTACGAATGAC
>CAZAGH010000059.1:10297-11123 GCA_964484755.1 uncultured Melioribacter sp. | reverse complement strand
TTGTGCGTACAGGAGACGCCCAACAGATCACGGAGCTGCATACACGCCTTGAAGAGCTCTCTCCTGAACTAGCCCAACAGATAACTTCTATGATGAAGCGATGACACCTTGCAATTTTATCCGCGTTTGTTCTCTGTTGTTGGCTGTTCTGATTGCAGCCCCGTCTGCGTTTGCTCAATGGCGCATCACACCAGATGTCGTGCGACAGATCGACTCAGCACTTTCGTTGCTGGGCATGCATGAGCGAGACCTCGCCATGCCTCATGATCTTTTGAGCCGTGACAACCATCGCACCGTAGCGCTCGACAACATCTTCCGTAAGCCCTACTCAGCCATCCACATTAGCGAGAGCATTGCTGATCTTCTCCTACAGAACACGAACGCTTATCTCACGTCGGTCATGGACCTCCCACCCGCCTCACTCGACCTCGGAGAGTACCAGCGGGTGTTTCTCGACAATATGCCGGAGGCCGATGCTGTGATTGCCAAGCTCGGACTCGAAAAGGGCCGACTAGCATCATTGAATGTTGCTTCATCGATCGTTCTTCTGCGTCATGCCGGCCTACTCATTCAAGCAACAGATGCAGTTGCGCCAAGTCTTCGCGCCTCGTCATGGCCTGATGCACGAATACGATCACAACTGGATTCTCTCTGGCGCATTTCTCGGTCTTCGGAAACCGTAAGTGTCTGGGAGGCCTATCGTGAGGAGCAGGAAGCATTCGATGCTGCGCAGAAGTTATACACTGGTATCCATGTGTCCTCTGTCAAGACGATGCTTCGTGTTGGACCATCCCTGCACGATGACCTTCTTCGCATCTCGAATGAG
>CAZAGH010000059.1:0-10287 GCA_964484755.1 uncultured Melioribacter sp. | reverse complement strand
GACGATTGTCTTCGACACTCCTTATGGTCGTATCGCTGTCGGAGGACCCGGCAACGATGTGTATCAGGGCCGCTTTACGATGATCATCGACGTTGGTGGCAATGATGTTTACCAGCTAACAGATGAGCCACAAGTCTCGGGCGGATTGAATCCAGTTCGCCTTATCGTTGACCTTGAGGGTGATGACACATACTCGGGTGGTGACTACTCACTTGGAGCAGGCGTGAATGGCGTTGGCATCCTTATTGACCGGGCAGGCAATGACGCGTATCAAGCCGGCACCTATTCGCTAGGTTCAGGAATGCTCGGTTTCGGTATTCTGCATGATCTGCGCGGTGACGATATCTATTCTGGTGGAACGAACTCGCAAGGGGCTGGCATTTTTGGCATCGGGATGCTACTCGATGATGATGGAAACGACGTGTACCGTTGTCACGCCCAATCACAGGCATTCGCTGGTGTGGGCGGTGTTGGTTTGCTCAGCGACCGCACTGGAAATGATACCTACCTAGCTTCGAGTCCGTTTGTTGACGTGCTACGTTATGATGACCACCAGATAACCTTCTCACAGGGTGCAGCCCTTGGCAGTCGACCTCATGCCTCTGGCGGAATTGCCGTGCTTGTTGACGGTAGCGGCAGTGACACGTACATCAGCGATATCTATGGACAAGGCACCGGATATTGGTTTGGTATTGGTTCCTTGATCGACCGTGGTGGTGATGACAAGTACGTCGCACATCAGTACGCTCAGGGATCGGGTGTTCATTTTGCAACTGGTTACCTGCATGACGTGCGTGGTAATGACACATATACATCGTTTGGCGTATCACAAGGATGCGGACACGATATTGCTTACGGCTTCTTGTTTGACGAAGACGGCAACGATCGCTATACGTGCGAGAGTCTCTCGCTCGGTAGCGGTAACGCCAACGCTGTATCGATCTTCGTAGACCTGCAAGGCAACGACAGCTATCTCGCGCGAGATACGACCAATACATTGGGATACTCCGATTATCGGCGTGGATATGGAATGATAAGCCTGTTTATAGATGCGAGTGGCGATGATACATATGCAAGCATCGCAGGCAACATGGCGTCGCGGTCGAAGACAACCTATGGCCTCTTTCTTGACTATCGCGATACACTTATCGTACCGTCACGTCCTCAGCAGCCTGCTCCGTATACATCACAAGTTGAGCTCCCGAATACAGCTGACAGCCTCTTCATTCTTGCTTCAGCATCGCACTTACGATTTCAACATGCCGTGGAGCCTGCACGCAAAAAGCTTGCATGGCTCGGTCTTTCTGCGCTTCAGCTTCTTGAGCGGCGCTTAGGAACACTCCTTCCTCGCCAACGTCTTACCGTTGAATCTGCCGCGAAGCTCCTTTACGCAACGCATCCTGACTCCACTGTTGCGATGTTGTCGCGTGGGCTGCAGTCAGCCGACAACGCCGTTGTTGGTACGGCCGCTACAATCATTACCACAACAAAGACACGGGCTCTATCGCCGCAACTCATTACTATGGCATCGCAGGACGACTGGCGACGACGCAGACTTGCAGCCTTCACGCTCGGCGAGCTGCGCGACACGAGCGCGATCAACCGTGTTGCCAGCTTACTGGCCGACACTATTGCGTATGTGCGCGCTCGAGCGGCATTTGCCCTAGGTGCAACCGACAGCCTTCCACTCGTGCGCCTTGCTGGCCCCTTGACTGATACGTTTCAGATCGTGCGCTATAGTGCGATAGAGGGTATCAATCGAGGCAGGAAGCAATCGGTCAAGGATCTTACGGCTTATCTGCAGACGATCTCCGATGAGCGGATGTTCCGCTCGAATGCACGTCTATTGATCAATGCTGACACAAGCAAGGCTGATGTGAAGGAGTGGAAGTCTTGGGTGAAGAAGCTCTCAATCGAGCGCCTTGATGCCCTGCGTAGAATTGAGCGTATGCTCCCCGTTCAACTGCAACCTGCTCTATTGCCACCAAAGAAGAAGCTCAAGAAACAACGAGCAGCTTCGTGATCCGTTACCATTACACGCTGACGCGTTTAGCCGACGAGCTACAGCAACTTCTGGAAACATCAGTTCTTGTCACAGGATGGACACAATCCAAGGACATTGCATATCTCGTGTTCGACCGTGATGACGAGCAGATAACGCTTGAATGCGACGTCCGTTCGTCAGCCGGCACCATATTGCGTCGAGATACAGCGCGGCGTGCTACTCGGAATTCCATAGGTTTATTCACGCCGGCTTATGGTCAGCGTGTTGCACTTGTAACCAAGCATCCCGACGACCGAATCATTACCATGTGGCTGGAATCATGCCAGATCCATCTCGAGATGTTCTCAGCGGGATCAGGGAACATCGTTCTCGTTGAAGATGGAATCGTCATCGATGCCCTGCATGCCAAGCAGCAGCGCATTGGCAAATCGTTTGCCGTAAGAGAGCTCCCTTCCTTGACTGCTCCAACAGACGGTGCTATACAGGCTGCTATTTCTCGTCGATACCGTGATCTTGGTAGCATCCTTGCTCGGGAGTGCTGCGAGCGTGTGGGAGTTCGAGGTACTCAACGTTTGTCTGATCTTACACCACAAGTCATACATGATCTGCATGACATGGCAGAGCAACTGCTAGATGAGATAACGTCGAGCACCACCTGGTATGTCCAGCGTATCGATGACGAGGTTATCCTGGCCCCGATTATCCTTACACACGGAGCTTTGCTCGCAGAATACAGCAGCACGATGCAGGCGATCTCAAAGACGATCATCATGCGCGAGCAATACTCAAAGCTGCATCGACTGCGTGAATCTGCACTTAAGAACCTGACGAAGCGCATTGAGAAGATCGATCGAACTCTAACTCATCTACGTGCTGATGAAGAACGAGATACACGAGAACATGACTACAAGTTTTATGCTGATCTACTGATGGCACAGCCTGATCTGCATCGACGAGATCTTTCTACGATCACACTCATCAATTGGCACACAAACCTGCCTATCGATATTCGTCTCAATCCTGAGTTAAGTCTACTGCAAAACGCACAGCGCTATTATGAGAAGTCCCGCTCCTCTATGATCGCAGCAAAGCAACGGAGCTTGCGTATCCCTGCTCTGCTATCAGAGCGCGATAAGCTGCAACACATGCTATCATCTGCGGCTTCTGCATCGTCTGTCAAAGAGCTTCAGCAACTACCACTTCCTACTCAACCCATGAATCCTGCATCGGCGCCCAAGCCCCCTGAAGAAAAGTACCGTGTGTTTGTCTTGGACGAGCTGCACACCCTTTATGTAGGCAAATCGGCGGCCAACAATGATGAGCTCACGATGAAGTTTGCTCGTCAGCAGGACTGGTGGTTTCACGTGCGAGGTGCAAGCGGCTCACACGCCGTGCTGCGCGGTGTTACAGGACCAAAAATCCCGAAGCAGATTCTGGAGTTAGCAGCATCGATCACTGCCTACTACTCACAGGCTCGCAATGCGAGCTATGTTCCTGTTGTTTACACCCAGCGCAAATACGTGCGCAAGCCTAAGGGGGCTAACATAGGGGCCGTCGTTATCGACCGTGAGCAGACAGTTATGGCGCGACCAGGCCTGCCGCAAGGGGCTGATCAGACAGATTAACGCACGAGACGAAGTGGCACCGAACGTCCACGAACGTGCAAGAGATACAATCCGCTTGGAAGATCAGCTGTATTGAGAATCCACACTGTGCGTTCAGAGGCATCTTCTGCTAGGACACATCGCCCGGTGATGTCTACAAGTGTGCAATACCCCAATGGTTTACTGCTCGTTAACGTTGTTCCATCAGGCGTCGTGGTCACGTCGAATGCTCTGTCACTCAGCTCAGATGCCACATCTACCAACGAACCATCATAACCGATACAAAATTGCTGTGAAGTCAGCATTCCTCGCGGTATGCCATTTGCTTCCAAACGATGCTGATTCGCATTGTAAGGCACGGGGTCTGATACCAACGCTGTCGTGAATTGTCCGTCGAGATCCCACTGAGGTCTTGTCTGCAACCAAAAGCGACGTCCAGCAGCCATGTCGCGGGCAAACAACGAGTCGCACCCGAGTCTCACGGTCGCAATATCAAGAGGACGCTTATCTAGTGTAAAAGCATTCAACACGAACCAACTACCAAGAAGCGTCTGAGGCCGTCGTACAGAAGTATCAGGCAGGACGTAAAATCTGGTCAAGGAAACAGTGGTATTGGGAGGTAGCACATCCTTGAACACAAACTCTGCATCGTGACGTGAGAAACTGACGTTTGCAGTTGAATCATTGAGTGTAATCACCTGCGCCGCACCGGGTCCAACAAGGGCACCTGACGCAGTTCGAGTTGCTCCTGCCTCGAGCTTTCCATCCCGGCCGAAGAGCTTGTCGTATACCACATCGCCGCTGCTCTCATTAAACTGGTAGTAGCCAAGCAGACCTGCCTCATTGCGCAAGCGTACGAGGTGCATCAAACGGCGCACTTCATCCGTTGAGAGCTTTCGGGAGTAGATCGCCACTTCGTCGATTAGACCCGCGAAGTTGCGAGAGCTCCAATAGTGATATGTACCAAGTTTGAATACGAGCGAGCTGAGTTGCAGAGGCGAAAGCTTAACGGCGTTTGTACTGGGGTAGCCGTTCACGTAGACCGTTGCCCCGTTAGAATCAATCGTCATTGCTACATGTGACCAAACATCAGGTTCTAGGCGCAATCCAGAGTTCCACCACCATTGGCCGCCAGTCCACAAATAGCCGATTTCATTGCGATCGTTTACGAACTGCATGCCGATTTCCTGACTGACACCGGCATCGGCATCCGTACACAGGATGGCAGAAAAACCTGGCTGGTAGCCGCTTGGTTTGACCCATGCCGTAAATGAGAACTCCCTTGCTGTGCCATCAAAGCGCCCAAGCGTAACATGATCATCAGGATCCCGCAGGTCTGCCGCAGCGCCGGGTTTAGGGTCCAACCCATCACACTCACTCGCGAGCACTGTAATGACCTGCTCAAGACGCATAGTATCGGCCCCATATTCATTGGCAACAACCAGTTCAACGCTGTATCGCCCTGGCTTTGCGTAGAATACTTGTACCATTGGATCTGAGGAAACCGCTGGTTGACCACCCTCGAACTTCCACGTTCGCTTGAACACGCTGGTCTCGAGAGCAGCCGATCGACATCCGAAGCGAACGGGCAATCGTGAACAACGCACGGTATCGACATCAAGGGAGATCTGTGCTCGTGGCGACGCTGTCGATGGAAGGTCGATCTGCCATAGCCCCCTACTTGTTGCCAGACGCATGAATCCATGTCGCTCATTGAGGTGAATCGTATGAGCCTCGCACAGTGGGAGCCCCTTACCATAGAGCGTCCAACCCGTCTCAGGTGTATAGCGGTAGACCCCTGCATTCGTACCTGCGTAGAGCTCGCCTGCGGTTCCGCGTCGATAAACGATCGTCCGCATTGATGCTTCGGGAAGGCCTGCTGACATGTCAGACCATGTTTGCCCGCCATCGCGGGAAACTGCAACCTTGATCTGTCTCTGAACTCCATTGAAAGCCGCATAGATCGTCTGCGGATCACGTTCAGAAAATGCCATATCGCAGAGCCCGCGACCTCTGCTCAAGCTTGTAGGGGGCGTTATCAGATTCCACGTCTGTCCAGCGTCACTCGTCCGCCAGAGGCCATCATCGCCCAATACGACCTGATGTTCAGGTTTGCGAGGATGGACTCGCAGTCGGAAGGCCCAGTTTGTAAACTTCTTTGACAATTGCCATGTCGATGCATTGTCGGTTGAGCTTACAACCCTGTCCTGAGCATAATCCACCGCATAGAGTGTGTAATAGTGAAGTGCATCAACATTGATGTTGTCCAGGGTGATGTAGCCGAGATCAATGCCCAACTCCGCAGTGCTCGGCGGGACATTCCTGCTGGACGTTCTACGGCCGCGAACACTCGACCATGGTTTGGCATACAGCCATTCGGTTGCGATCGGATTAACGTTTGCACCCATCGCATCCGCACCTGACCATGCGTACCATCCGTCGATGGGTGCTGTCTTCATGTACACCATTGTATCGCGAATACTAATCGGCAAATGGTACGCGCCAACGGCCATCACGGCTCCGTCATGCGATTGGTCAAACCCCCATACTTCAGATGCAGAAATCCCAAAGCTGCGCTCTGAGATCGTCGTGCCACGGTCTGGACTTAAGACGATTCCACCGTCGTTCGTGAGCCATATAGAGTCCCCACGAATCGAGACAGACTGCACATCGTAGTGCATTGGTGGAAGTTCCGACCATGTTCTTCCGCCATCGGATGACCGATATGGGAAGATGCCGGCAAGCACCATGAATCTGGGATCTTTACTTGAGATGGCAAATCCCATGTCCCAAGTAATCTGCCCTAGTCCGTTTCCTTCGATGTCGTAATCGAAGAAGTTCGGGTTGGTGGACTTGTTAGCTCGTTCTGGACCATCAACACTTCCGCAACAACGGTGCTCAAAGGTAGACCCCATGTCCATCGATACATACAAACCATAGGTACCTGAGGCGGTATCCGCTGATGAGCCACCCAAAGCCACAGCCACCATGTTCGGCTCTGCTGTGGTTACTGCCAGCAGACCTCTGACCATTTTGCGGTCGGGCCGCGCTGCTGGATACCCAAGACCTACAGCGTCGAATTTAACAGCGCTACTTGTTGAACGCATGAACGCGATATGTGCGCCTTGTTGAACAAGTCCGTAGCAGACATCACCCTTTGTCGGATGCCAGAGAAGATCCCACCACGTACCCTCGAAGTTGCATGACTGCCGCCACGTTTCTCCGTCGTCGGTTGATGTGTAGAGTCGGTTAATTGCTGCTATCACAATACGCCGTGGGTCGACCGGTGATACGGCAACAAGATCTACGGCGCGCGCAGTGGAGAGCAGCGCATTGCCCGAGAGTGTCACCTTGGACCACGTAAGCCCCCTATCACGAGACCGATAGAGACCGTCGCTTGTTGCTGCATACACCGTGGATCCAGACCAGGCAAACCGCCAAACGGCTTGTATCGGTGTTTCGAGTGCTAAATTCTTCCATGTGCGGCCTGCATCCACACTTCGCCAAATACCCGATGATATTCCACCGGCAAGAACAACTGATGAATTCGTGGGGTCGGTAATGTGTGTGCGAAGAACACCGATACCCTGTGACCCTGTTGCCATCCTTGCCGTTGTGTCCCATCCGAACGGCCCAATCGGCATCCACTGGTCGTCCTGACGCTGATCAGCGTCGTGTGACTTACGTTGAAAACTGCTTTCGAGAAACATGGCCACATCCTGGGCTGAGCTCCAACGCGGTCCCAGGTTGCCGTATTGATCTGCGTATGGCCGCTGCTCAGCTAGCCATCGGAGAACCTTGCGCACCTCTTTCGACGGACGCCCAACGTCTACGGTAGAATCGTTTCGTAGCGCTGCATAGATCTTGTAAACGTTTGCATCCGAACGCTTGTAATCAACGTACCACGAGCGCTGAGCATGCCGGGGATCCGAAACATACCGCTCAAACTGCTGTGCAGTGCTGGTGCCAAGCACCATGAAGGCAAGGGCAACTGCTACAATGATCCGCATCACTAGATCGAAAGAATCTTGAATTCAACTCGGCGATTGCGGCGGCGGCCTTCTTCTGTCTCATTCGTGTCAAGGGGCTTCGAGGATCCGTAAGCCACGACCTTCATTCGGTTTGGTGCGATACCCTTCGTTTCGAGGTATGCTCTCACAGCCTGAACACGATTACGAGATATCTCCATGTTCGCTGAGTTTGTTCCGACCTTATCGGAATGCCCTGCCAGCTCGATTGTCACCGATGGTCTCGCAGCGAGAAATTCCGCCAAACGGTTAAGTTCAGTGAAGGATTCGGGACGAAGCTCCGAGAGGCGAAAATCGAAGAAGACGTTGTTCAGAATGATCGTCTGATTCTTCTGAATAGGAGCTAGATACAGATCACGCGTGATCTCTGAATACGAGTTGAGCGATCTCGTATCGAGCTGGTCGCTCACAGGATAAAAGCCCTCGAATTCCGCACGGAATCCATAGAGGTCTCCAGCTGGAAGGACGATTGAGTACTGACCGTTCTTCGGCTCCGAGCGCGCGAGTCCAACTGTTGTTCCCTTGGTAAGGCTTTCGTAGGAGACAGCTGTTGCGATTGGCTGCTTGGTTGCAGCATTGAGGACACGTCCGCTCACAAGAACAACCGGCAAAGGCTTTAAGCCCTGGGATAGAGGCACTCGGTACAAATCGAGACTGTTGTTTTCCGGATTCGAGGCACTCAAGTATGCGTAGTCGGCCTTTGCAGGGATCGTGAAATATGCATCCCAACCATCAGTGTTGATCGAGGGCCCAACGTTAACAGGGTCCGTCCACTTGGTCCACGTGTCGTCAAGTCGTCGCGTCATCCAGATGTCGAAATCACCGAAACCGCGACGCCCGTCAGTTGCGAAGAACACGGTCACACCGTCAGCGGCAATAAATGGTGAGACCTCATTGCCCCAGGTATTGATGGTCTTACCGCAGTTTACCGGTGCTGAGAACGATCCGTCGCGTTTTCGCTTTGAGACGTAGATATCTCGTTGCCCTCTTGTATCCTCGCGCTCGACGGTCATCAGGAGCACCATGCCGCTGGGATCGAGACTCAGTTCTGAATAGGTGCTGTTGTTGTAATACTGGTCGATACGAATGTCTCGCGGCACGCTCCAGCCCTTCTCTGTCATGATGGCTGTTGAAATGCCTGCGCCCTTAGGAGCCCCGTTGCTGTAATAGGTATTACCAACGACAACCTGATTTCGGTCGGGTGTGATGCTGATCAAAAAATTCGACGAGTAGTTGTTAAGGGGCGGCCCAGCATTGATGGCAGGACCCCATTTGCCGTCTGGCTGCAGATCCGTGTACCAGATATCCTCAGTCGTGGGATCTCCGATGTTCCCGATAAACGGATACCGTCCGAAATACAGACGCTTACCGTCGGCTGTGATCACCGGCGATATATCGCCACCATTGCAGTTAACCTGCGGGCCCAGATTTTCACGCTTGACTGGAGCAGCAAACTGGTCTGCTAGAGGTATCGGTACTGTGTCCTGGTGCACGACAAACTCATCAAACTCGACAACAGCCTGAGGCCCGACGACCACGCCTGCTTTGGCACCGTAGATTGCTGGCTGATCAAAACCAAAGAGCGTCTGATCATTTAACAACACACTCATGCCAGATCCGCGCTTGCGCAGCGTGATGGTAAACCATGACTGCATCGCTGGAATCCCTACCACAGGCGTCCAAGGCTGAACGTCGATTAGGTCGCCGTTCTGCATCGAATAGATGCGATAATTACCGCTAGTCGTAACAAGAAAGACGTTGGTATTAACAGAGTTCTTTCCGCTCCACATAAGACCAAAACCGGTGGATGCAGAGCCTGTGACTTGGCGAACGCGAATCTCGAGATCAAAATCCTGATCGTAGTTGATGAAACCCGGAGACTCTGCCTGAAAGTCACCAAATGCAGCACGCTGATCGACTCGGTAGACACCGTTGACGATTGTTGCACTTCTTCCGAGGCCACCGCCCGTCTTCCAGACCTGCGACGATGTATCAAACGTTTCGCGGTACGCTACCCCGAGCTCTGATGCAACGGATGGCGTCATGAAAAGCAGAAATATGATCAGCCGAATGATCATTCTTCGAGGTACGTGTATCCGTAAAGTCCGGAACGATAAATAGCAAGGAACTCTTTGCCCTCGTGGACCGAGATCTTTTTCTCCTTCACAGACGAGCTCACCCATGCCTCCATTGTCCGGACAAGCTTTTTTGCGTTGAACTGCACATAGTCCAAGACGTCGGCTACGGTCTCGCCATCGATAACCTGTGCTATCTCATATCCCTTGTCGTTGACCGTAACGTGCACAGCATTGGTATCGCCAAACAGATTGTGCAGATCGCCAAGGATCTCTTGGTAGGCCCCCACAAGAAACACGGCCAGATAGTATGGCTCTCCCTGAACCAGTTGGTGCACCGGTAGTAAGGACGTATAGTCGCGTTGACCAATAAAGTGATCAACCTTACCGTCGGAATCACATGTGATATCCTGCAGTGTGGCCATGCGCGTTGGACGCTCATTCAAACGGTGGATCGGCATGATCGGAAAGAGCTGATCTATCGCCCATGAGTCTGGAAGCGATTGGAATAGCGAGAAATTGCAGAAGTACTTGTCGGCAAGCATCTTCGGCAGCGACCGCAGTTCCTCAGGAAT
>CAZAGH010000058.1:4496-11469 GCA_964484755.1 uncultured Melioribacter sp. | reverse complement strand
TGAGAAATGCCCGAAAGACTGACCGTTTGATGGTAATTTCGGACTGCGTTTGACTCGAAACGGTATAGTAGGGTTGAAACGACATTACATGCAAAGGTAGATATGCGCATCGGAATGGTCTGCTATCCGACGTATGGAGGCAGCGGAATTCTTGCCACAGAGTTGGGTCATGAACTAGCAAAGCGTGGACATTGCGTCCACTTCATTACCTATGCGCAGCCCATGCGCCTTGATAGGTTTCAGGACAACATCTACTATCACGAGGTCGAGACGCCATCATATCCGTTGATGGAGTTCAATCAGTACACGCTTGCATTAGCTGGCAAGATCTTGGACGTTGCAAAGTATGAGCAACTTGATGTTGTGCATGTGCATTATGCCATCCCACATGCTATCAGCGCATACCTCGCAAAAGAGATTTCGAAGACTACACGCCCCTTAAAGCTTGTCACAACACTGCACGGAACAGACATCACGCTTGTTGGTATGGAGCCCACGTTTCATCCGATCGTGAAGTTCTCACTCGAGAAGTCTGATGTGGTCACCGCAGTGTCGAGCTTTCTTCAAGAGAAGACGCGTCAGAGTTTTGGCAGTGAGCTCGATATCACGGTAATCCCCAACTTTGTTGACCCAAATGTCTACAAGCGGGATGAAAATGCGCAGGTGGCAAAACATGTGCGTGGCGATGCCGACTTCGTCCTCATGCACGTCTCGAACTTTCGTCCAGTAAAGCGCGTGCAGGACTGTATTCGCATCCTGGCCGAAGTGCGTAAGAGCGTCAATGCGAGACTCGTGTTTGTGGGCGACGGACCAGAGCGGTCCGATGCAGAGCGTTTGTGCCGTGAGCTGGACGTGGTAGACCATGTGCTCTTTCTTGGCAAGCAATCAGGTCTGCCAGAGCTGTTGTCATCGGCCGACATTTTCCTGCTACCATCGCAGCAGGAGAGCTTTGGTCTCTCCGCACTCGAAGCCATGAGCTGTTCCGTGCCCGTGGTTGCCACCAACATCGGTGGTATCCCCGAAGTGGTGCGTCATGACGAAACTGGCTTTGTTGCAGAACTGGGCGACGTGCACCGCATGGCCAAGTATTGTCTTGACCTTCTTAATCACCCAAAGAAGCTCGCAGCGTTTCGCGAGAATGCGCGACAGCGCGTGATCGATCACTTTGATATCAACACCATCGTACCGATGTACGAAGAGGTATACAAGCAAGCTATTTCGAAACCATAAACCATGTAACAGCAATGACGCCGCAAGAATATCTCGAGCAGAACAAGGCTCTCTACGAAACGCAACTGACAGAATTCCTTTCGATTGGCAGTGTTAGCACAGATCCTGCATGTGCAGACGATGTAAAGCGTTGTGCCAATTGGCTAGCTGATCATCTCAAGAGCATCGGCTTGCCAACGGTAACGATCTACCCAACGCCGGGTCATCCAATTGTCTATGCAGAAGACCTTTCAGCAGGGGAGAACGCACCAACGGTCATGCTCTATGGTCACTACGACGTGCAACCAGTTGATCCCCTGAACCTCTGGACAAACCCACCGTTTGAGCCCGTGATCCGCGATGGCAAGATCTATGCCCGAGGTGCAACAGATGATAAGGGGCAGGTGTTTCTGCACGTGAAGGCCATCGAAGCCATCTACAAGACGCACGGCAAGCTGCCGATCAACATCAAGCTCCTCATTGAGGGCGAAGAAGAGATTGGCTCGCCAAACCTTGCGCCATTCGTGCGCGAGAACGCAGAACTCCTGAAGTGCAATGCAGTGCTTGTCTCCGACACGTCGATGTTTGCTCCTGGAGAGCCATCAATCGTGTACGGACTGCGCGGTCTTGCCTACATGGAGATCAACGTGCAGGGTCCAAACCGCGACCTACACTCAGGCTCGTACGGCGGCGCGGTGCAGAATCCGCTCAATGCTCTTGCAACGATCATCTCCAAGCTCAAGGACGAATACGGACACATCAAGGTAGAAGGCTTCTACGATGATGTCCTCGCACTTACCGAGCAAGAGCGCGCAGAGCTCGCAGCTCTGGGTCACAGCGACGAGCGTCTCAAGCAGGACGTGAATGTTGACACACTCTTTGGCGAAGAAGGATACAGCTCCATTGAGCGTCTCGGCGCTCGTCCAACGCTCGATGTCAATGGTTTCTTAGGGGGCTTCACCGGTGAAGGCGCCAAGACCGTTCTGCCAGCACGTGCCATGGCTAAGGTAAGCATGCGTCTTGTGCCGCATCAGCGTCACGATGATATAGCAAACAAGTTTATCAGCTATGTGAAGTCCATCACGCCCCCTGGCGTCACCGTAGAAGTAACCGACCTGCATGGGGCCGACCCTGTGCTTGTGAACCGCGACTCACCGGCGATGCATGCAGCGGTCAAAGCTCTCGAGGAGACCTTTGGCACGAAGTGTCGCTTTACGCGTGAAGGCGGCTCGATCCCCGTTGTACTCTTGTTCGATCAAGTCCTTGGCGTGCCAACGGTGCTCATGGGCTTTGGACTCAACAACGAGAATGCGCACTCGCCAGATGAGCACTTTGATCTGGGCAACTTCCACACCGGAATGAAGGCTGCTGCGCGATACTACGAGCTCGTTGCCGAGATGGTCCCTGCATGAAGCGTCACACCGCAGAGATCCTGCTTGTTGTCGTAACTGCGCTCTGGGGCGGCACATTTGTGCTTGTCAAAGGGGCTATGGATTCCGTCGACCCCAGCACATTTGTTGCCCTGCGGTTTTTGATCGCTGCCGTGCTCAGCATGATGATCTGGCCGTCTGCGCTGCGCGTGATCGATGCAACAACAGCCAAGCGGGGCATTGTGCTTGGAGCGCTCTATGGCGCTGGGTTTCTCTTGCAGACATTTGGGCTTACATCAACGAGTGCGTCAACGTCGGCCTTTATCACCGGCACGATGGTAGGCTTTGTGCCGCTCGTGCAGTTTGCGCTCTTTCGCACGCGTGTGAAGGCAACGCACATGGTATCGGTGGTGACCATTCTTGGTGGACTCTACCTGTTTACCGCACCGGAGCTTCACGGCGTGCAGACGGGCGACGTACTCACGCTGATCAGTGCGTTTGTGTGGGCGCTCTACATGGTGCTTATCGACCGTTGGTCTACCGACCTGCGCGATCAGCCCACGAAGCAGAACAGCCTCGTGATCCTGCAATTCGTGGTTACGTGTGTTATGGCCCTTGTGGGCACGGCCATTCATGCCGCGCCTGCCGACGTAGATCTGGTTGTGCGATGGGGTCAGCCCCTTCTCATAGCCATCATCTACTGTTCAATTTTCGCGTCGATCATCCCAACATTCGTGCAGACCCGTTTTCAGCAGTACACGCATCCTGTGCGTGCTGGTGTGATCTACGCATTAGAACCCTTGTTCGCATCGATCATCGCATTCCTCCTGGCCGAAGAGACCTTTACGGCTCGTCAGCTCATTGGAGGGGGCGTCTTGATCGCTGCAGTAGTTGTGCCCGATATGTGGCAGATGTGGAATGAGAAATGACAAAGAACGAGATCAGAGAAACCATTCTTGAGAAGCGCAAGAACATCGCCGATGGCGATCGTGACTTGTGGGACCAGCTCATCTTTGAGCGTGCGCACAAGCACAAAGCGTTTCAGCTTGCCAAGCGCGTGCACGTGTATTGCTCCACGATGGAGGAGGTAGAGTCTACCCCCTTCATGGAATATGCCTGGGGCATCGGCAAAGACGTCTACGTGCCCGTATCGGGTCCGAATGGCGTGCTCACGCATTGTCGCATCACCTGGCGCACGCAGTGGCGTCAGGGGGCCTTTGGTATCCGCGAGCCCATTGCTGATGCTCCGGAGGACATCGTGACCGACCATGCCTTTTTTGGCGAAGAGTCGGCCATCATCGTACCCCTTGTGGCCTTTGATCAGACCTGTGCTCGACTGGGCTATGGCAAGGGGTTTTACGACCGCTTCTTGGCCCAGGCCACTGCAACCAAGATTGGCGTAGCATATGAGCTACAGCGCGTTGGCAAGGTGCCAACGTTTGACCATGATATCGCCCTTGATGCCATTGCCACACAAGAGCGCTGGTACAAGCCACAGTAACCGTATTTTTGCAGCCATGAGCACGTTTGTAGTCAGCACAGAGATCGACGGACAACGTCGGCACATCGAACTCCATCACAACGGCACTGCCTCGCACAACGGCGAGTCGGTGTTCCTGATGCCAACAGACGCACCAGGAGTGTGGGAGTGGGACGACAACGGCGTGCTTGTGCCCGTGCACATTCACAGTGATGGCGTGAGCACCGTTACAATAACCATCCGTGGATACTCGTATACTACCAAGGTGCACTCGGGACGTAATCATGAGCTCCTCGACATCCTCAACGCATCACCTGCACAGCAAAACCGTGTTACGAAAATCCCAGCACCAATGCCGGGACTGCTCAAGCAAGTGATTGTGAAGGAGGGGGCAAGTGTTCGAAAAGGGGAGACACTCTTTATCCTTGAAGCCATGAAAATGGAAAACGCCATCAAGACACCAATTGCCGGCGTCGTCCGCAACGTAACGCCGCACGAAGGAAATGCAATCGAAAAGGGCGCCCTGTTGTGTGTGGTTGAACCAACAGCTTGATCAACGAGAACAAAGAAGACTATGATTCGCAGACTCCTTACCATTGTTGCAATGGTGCTCTCTGCTGTCGCGGTGCGCGCAGCGATCGATACAACACAGCTTAGTGTTGTCGTGCTCTCGAAAGAGGCCGATACGCCCCTTCGTGGACTCGAGGTAATCGTTGTCGACGACTCAACGAGTGCTTCACAGACAGCATTGACAGACACCATCGGCAAGGCCATATTCAACGTCGTGCGTGGCACGCGTGTAGCCGTGTATGTGATGCGTATCGGCATTCTGAATGGAGCGGAGAAAGTCTTCACCGTTCCCAAAGAGGGGTTGATGTCGCCCATTGCCATCTCGCTCTCCAAAGAACAAATGGACGAAGCAAAGGCCAACCTCGACCGTCAGCTCGCGAGCAAGCGCGAGATCGAGCAGCTCAAGGAGCGCATCAACGGCAGCATGGTCTTTCGTACGGTACGGGGCTTCTTAGACACCGTGCTTGTTGAAGCTGCCATTTCCAATGAGACCGTCGAGTTTATCGCGATCGCAACAGGCAAAAAGGTCTCGCTCACATCAGATGCCGACGGATACATCTGGTTGAAGGGCTCGAGCATTGGCCTCAAGGACGGCGACAAGTTCAGTATGACCAGTATGCACGTGGATTCAGAAAAGATCCCGTTCCAAGACGGCAGTAACGTCATGGAGTTTGAGTTTCAGTCAGTCAAGACCAACGACAACTGGAATGGTCAATACTCCTACCTCGGCGTACCCGTCCCAACCAAGCGTCTACCAATCACGAACCTCGATCCATCGGTCAAGAGCATCGAGTTCACCGACACCCTCAAGGCCGATCTTGCGCGCATTGCAGACTTTATCAAGCGCAAGCAATACACCGTCGAGATCCAAGCCTACACCGACAACACTGGCACCGAAAAGGACGCCGTCAAGCGTGCTGCAACCAACAAAGCGCTCTCGCAGCAGCGCGCCGATGCGATCGTAACCTATCTTACAAAGCAGCTCGGCGCAGACGCCAAATACCTCAAAGCCATCGGCTACGGCGAAGAATTCCCAATCGCCGACAACGCCACCGACCAAGGCAGAAAGATCAATCGCAGGGTGGTGGTGAAGGTAACGAGGTAGGGGCAAGCCGGTGGCTCGCCCGCACTCATCGTAGCGATCTCAAGGTCCCTCGTCGCTTCGCGACTCGGGATGACGCAGCCATTGCTTGTGTAGATAGGGGGGCACCGGGCGCGCCTGCGGCGCGCCCGGTGCCACAACCCAACCCCAGCCCGCGCGCGTTGCGTCATCCCGAGCTGCGCTAGCAGCGAGGGACCTCGTGAAATGTGCGAGTGCAGCGAGGCACCTCGCGTAATGCACGGTACATGCATCTGGCGCTGATGTGTTACCTGTGTGTCCGAACAGTTGTTATCTGTAACTCAGAGTAGTATTGCTTGGATCTCAAGGTCCCTCGTCGCTTCGCTCCTCGGGATGACGCATTTTGACTGCCGAGCAGCGAACCGTCATTGGTCATTAGTAATTGGTAATTCATTCTTCTTTCTATTTTTGCAACACAACTAACTCATCATGACGGTCTGAGGGACGCGGCCCTGTGAAGACCACCAACCGGTTTGAAGCCGGTGGTACTGCTGCGATCGATGAGGTGCTCTATGCTACTGCATACATACCTTGCGCAACAGTGCGCAGCCAACGGTATCCGACGGGGACAAATCCCTGCGCTGCTTCAACTCTCGAATGTGAACAAGACGCTGCGTCGTTATGATGCGCTTCTGGCAGGGGGCTTGCACGACCAAGACCTGCTTGATCGCATTAGGCGGTGCGAGCCCCTTGCCGGAGAACACTTCGACGAGGTTGTCGAGTCAACACGAGTCCACATGGAGCGTGCGCGCCGTGAGCAGTTGCTCGCAATGGAACTCAAGCGCAAGCGTGACTTTACGCCGCACCTGTGGGTGGTTCATGAGAACAAGATTCCATCGCCCATCTTTCCCGTTGCGATGTTCGGCATTGATACGTTTAAGCGCGTCGAGATACCAGGGCACATTCTTGGGATCGAGCACATGGGGCCGCGACTGATAGATATGGCCTCGTGGCTGATTGAGAATCTGCGTGATAGATCATACCTCACCTCGCCCTTTGGGCGGCCTACGCAGATCCTGTACCGCGACACCTATGACCATTCGTATGTGTTTGACGTTGCTACGCGCTGCTGGGTTGATGAACTCCATGAGCCCCCTGCGAGAGTTACCGCGACACTCACATTGAAGAATTCAAGAGTTATCATTCCATCAATAAAGGAATAGGAATGTCGACATATCTCTGGACAAGCGAATACGTCTCGCCGGGACACCCCGACAAGATCGC
>CAZAGH010000058.1:0-4396 GCA_964484755.1 uncultured Melioribacter sp. | reverse complement strand
CAAGCGAATACGTCTCGCCGGGACACCCCGACAAGATCGCAGATCAGATCTCTGACACAGTGTTGGATGCCTACTTGGAAGTAGACCCGCATGCTAAGGTTGCGTGTGAGACGCTTGTAAAAGATCAGACGGTGATCGTAGCGGGCGAGATAACCTCGAACCCCGAAGTACCACTCGAGGAGTTGGAGCGTCGCATCCGTGCCTGCATCAGTGGTATCGGATACAACGATGATAAACTCCATTACAACGGAGAAACATGTGAGATCAAGTTTCTTCTGTCTCGTCAGAGCAGAGAGATCAACAAGGCAGTCGTTGGGTCGGGCAGCATTGCAGCAGGGGATCAAGGCATCATGTTTGGGTATGCTACACGGGAAACGCCAACTCACATGCCCCTTGCCATTTACTTAGCAAAGGAGCTTATCACCGAAGCATACGGACGTGTGCGGTCGGAGCATCCTCTCAGGCCCGATATGAAGTCGCAGGTATCGCTCGTGTATGATGGAACAACAGCAACGGCCATCGATAGTATCGTGTTCTCGACATGTCATGCCGAGTCACTTACCATCAGTGATATAGAGGGACTCATTCGCGAGGAAGTCATAAATCGCGTTATGGAACGTCAGCCAGAGCACATTCAGGCACTATTCAAAACCACAAAGAAGATCTACATCAATCCCGCAGGTGAGTGGAACATCGGCGGACCCGTCTCTGATTGCGGTCTCACCGGACGCAAGATCGTCGTGGACCAGTATGGTGCTGACTGTGAGATTGGAGGGGGCGCATTCTCTGGCAAAGACCCAAGCAAGGTAGACCGCAGCGCTGCGTATATGGCGCGCATGCTTGCGTTGCACACGCTGCACAACAACCCGTCTGCCCAGCGCATCAAGGTGCAACTGGCCTACGCAATCGGCGTTGCAGAGCCCGTTTCGTATCGCATCTTTGACCCGACAACATCCACGGAATACGGCCTCGGCAAC
This sequence comes from uncultured Melioribacter sp., assembly GCA_964484755.1. Classification (GTDB taxonomy): domain Bacteria; phylum Bacteroidota; class Ignavibacteria; order Kapaibacteriales; family Kapaibacteriaceae; genus UBA10438. The sequence goes on along the minus strand of CAZAGH010000058.1, from coordinate 3,419 downwards.
TTCACCAAGGAAGACCTGACTCCACAAGCCATCATCAACAACCTGCATCTGCAATCGCCCATTTACGCCGCCACCGCCCACAATGGACATTTCGGCGTTGCCCCATACGAGACCAACGGCATCAAGCATTATGCGTGGGAGGGGGCATTGTAGGGGCGAGCCGATGGCTCGCCCGAAAAGAGCCGGTGGCACGCCCGAACCTCATAGGTCGGGTTGTTAGGGTCGCAGCATGCTGCGACCCAACGTTCGATAGATCGTCTTTCCTGCGATAGATCGTCTTTCCCGCGAAAGCGGGAATCCATCCGGGCATCATGGAGTACTCGAGGTTCCTCGTCGCTTCGCTCCTCGGGATGACGCAGTAATGAGTACCGAGTGCCGAGTACCGAACCGTCATCGGTAATTCGTTATTGGTCATTGGTCATTGGTCATTGGTAATTTGAACTTCCCTTTGTCCATCCCTCGACCTTCACGATGACATCGGCGTTACCTGCCAGTTCGGGTGTGAGCTTGTTATCGGTGAGGGTGCAGATGCACACGATAGCGCCTTCTCTGCGTGCCAGCTTCATTGGTGAGACGAAGTCACTGTCGGCTGTTACAAGTACGATAACGTCTGCGATCTTTTTCGTTGCAAGCCAGGCGATATCAAGTCCGATCTTCATGTCGACGCCCTTCTGCTGGAAGATCGGGCGGTAGACGCCGTTCGTTGACTCCCAAGCGCGAAAACGTATTACCCCAGCTCTGACTGCGACTTGGTCTTCGTATCGCAATTCGGCTAAAAGTCTACGCTGGTTCCTTGCACCAAATGAGTCGCTAAGATCCAAAATCTTACCATCTGGCTGTCGAAGAGTCCCTTCAAAAGGATCGGTATCATAGAAGTACGACCTGATCCAGCGAAGACGCTCACCATCATGGCACAGCCTTGCTTCGACGAGCATATGAATCTCTCTGACGATAGAGATAACGTGCCGTGCAGAAACTGCTAGTCCTCGACGTGTAGCTCTCAGATATCCACCGTCGATGAGCACGACTGCCGTATTCATCGAGATATCCTGAGCATAAAATATCGCGCCCTCAGTAGAAGACATCCACTGAGGGCACTGGTCCCGCCTACGGGTGTATCGGTGTGACAGTCAGCACGGTGAATTGCGCGCAACACCGTGCGACATAGAGCTGCAAACATAAGAATCATTGGGGTGTTCACGAGAAAGTGGCTGCCTACTTCCTAGTGTCGCCAGATTCCCAAAGCGTGACAAGATGAACAGCGAGCAGCGAACAGCGAACAGCGAACCGTCATTGGTCATCTGTAATCTGTAATCTGTCATCTGTAATCTGTAATCTGTAATTCGTCCTTGGTATCTTCGCCCCATGTCCGATCAAGTACAACGTGTCGTCAAGATTCTGAGCCGCCTATCAGCGGGTCATGTGTTTACTATGCAGGAACTCCACTCATACTTTCTGCATGAAACGGATGACATGAAGACCGTGACCAAGCGACAGCTTGAGCGGGACATACGCGCTATCATGGACGCCGGTGTGCCCATCGATACGGAGCGTGCCAACCGCACGGTAACATACTCGCTGAAGAAAGGGGCGGGCATTTCCGCGATGACGATGGCCGCAGCATCGGGCGACTCGTTTGCGCTGTATATGCTAAAGGCCTCTTTGCCTATTCTCAAAGATTCGCCTCTGCAGGAAATCGTTAGCGAGTTAAAGTCAGAGCTGGATGAGTATCTGCCGGGGGACGTAGATCTTACCGATACGTTGTTGGCATCGATTGGACTGGGACATTATTCGGGGACCATTGACAAAGATATTCTCACGGGTGTCGTGGCAAGTGTTGCGCAGAAGCAGTGGATCAAGGTTATCTACGGTGAGCAGTCTACCTCGCAACTGATGTTTCCGTACCGTGTGATTCCATACCTAGGCCGACTCTACATTGCTGCATGGAGTGATAAGCATCAGAATTACAGCGTGTATGCGATCGATAAGATCAGGCTAATGTACGATGCACCTGTTAAGCCCCCTAAGACCCCAGTGTTTGATCTCGACAAGTTTATGTCCACACGATTTGGACTCTGGGAAGATCCACAACGCGAATGCGCTGACATTGAGATTGATATGGTGACGCCACAGCATGCCGACTTTTTTATGTCCAGCTACTGGCATCCATCTCAAAAAATTCGCAAACGTAAAGACGGCACACTTCGCATCGAAATGAAGGCCGGCGTAAGCCCCGAACTTGTCTCATGGGTTCTTCATTGGGCTCCACACCTCAAGGTTGTGAAACCTCAGCGCCTCATCGACGACGTACACTCCCGCGCCCAACAACTCTTGAATCTCTAGTCTGTACCTCGTACTCTGTACCCCTGTACCCCCGTACCCCCGTACCTCGTACCTTGTACCTAGTACCTCGTACCTAGTACCTCGTACCTAGTTATCGTCATGCTGCACCGGATACAGCGGATCGCCCCATTCCTGTGTTGGATCGTTCATCATGATGTAGATGGTGATCGGCACGAACTGTCGCAGCACGGCGGCTGCATCCTGAATCTGTTGTCTGTTCTTACCCCCGCTCCACGTTGATGCTCCGTGCATAACCTGGTTACGCAGGACTTGAATTCTCGACAAGATGGTCAACAGAAATTTCTCTGTCTTTCGCTCGCGGACGGCATAGCTGGCGCTGTTGATCGAAGCATTCAGCTTTTGTTCCCAGTCGATGTTGTTCTCGGGGTAGAGCAGTCGTTGCCAATAATCATGAAAGACATAGCGGTTCTCCACGAGCGACGTCATTGAATCTGAGAACTGATTAAAAAGCAAATCGTCGATGCGCTTTTCATAGTCACTGATGAGCAGCTGCCTGATAAACAGTGCATACTTCTCGCGTTCTGTTGCCGAGGAATCCTCTTCAATGATGCGTGCATACAGCGCATTAAACGACATCCACAGAAATACAAATGCTGCGTCTGGATCTGCAGTTTCTTGCTCTGCTCTGTTAAGCCAGCTGAGAGCGCGGTGTGTGCGAACGGAGGTTGCATTCGGCCAGGAGTTGCGCTCTTGGCGCTGGTAGGCTTTCAGCTCTGCGTAAGTAAGAACATTCTGCATGGACCGAAGATACAATCACGTAGTATACAATCAATGGCGACACTATGTGTCGTTCTTCAAAAAATCGCGATTGCGAACGGCGACAAATTACGTCGCCATAGCCAGGACTTTTGCTTCTGTGAGAGATGACGTTTTTCTTCATGTATCGTCTGGAGGCAGAACGATGTTTGAGTATAAAGATGAGAAGGGCAGCCCAATAACATCCACCATCTCCTATAGCGATCTTTCGATCGTACCAGTCGACGGGGGCTTTGCTCTCGTGGCTGGTGGGGAGGTTCTCAAGACCTCCTTCGGCAATCCACTCTGGCACACGTCAG
>CAZAGH010000057.1:0-11666 GCA_964484755.1 uncultured Melioribacter sp. | reverse complement strand
CGCATTGGTCCGGCAAGAATTCGCAGTTTCCACTTCAAGCTCATCATCACAAACTAGCGCATTCCGTAGTTTCGGCACTCATGTGTGGCATTGCAGGAATAATCGACACTAAACGAACGGCAGACGACGTGCTCAGCACCGGATCGTCAATGCTGGGCGTTATGAGCCATCGTGGTCCGGACCATCGTGGAACATGGCAGTCTGGCAATGTCTTTCTCGGACACAATCGTCTAAGCATTCTTGATCTTTCTGCTGCATCGCATCAGCCAATGACGCGAGGCAATCTCACGATCGCATTCAATGGCGAAGTCTATAACTACGTTGAGCTTCGGAAAGAATTGCAAGATGCCGGCTACTCGTTTGTAACCAGCGGCGACACCGAGGTTGTGCTCACAGCCGTTGCCCACTGGGGTCATCAGGCCGTTGAACGCTTTATCGGGATGTGGGCATTTGCCATTTGGGACGACACGCACCAGACCCTATTCTGCTCCCGCGACCGATTTGGCATCAAGCCATTTCACTATTGTTCGCGTGATGGCCAGCTGTACTTCGCCTCGGAGATCAAAGCGCTGAAGACTACCCCCCTTTTCAGAGGGGGCTTTAACGAAGCACAGGTTGCTCGTGGACTCTACCTAGGATGGATGCATCACTGGGAAGAGACCTACTTTAACGACATCCTAGCGCTACCGGCATCACACAATCTTGAATGGAAGAATGGCAAGCTGCGCATTTGGCAGTATGCCGAGGTCAGACGAACCGAGAACCCGACCAATACCTTCGAAGAGCATACAGAGCAGTTTCGAGAGCTCTTCATTGACTCGATACGCATTACGTCGAGGCGCGATGTGCCAATGGGTGTGTGCCTGAGTGGTGGACTCGATTCGACCTCCATCGCCGCAGTTCTTGCCTCCTCTACCTCAGAGCACGAGGTTCGCGCCTTTACAGCCTTTTACACGGGCACAGGCGACGTAGACGAGCGCCCCTATATACAGCACCTACTGGCGCGATACCCTCAGATACGCTCGAGTGAGATATCACCGACCGACGCCGATGTTGCCGAGGCACTTGATACCATCGTTGCCCTTATGGATGCACCGATGCCCTCGTCTTCGTACATCTCGCAGTACTTCGTTATGGGGCTTGCTGCACAGAACGGCGTGAAAGTCGTCCTCGACGGCCAGGGCTCAGATGAAATGCTCGGTGGATACATGCATTCGCTATACCGTGTGATTGGTGGATACATTCAGCAGGGACGCTACATTGATGCCTACAACGAACTTCGTTCCCATGCCGCTCGTCAGGGGTACTCATCATCAAAGAAGCTCAACGTTCTAGCCAAGAGTGTACTGGCTGCTTCACGGAGCGAGCAGTATCTCTACGAGACAGAATTCAAGCACACATATCCCTGGATCATGCGTCAAGGGGCGGGAGCGGTCCCGCTGCGACTCACGAATCATGAAGGTAGCCGCCTCAATGCCTTCCTGCATAACCTCCTGCGAGTAACGCTATTGCCAACGCTCCTGCACACCGAAGACATCAACTCGATGGCGTTTAGCATTGAGTCCCGTGTGCCGTTCCTCGATCATCGACTGGTTGACCTCTCGTTCAGCATGCCGATGGAGGACAAGATCTACCGCGGTGAAACAAAACGAGTCCTCCGCGCCGCAATGCGGGGCATTGTCCCCGATCAGATTCTCGACCGCAAAGACAAGACGGGGTTTATCACGCCCGGACACATCAAGTGGCTGAAGGGGGCTCTGTCTCACACACTTGATGGATCGTGGCAGGAGCTGGATACATTCGTCGATCCAAAGAAGGTACAAGAGCTTGTGAGCCGCTACCGAAATGGAGAGACCACACATGCGCTCTTCATCTGGCGTTTGGCGATGCTCAGACTCTTCATTCGACACAACATGTAATCGCATTTCGGACAGCGACGATGAGATGTGCCTACTTGCGCTTGATCACATTGAGTTTGTGAAGAAGTAGAGCACGATAGCGCTCTGACACAGAAACGCGATCACCATTTGCCATGAGCAGCCTTGGTACCTTGCCCGGCATAAGACGTCGAATGTGGCGCAGGTTTACAATGTGACTGCGATGAACACGTAAGAACCCTTCACCAGAAAGCTCATCGACAAAATCTCCGATGGTTCGGGAGAGCACGAGTCGCGGCTTTTCGAGGAAAATGACATTGCTGTAGTTACCCTGCCCCTCAATGTGCACGATAGACTCGCATGGGCAGACTTCAATCCCACTGGTTTGGGCAAATGAGACGATCCTCGCGCGGTATTCAGCCTCGGGGGAGCGGGCGATCATCGCAGGGACTATTGCATGATCTCGCAAATGGCGCTTGCAGCGCCGAATCGCAACGTCAACGTCAATACCAGGTGCGAATTGACTTAGCGTCAACAATGGTGCCGCAGCAGCGCAACGATCGATATCTCGGGGATCACTGCACCAACAACATAGTGGTACGGTTGCGCCGTGCTCCGCCCACAAGGCAAGCCCCTTACCACTATCGATTGATGGATCATAGAGTACAAGGTCGCAGTGGTGGAGAATAGGCAGCAACTGAGGAATGAGTGGTATGTCTGTATCGAGTCGAGCAACAATGATCAACTCATCACGCGTTGTCGGAAGAAGTTTAGCGAAAAACGCCTGCTCGGCGGTTGCGGATACAGCGATGCAAACACGAACAACCATACTATGGCTCCAGAATTGTGATGAAAGTATGCCTTCTGTAGTCATAGTGCCTTTACATCACCAAAGTGTGAATTGCTTGTAGATTGCAAGATGTTCGATGTCTTCCTTCAGCTTAGCATACCGCTCGCGTGCGGCATACTCTACCGCTTTATACCAGGCGCTGTAACGGCCGCAGAAGTGCGCCGCGTGATCGGCTCGATCGTGCTGAATGTATTCATACCGCTGCTCACGTTCGGGGCCCTTAGCCAGGTGCATATTGGTGAGCATCTTTGGACGATTCCTGCCGTTTCGATCAGCGCTGTAATTGTGGGACTGGTTCTATCCTACGTCGTCTACGGATGGATCCTCAAGAATCGTGTTTCCATGCCAACTGCAGGGGCGCTGATTCTCGCAGGCACCTGGTGTAATGCAATGTATCTCGGACTGCCGATCACGACTGCGGTGCTTGGAGAGGGGGCGCGGCACATACCCATCGAGTACGATTATCTTGGAATGACGCCACTGTTGTTCTCTATCGGGACGATGATCTGCGTTCGCTACGGTGCATCTGGCCGTCGTTCGCGCATCAGTGATGCTCTCTACCAAGTTGCTACGCTACCACCCATGATTGCCATCGCAATTGCCATGATCATCAACCTACTCGATGTGCCCATTGCTCCATGGATCACATCAAGCTGCACATCAGCTGGCAAAGTTGTGCCCCAGTTGATGTTGTTCAGTATTGGTCTAACATTGCGAATACCAGATCCTGGACATCTGCTGATTGTTGTTCCAGCTGTGGCTATCCGCACGATCCTTGTGCCTCTCATACTGCTATCTGCTACCATCTGGCTCATCAACGATCCAGTTGTTGAGACCGGCGCAATTCTCGAAACTGCAATGCCAACGATGATGCTAACGATGGTTTTCGCTGAACGGTATGGGCTTGATACCGACGCACTGGCGCAGGCTATCTTGGCTTCTACCTTGCTTTCCATCATCACACTGCCAGCGATCCTAGGACTCCTTTGAGCATACCGCTGTAACTTTGCTCACTATGGCGCTTTTCCGCTCCCTCTTTACGAGTATTGCACGACTCTATCCACGCGAGCATGGCAAGTATTCAATCCTGATGCGATTGTACTTTCCGTATCTAGCTCCGCACATGCGCACGCTCGTAGTTTCGACTCTACGGTTTGGCATTCGTATGCGGCTCGACATTACAGAGTATCTCCAAGCCCATCTGTATGTCTTTGGCGACTATGAGCTACCGACTATCCGGTTTTTGCGATCTGTGCTCAAACCAGGCGCTGTATGTCTTGACGTTGGTGCTCAGATGGGATATCTCACGCTGGCAATGGCAACTGCAGCCAACAAGCAGACCATCGTGCACTCATTTGAGCCCGAGGATCAAAATGCTGCAAGATTTCGCGAAAACATTAAGCTCAATGGCCTAAGCAACGTTGCGCTACATCAAACTGCGGTATCAACAGTCGACGGATCCTTGAAGCTATACCTTTCGAACGATCGCAACGCGGGCACTCACAGCACCGTCTATATCGAGTCAAATGTCTCAACAGAGTTTATCGAGATACCTTCAGTGCGGCTCGATTCGTTCACCCAACAACACGCCCTACCGACCGTTGATCTCATCAAGATTGATGTCGAGGGGGCTGAGGTAGACGTCATCGAAGGTGCCAGTTCAGTGCTGCAGAATGACCGCCCAATTGTGATCATGGAGCTAAGCGACCATCTGCAGCAGGCTCGCGGACAAACCTGTCAGGAGTTCAAACAGTTCATGGCAACGTTGGGGTATGCCCCCTACTTCATCAACGAGAATGGAACGTTGCGATCATGTCCTATGGATGCTCTGCACGTCAACGACAACATCGTCTTCGTCCACCCTTCATCGTCACTGCGTCCAACGATCACTGCATGAAATCGATGCGCATCCTTGGCCCCTTCCCGCCTCCCTTTGGAGGTGTGGCCATCCATTGCGTTCGCCTCTTCGAGGCATTGCAAGAGCGCCGTATTCCTGTTGAAGGGGTCTCTCTCGGCGGAATACCAGCAGGAGTGAAGAGTGTATCGTTGTTTCGTCCATGGCATCTGCTCTCTCGTACTCCGGTGCACTATCATACCGACGAGGGTAATTTTCGTTGGATGCTTTTACTCAGTAAGATCTGGCGCTTGCTCGGCACCAAGTACATCGTTACCGTCCACTCGTTCCGTCATAGGCGTGAGTTCGAGAATCTCGGCGTTGCAAAGGATTTACGCAAGGCGTATGAGCGCGCAGAGGCCATTGTTGCGATCAGTGATGAGGCCGCACGCGATCTGCAGAAGGAGCTGGGCGTGGCGCACAAACGGCTGAAGGTGATCCCGTCAAATCTGCCGTTGAGCCGCTGGGAATCAAGCGGTGTGCTTCCTCCATCTGTGCCCGAACAGTGGCGCAGAGCATCTGTCAGAATTCTTGCGAATGCCGGTGCTGTTACATCGGTGGCAGGTAAGGACCTCTATGGCATCGACGTCTTGCTCGATGCACTGCAACAGATCACAGATCCGAGTATCCAGGTCTGTATCGCGATCGGTGGTGTTCGTGATCAAGCGCTGTACGAACGAATCGTTGAAACTGCCAAACTCGACGCGCGTGTGCATTTGGTCAATGACCTCAATGGTCCACTGGCACCACTGGTCAGGGAGGCGCATATCATCATACGTCCAACCCGGACAGAGGGTGGCCCCTCTCTCACGGTAACGGAGGCGATGGAGTTAGGACGTTGGACAATTGCATCGGATGCGGTGATGCGTCCAGCTGGCTGCAGAACATTTCGCAATGAAAATGCATTAGACCTGGCCCGTGTGATCATTGATTGTGTCAACGACGTCGTGGGCGGCAAGATGCCAGCACCTACGCAGCCCTATTCACAGGCACTAACGCAGCTGATCAATCTTTATCAACGCTTGGGCTTTGTGAGCACGACACATACGCCAGCGGACGTATAGATCTTCATGCCCTTCATTGATACCGGGACGTCTCGGTAGCTGCCATGCTTGAGTGCATGATCTACGGTACGGATCTGCCGCAATGTTCTACCGATCTTCTTGATGCCATGCTGCTCAACGATACGATCGTTGAAGAACGGCACGTCGTAGTCACCAAAGTACTTGCGTTCCACTTCCTCAAGACCTGAGGCATCAACAATGCGCTTCTTGAATGAAGCAACATCATAGTGTCGTTGAAAAAAGACCGGTGCCGAAGTGAATTTTTCACCGTAGACATCCTGCTGTAGGAACCAGTCGCGAGCATGCCCCTCATTGAGAGGTGTTGTAAGAACATAGATACCACCCGGCTTAAGAAGTCGTGCGCTCTTTTCCATGGCAACGGAATCCAAGCCCCCTTCAAAATGCTCGATTACCGAAATGTTGGTGATCACATCGAATGACTCGGGCTCGAGTTCCGCTTCGAGAAAATCTTGCAGCACAACATGGTAGCGACTCTTGTCAAGTCCAAGCTTAGCGGCATACTCATGCTGCTTCTCAACCCAGTTGAATTTGTCAAGGCACGTCACATCCCATGATGAGTTCTTCGCCACCCATGATGGGAAGATGGATTGTCCGGTGCCAATGTCGAGATAACGAAGGGGCTGACTGAACTTCGGGGAGAGATAGCTTGCAATCAAAGGGAGTTCGATGGCCCGCTCATACCCGAACCCCTTGATGCGATAGAGAAACCGCAAGCGTTTCGCGTGTGCGTCGATGTCTCGGAGCACCTGTTCGTTGATATGCGATGTCACGATATGTACGTCCCCTTAGCGTTGAGATCCACAAATGTCGGCAAGTACTGGGTGCTCACGCAACTTTTCCAGGTACTGAAAATTGGTCAGCTCGTAATGAATCGGTGTAATTGCAGCCCAGCCATCTGCGACGAGCAGATCGTCAGCGTCCTCTGCCTCACGCACCGTTACGAACTCGCCCGTGAGCCAGTAGTAGGGTCTGCCCTGCGGATCAATGCGGGTTTGATAGGCATCCTTCCACTCGCTATGACCCTGACGTGTTACCCGGTATCCCTTGAAGGATGCTCGATCAACATCGGGTACGTTTACGTTCAGCAGTGTGCCAGTTGGTAGGTGCAGATCAAGAAGCTTTGATGCTACTGTATAGGCCACTTCCGCTGCTAGCGTCATGTCGGCCTTGTGATCAAAGCTGGTGTGCGAAACGGCAAGCGAGGGGATACCCATGAGCGTCCCCTCCGTTGCTGCACTCACGGTACCGGAGTAGATCGCATTGATACTGGCGTTAGATCCGTGATTGATTCCGCTGACAACGATGTCTGGACGGCGTTCGAGAAGCGTACTGACGCCAAGCTTCACGCAGTCTGCGGGTGTTCCATTAATCGCATAGCCAAACATTTCGCCGTCGCGATGAAATGGTGTGGCGCGAAGTGGACTTGACACAGTGAGGGCGTGTCCAACGGCGCTCTGCTGTCTGTCTGGCGCAACGACGACCACTTCGCCCAGCCTCCGCATGGCATGCACAAGCGCATGAATCCCTGCTGAGTCGATCCCATCGTCATTGGTCACAAGTATGTACACGTGCTCGCCCCTTTATAGTCGCCTTTAGCGTGTTAGGTCCAGATAGAAAATGTAGGCCATGAGAGCAAGCAGCAGCGTCATGCCAACCTGCTGCACCCGGATCTTCACCGTTGTCGAGATCTCACGACGCAAAACAGCCTCGATTGCAACAAAGACAAGATGTCCGCCGTCGAGTCCGGGAAGTGGCAAGAGGTTGATCACCGCAAGTGATACCGACAGCCCTGCCATGAATCCGAGGAATGCATCGAGTCCCAAGGTTGACTGCTGACCAGCCATTTGAGCGATGCGAATGGGGCCGCCGAATGTTTGCTTGACCGTTAATGTTCCTTCGATTACGTGCGTAACCGATGAGATGAATGCACCGACGGTACCAATTGTTCGATCCCATGCCATGCTCATGGCCGTAAGGGGCTCGTAGGTAACCTTGATACGCTTGCCTGTGAAGTCTTGGCGCAGCTGCACGCCGATAGGACCGTTCTGCGGTACGTCAACAGAAACAGGAATGACCTGCTGTCCGCGCTGAACGTTGATAAGTAGGGATGATCCTGCGCGAGCCTTGATGATCTTCTGCAGCTGTGTGACCGCCATGATTCGCTCGCCATTGGCATCGATCACAACATCACCGCTCTGCATCTTGCCCTTGGCCGCAGGAGTGTTGGCCATCACACCCTCGATCTTGACGATGACTCCATCTGGATAGATGCCGATATCACGCTGCTCTGCGATGGCTCCAACGATGCGACTTGCCGGAACAGTGATCAAGATTTGTGAACCATTGCGGTTAACAAGAACCTTACGATCGGCGGTCTCTTCAAGACTCACGATGCCTTCATAGACACTGCCCCACTCAGCGCGCTGCACGCCATTGATACTGGCGACACGATCACCGGACATGAATCCGAGAGAGTCTGCAAGTGAACCGCGCTGCACATATCCAACAGTCGTTGTGGCCACATCCTCGCGTCCGTAGGCTACCAGTATCGTCCAGAAGAACAGAAGAGCAAGTAGCAAATTCATGATCACACCTGCCGAGAGCACAAACGCTCGAGCTAGCGCACCCTTTGAGCGGAACTCGTATGGCTGTGGCTCTTTAGAAGCAAACTCGTTGTCCATGGACTCATCAACCATGCCCAGGATCTTGACGTATCCACCGATCGGAAGCGCGCACAGGCGATAGTCGGTATTGACACCGAGTTGCGACTGAACTTCTTCGGAAAGTTTACCAAACGTGAACCCATTGATCTTGTTCCACCCCAGCACACGAGGCCCCATACCGAGTGCGAACACATCAGCACGCATACCTGTCCAGAGAGCTGCGAGGAAGTGCCCAAGTTCATGTACGAAGACCAGGACACCGATGACAATGATGAATGAAACGAGATTCTGAAGAAAATCCATGTCCGTTACAATTGGTGACGTTGTGTGAAGTCCATTGCCATGGAGCGCGCAGCCTCGTCGACATGGACAATGTCGTCTAACGACGGATGAGAGACGTGTTCCATGTGACCAAGGACGTGCTCGATCGTTGCTGGGATATCTAGAAACCGCAGACGGCCCTGCAGGAACGCAGCAACAGCAATCTCATTTGCAGCGTTCACGGCAGCTCCCGAGGTACCTTCTCGGCGCATCACTTCGTATGCGATGGCAAGGCATGGGAACCTCTCTGTATCGGGAGCCTCAAACGTGAGTTGCCCAATCGAGGCAAGGTCCATGCGTGGTATGTCGAGGGCATATCTGCGTGGATACGTCAGAGCATACTGGATCGGAACCAGCATTGTGGGAACGCCCATCTGTGCCTTGACGGAGCCGTCGATGAATTGGACCATCGAGTGGATGATCGATTGTGGATGAACCACAACGTCGATCTGGTCTGGACGAAGTCCGAACAGCCAAAATGCCTCGATCACTTCGAACCCTTTGTTCATCAGCGTAGCCGAATCAATCGTGATCTTGGCACCCATATCCCAGTTGGGATGTTTTAGTGCCTGGGCCGCGGTCACATGTTGAAGTTGCTCGTGGGTATGTGTGCGAAAGGGGCCACCCGAGGCAGTTATGATAACCTTCTCGAGGTCGTCCCGATGCTCACCGACAACACACTGCAGAATTGCACTGTGTTCCGAGTCGACGGCCAGGAGTGTTGCGCCGTAGGTGTCAACAGCTGGCATCAAGATCGAGCCAGCGCTGACAAGAGATTCTTTGTTCGCCAATCCAATGGTGTGTCCAGCTTTGATAGCGGCCATCGTTGGCAGCACACCACTAAACCCAACCATGGCCGATAGCACAACAGCATTGGCCTTATCGGCCGCTGCCTCACAAATGCCCTCATCGCCGCAGAGCACAGGCCCCTTGAAATCAGGCATGGCATCCTTGAAAGCCTTCCAAGCCTGTTCATCACGAATAGCAACGCCATGCGGAGAGAATCGTCGCGCCTGGTCTGCTAGGTCCTGCCAGCGTGTGTTACAAGTGATCCAGCGCAGTGTATGCCCCTTACCAGAGCGCTCGAGAATATCGAGTGCCTGCGTACCGATCGATCCGGTCGATCCGAGAACCGTAATAGAAGCGGACTGGTGGTCGAGCATTATTGGTATTGGCGTGTGATGTCTTTTGAGGAACCGGGCAGGTAGCAGCGGAACTCACCTGCCTCGATGTTGTCGTCCTCTTTCAAGGTAACACGCAGAAAATACGACCGAAGCCACTTTCTCAGTGTCTCTTGTTTGTTTCGTTCGATGTAATGTACGATGTATGGGTGCGTGGCGATTGTCACTCGAACCGACCACGTACCAGCTCGAAACTTGCGCAGCCACCTGTCGATGTCGCTAACAACGCTTGCAGCCGAGAGTACCCTACCTGTGCCGAGGCAAAACGGACACTCTTCGCTCGTGCGCTCTGCCATACTCTGGCGGATACGCTGGCGTGTTACTTGCAGAATTCCCAGCTGCGTAAGTGGGTAGACCACAACCTTCGCACGATCCCGGGATGTTTCTTTCTTCATCTCCGTGATCAACCGGCGCCGGTTCTCCTCCTGCTGCATGTCGATGAAATCAATCAAGATCATTCCACCGATATCTCGCAGGCGCATTTGCCGTGCCACCTCTTTGAGGGCCTCAAAATTGGTCTTTACGGCGTTGGCTTCCTGTGTACGTTCATTTGACGCGCGACCTGAGTTGACGTCAACGACAACCATGGCCTCCGTATGATCGATGATAAGGTGTCCACCGCTTTGAAGGGGTACTCTTCGGGAGTGCGTCAAATGGACATCGCGTTCAACTCCGTACACATCAAACATCGGGCGTGTATCGGCAAAGAACTCAAGTCTGCCGAGAAGATGCGGTGCTGTCTTCTCCATGTACGCCTTGAGATCGCGATAGACCTTGCGGTCGTCAACCACTACCTGCGCCACATCATCCTTCATCAGGTCACGGATCACACTGTGTGCAATTCCTGCCTCTTGATGCAGCAGCATTGGCTCTGTGGCATCGCGCACGTCTCGCTCAATCTCCTTCCAGTCTGCTACCAGTGTTTCAAAATCACGGGCAACATCCTCTTCGGGTAGTCCTGCGGCAGCGGTTCGGATGATACATCCCATGCCCTCGGGTATCACAGATTTTGCGATGGCACGTAAGCGCTTGCGTTCCTTCGTCTGATGGATCTTTCGGGAAATACCGATACTGCTCTCAAATGGCAGCAGTACAACATTGCGTCCGGTCAGACCGACCTTTGTTGTGATGCGAACACCCTTTTGGTGATAGGCCTCGCGTGTAACCTGCACCACGATCATCTGTTTCGGATGAATATTGATCGTGATATCGCCGCTGCGCTTCGTTGAGAATACCGGCAACTTCCTGTTTGAATCGATCTTCGATGTCCGTAAGGCTACATCAGCCGAGCCTACAACCTTTGAGCTCGGACGTTCATCGTCATCATCATCCGAAGCATCATCCTCCATCGTCGAATCAACATCGCTAAAGTGAAGGAACCCGTCTTGCTCAAGACCAATATTGACGAACGCCGCATTCATGCCCTGCACAACGCGTGTTACGCGGCCGAGATAGATGTTACCGACCTGGTGCTCATTCTCGGGAGACTCTGTAAACAACTCAACAAGCTTGCCGTCTTCAGTGATTGCGATCCGAAGATGCGTCGAGGTGCCGTTGATGAGAATTCTACGTAGCATAAAAAAAGAGGCCAAGTTGACCGTGGCGCCTTGTGTACGAGCTGACCGTTGCTTCCTTCCGGACCTGGCGGAGTTGGGCCTGACACAATCGCACGGGACTTGGCCGTGAGTGTTCCATTGTTAGGGGGCGCAAATATACATTACTTCTGCGTGAATTCCGGCACGAGTCCTTGCCAACATTCCCAATAGTCGTTTTGAAGCTCTCCAGATTGCATCGC
>CAZAGH010000056.1:0-11755 GCA_964484755.1 uncultured Melioribacter sp. | reverse complement strand
ATGGCTGCGGCCATGTCTCCACCAGCTTCTTCGAGGGCCTTCTTACAATCGGCCATGCCTGCGCCGGTTTTCTCGCGGAGTTCTTTGACGTTTTGTGGGCTGATCATGATGTGGTTTCCGTAGATGTCGTTGATGGATTATTGTTCAGAGCCTTCGCCCTTACCGCCGGCCTTGCGCGTGCGGAGTTGACGGCGGACCTTTGTGTCGTCGCCTTCATTTTCCTTGGCAACTGCTTCGCCTGCTGCTGCAAGATCTGCTGCCTTTGCACGAGCGATGTCGCGACCTTCACCGATTGCACCCGAGAGTACACCCAGGATCAGCTCAATGGCCTTGATCGAATCATCGTTGGCTGGGATTGGATAATCCACCTGTGACGGATCAGAGTTCGTATCAACAATGCCGATAACCGGAATGCCGAGTGTCTTGGCTTCCTTGATGGCAAGGTGTTCCTTCTTGATATCGACAACAACGAGCAATCCAGGGATGCGCGTCATGTCCTCGATACCACCGAATACCTTACGCAGACGATCGCGCTCGCGACCGAGCATCAGGCGTTCTTTCTTAGTGATCTTCTCGAACGTACCATCGCTCTCCATCTTGTCGATGGCTCCGAGGCGCTTGATAGACTTGCGGATCGTCGTGAAGTTCGTGAGCATACCACCGAGCCAACGTTCTGAAACGTAGTTCGAGCCAGCCTTCTTGGCTTCAGTCTCGACAGCACCCTTGGCTTGGTTCTTTGTACCAACGAAGAGCACGCCACGTCCCTGAGATGAAATCTCGTGGGCCGCATCGCGTGCGATATCGATCAGCATTTGTGTTTTGCGCAGGTCGATGATATGGATTCCGTTGCGCTCCATGAAAATGAAGCTGCGCATTGCCGGATTCCAACGGCGCGTAAGGTGTCCGAAGTGTGCTCCGGACTCGAGCA
Organism: uncultured Melioribacter sp.; assembly: GCA_964484755.1. Lineage (GTDB taxonomy): Bacteria > Bacteroidota > Ignavibacteria > Kapaibacteriales > Kapaibacteriaceae > UBA10438. Next base: position 10,827 of record CAZAGH010000056.1, on the reverse strand, counting down.
GGGCTTCTAAGCTTACTGCTGGCATGGTCTACCTCTTAAGTTGTAGATGGATGAAACCTCTGTATGGTTCGAACCACTGGACCAGGCTTGCGCCCAGCTCCACCAGTGGAATTCCCACACATGTGTTGTTGAATTTCGAGAGTATTAACGCTTCGAGAACTGGAAGCGCTTACGAGCCTTCTTCTGACCGTACTTCTTACGCTCCACCATACGTGGGTCACGTGTAAGAACGCCCGTTGGACGGAGCATAGCGCGAAGTTCTTCGTTGTATTCGACAAGTGCGCGAGCAACACCAAGACGGACTGCCCCGGCTTGACCGCTCTTACCACCACCGCGAACATTCACGAAGACATCGAACTGACCGTTCGTCTTTGTGAGTTCAAGCGGGAGAATCGCATCACGACGATAGTTCTCGACCGTGAAGTACTCTTCAATCGGGAGACGATTAACGAGTACGTGACCCGTGCCGCTCGTGAGGCGAACTTGTGCTACAGATGTTTTACGACGTCCAGTACCTTGATACGTTTTCATGTTTATCTCCGTTACGCCTTCGTTCCAACGTGACGATATGGCAATGCATACGGCTTTGGCTGCTGTGCCGTATGTGGGTGCTCTGTACCAGCATAGACCTTAAGCTTCTTCACCATCTGGCGTCCAAGCGTGTTCTTCGGAAGCATGCCCTTAACAGCAAGCTCTACGACTTCTTCCGGCTTGGTCTGCATAAGCTTCGAGAACGAACGCATGCGACCACCACCTGGATATCCAGTGTTGTGGAAGTATTCCTTCTGTTCTGCGCGCTTACCTTCCATGACAACCTTGTCTGCGTTGATGACAACAACAAAGTCGCCGCAGTCTACGTGCGGGGTGAACAATGGCTTATGCTTGCCGCGGAGCAGCGTAGCAAGTTGCGTTGCAAGACGTCCAACCGTTAGACCGTCGGCGTCTACGACCCACCAATCACGCTTGACATCTTGGTCGCGGATAGAGGCTGTAATGTTTCCGTGCTGATTCATGATTCCTTCCCCAAATGGGGCTCCTATCTCACATTGGTTTTATCAGAGCTTGCAAACATAAGGGTGGGAGGGTATTAATCCCAAATGATGGTTGCAAAAGAGACGGCACTTTGTGTCTCGATCTCGTCCCAGATATCATAGGCGATTGCCTGCCCCCTGCCCACCGGGCAAGTTGCATGAGCAAGTACAGTTGGGGCATAACCGCAGACTCTATACTGGTTTCCATGGGCATCGATCAGTTCACGGTAGTTCGCAAGGTTGTTGTCTTCCAAAGCGTTAACCAGAGCTTGATCGGCAGCGCGGACAGTATCCGTAATCATCGCTGCAGGTAGCTCATCGCCGAATTTGCGTCCGATGTGTGCCAAATCACCGCTAACAAGCCACAACACGTTCCGGTTTGTGGAGGCCACAAAATCTTGAATCTCTCGAGAGATTTTTTCCAGATTCCCGCGGTCGAACAGCGACTGCGTGACCAAAATCGGGAGAATCTCAAAGGGTCTCGAACCCCATAAGTGCTGCAAGAGCACAACATGAAGCTCCAATGAATGCTCCGGTTTATGAGCTATGTCGGCAAGGGGCTCATAGAACGGGTGCTCGATCACGGGTACTGTGCCGAGCGGGGTCTCGAAGGACTTATTGGTAACCACGATGGGGTTGCCGTCCCAGTAATGCGATGTGCCGATCATCACCACAAGGTCTGCTTCGCTGGCGCGCAGATGCGCGTATGCCCGGCCGTAAACGTGCGGAGCAACGCGGAAATCGATGTGCGGAAGAAGCACCATTGTTGGTGCCGCGGGCAGGCTCTCAGCCTGCTTTGCCTCGAATCCTGCCAAGAACGTAGCAAGCTGTTCGGGGTCCTGAGGATAGGTGCTGCCGGCACAGACAGCTGGGCGCGTGGGGAGTGCATTCCATTGTTCTATCGCCTGCTGGCGCAATTCATCAGCACGAGCCCCCTCAAAGTAGCCCATGGTATCGAGCTCTGCGACGAACATCCGGATCTGCATGATCTCGGGTCCATCGGCGGCCACACCTGCTGATGCCGCAACCTGTTCGATGGTTGTCTCACCGTCGCATACACTCAGGATATCAATCATATCGGCATGCAGCATGATAGGGCCATCGGCAATGCCGAAGGGGTCATGCAACACCAGATACTGCTCCGTCCCCTCCTGATGTGTGGAGATCTGGACATCGACGCGGAATGATGGTAGCGTCATTGTCCTAGTGTTCGCTGCAGCTTACGCACCACCCAGACACCGGCCACACCACTCACGATGAACAGTGCAGTTGCAACCAAATAGAGCAGCTCTCCGGTGAACATTGCTGCCACAACCGTAAGCACAACGCACACGGCTGTGCTGACAAGGATGATGGTCAGAGATGATGAAAGTGATTTCGACGTATTCTTCTTGCTCATCGTTGAGTTCTGATGTTAAAGTTTTCTCTGTAAGATCTGACGTAATCGACGTAGTTCTGAGCCCCTTGCTCAAGCTTGGCACATTCTTCATCAGTAAGCTCGCGCACGATCTTGGCCGGAACCCCAGCAACAAGTGTCCGGGGAGGCACAACAAAGTTCTCGCGAACCACTGCACCCGCCGCTACGATACTGTATGCACCAACCACCGCACCATTAAGAACAGTTGCGTTCATGCCAATCTGCGCGTAATCCTCAACAACGCATCCATGTAGAACAACACTGTGGCCAACCGTCACTCCGTTGCCAATGGTGAGCGAATGGGTGTTACACTGAACGTGCAGCATCGAAAGGTCCTGGATGTTCGTGCGCTCGCCGATGCGTATCTCATGCACATCTCCGCGAATCACAACATTGAACCACACCGAGCTGTCGCGTCCGATGTGCACATCACCGACGATGATCGACCCCTGCCCTACGAATACCGTGGGGTCAAGGGTTGGGGTGATGTTGGCGTAGGGGAGGAGATGCATGACAATTACCAATGACTAATTACCAATTACCGTGTCGTTCCCGCGAAAGCGGGAATCCATACATTCATGGGCACCCGCTTGCGCGAGTGCGACGTTCGCATCAACCCCGCCGTCCGAATTCTGCTGTTGGTCCATCTTGTTTCCATTGTTCCATGTTGGACATGAGGTATTCACGCGCTGCGCCGACGTCATTGGGTATGATGCCATCGAGGATGGCTTCTTCGATCATCCACTTCATATATCCAAGCGTACGGCATGGGCCAAGTCCACTGAGCTTCATGAGCTCCTCACCTCGAATGGGGCTTTGGAATGCACGAAGTTGGTCGCGCTCTCGAACGTCAATAAGTTTAGATTCGACGATGTCGTAATTACGCAGATACTTTGCCGCACGGGAAGGATTGCGCGTTGTGATATCGGCACGACACAGCATAAACAGGTCGTTGATGGCATCACCGGCTTGCACGGCAAGACGGCGAATAGCCGAATCGGTAACGCCTTCATCGACCAGTTTCATGGGGCGTTGATGCAATCGCACCAGGGTCTGCACGTAGCCTAGATGCTGAAGCGGAAGCTTCATGCGTCGAAAGATCTTCTCCTGCCAGCGAGCTCCAACTTCCTCGTGACCGTGAAACGTCCAACCAGCCCCCTCAATGAATTTCTTTGTACGGGGCTTGGCAACATCATGCATGAGCGTGGCAAATCGCAGCCAGACGTTGTCTGACATCTGAGCAAGATTGTCGACAACTTGCAGGGTGTGCAGGAACACGTCTTTGTGCTGAAACTCCCGCGAACCAAGGGCTACGATATCAACGCCTGCAAGATTGTGCACTTCCGGGAAGATGTGCTTCATGACTCCAGTATCGTAGAGGATCTTGAGTCCAATACTTGGTTTGCGTGTTGCGAGGATCTTGAGAAACTCATCAGAAATGCGTTCCTGAGAGATAATCGTGATGCGGTCGGCCATTGACTCCATTGCATCCAACACAGATACCTCTACCGAGAACTCAAGCTGCGCTGCAAATCTTGCCGCACGCATCATGCGCAATGGATCATCACTCATGGTCACAACGGGATCAAGGGGCGTGCGCAGAATCTTACGACCGATATCTTCAGCACCACCAAAAAGATCAATGATCTCTCCGAGACTGTCTGCGCTGAGGCTTGCGGCCAGAGCGTTCACCGTGAAATCGCGTCTACGAAGGTCGTCTTCAAGGGTGCCTTCCACAACGATTGGCTTGCGCGAGTCTTCGCGGTACTCTTCCCTGCGTGTCCCGACGAACTCGACTTGATAATCGCCGATCGGCACCATGGCCGTGCGAAAATTGGCGAACTCCACCGTCTTGGAACGAAACACATTGGCCACGGCGCGGGCAAATTCGAGTGGGTCTCCCTGAACCGTGATGTCGATGTCGGTTCGTGCCCGCCCCATCAATGCATCGCGCACATAGCCCCCTACAACATACGCTGGCGTGCCAAGCTCATGTGCGAGCGCGGCAATACGCAAGAGCACGGGATCGCTTACATCGATCACGGTCTTAGATGTTGTAGACACAGTGTACTCCGAAAAGGACGCCTAGGCGGTGTATGCTGCTACTTCTTTGATCGCGCGTACGCCAGAGCTACCCTTGTCGCGACGTTCCATTGCAACGAGCGCCGAGGCATAGATCTCTTTCCACGTTAGACCAAACTTCACCATCAGTTCTTCAGGTTCGCCCGATCCGCCGAAGGAATCCTTGACACCAACGAACTCAATTGGCACTGGAGCGTTCTTCGCTGTACACTCTGCAACGGCGCCGCCCAGTCCGCCATGGACTTGATGCTCTTCCGCTGTCACAACGCAGCCGCACTCGCGCGCTGCTGCCGTAACAGTGGCAAAGTCGAACGGCTTAACGGTATGCACATTTACAACTCGCGCGTGAATTCCCTTCTTCGCGAGTTCCTTGGCAGCAAGGATGCTCTCCCATACCATGGCACCATTAGCGATGATAGCAACATCGTTGCCATCCATGACAACGTTTGCCTTGCCAAGTTCGAATGGAGTATCAGAAGTTGTAAACATCGGTACTGGTGAGCGGCCAAAGCGGATGTAAGCTGGACCAACCATTTCGCCCATGGCGATGGTTGCCTTCTTAGCTTCTTCGTAGTCAGCCGGAACGATCATCGTCATGTGTGGAAGCGTGCGCAGAAACGCAACTTCTTCCAAGACCTGGTGCGTAGCACCGTCTGGACCAACACTGATGCCGGCATGACCTCCGCCGATCTTCACGTTAGCTTCGTTATAGCACACCGAGATGCGCAATTGATCAGCGTTGCGCAGTGCGCAGAAGGCACCATACGATGCGAAGAACGGAATCTTACCGCTCAGGGCAAGTCCGGCAGCGATCGTCGTGGCATTCTGCTCAGCAATACCGATCGAGAAGAATCGATCTGGAAACTTCTCTTTGAAGAGCGATGTCATCACAGATCCTGTAATGTCGCCACCGAGGACAACAACATTGCTATGACGCTCTCCGAGTTCTACAAGGCCGTCGCCAAAGCCAAATCGCGTGGGTTTTGAACCGAGTAATTCCATGTCTATTCCAAGGTAATCGTAGTAAGGTGAGGCGCCAGCTTATGGCATTTGAGCAAGTTCTTCCAGCGCGGCCAGAGCTTGATCCTTTGAAGGGGGCTTTCCATGCCACTCGAACTTGTCGTTCATGAACGAAACGCCATGCCCCATGTACGTCTTTGCAATGATGGCTGTTGGCTTACCTGTCTTGTTCTTCTGGTTTTCGAGGAAGCGGTCGAAGCCGCGCATCAGATCAGCTGGGTCGTGACCGTTCACCGTGATGGTGTCGAATCCGAATGATTCACACTTGGCGTCGATTGGATAGACGTTCATGACATCCGGCAGGCGTCCGTCGATCTGACAGTCGTTGTTGTCGATGATCCAGCAGAAGTTATCGAGCTGGAAGTGTGCAGCTGACATGGCTGCTTCCCAAATGGATCCTTCCTGCAATTCACCATCGCCTGTTAGCGAGAATACCCGCTTGTCTGACTTGTCCACGAGTTTGTCGCTCATGGCCATACCAACAGCGATGGATATGCCTTGTCCCAGCGAGCCCGAAGAGGTCTCAACGCCCGGCAGGTGCATGTCGCGTCCTGGGTGACCCTGCAAACGCGTGTTGTACTTGCGAAGAGTTGACTGTTCTTCCTTCGGATAGCATCCAGCGTTCGCAAGCGCGGCATACATAACCGGTGCCATGTGACCAGCCGAGAGCACAAAACGATCACGTGAAGGATCGTTCATGTCTGCCGGATTGTAGCGCATGTAGCCGCCGAAATACAGCGTAGCAAAAATGTCTGCCGAGCCGAGCGGTCCGCCACTATGACCTGATCCGGCACGCACGAGCATGCGGATGATATCGCGGCGGATCTCATTGCCAACGGCCTTGAGGTCCTCTGCCGACTGACGCTTGTTCGGGAACGTCGTGGTATTAAATTCCAGTGATGCTTTTGTTGCTGTGTCCATAGTCCTCTCAACAGAAAGAGGTGTGATACATGTTGGGCGTCAAACTTACGGCTTTTGTTCTTGTCATGGAGCATACCCCTATGCAACATCGGTGCAGTATCCTATCGCGAATCGCTACAGCCATCATCATTGTCTTGCTCGCAGGAAACGCGCTCTCTGCTCAAATCCGCAAGCCCAACGCAGAGAGTATGCTTAACAATGGTGCGCTCGGCACAGAGTTTTGGATTGCGATACCACCAAATGAGATCAACCCATTCCCAGTCGAGGATCTACACATCTATGTCGCCTCTGCAACAAACACGCAGATCACTGTTTTCGACGCCAGTTCAGGCAAGAAGTTCAATAGGAATCTCAAGGCAAACGAAGTTCTTACACTCTCGGATGCGGGCGAAACAAACTGGACGATGGAAGTTCGCGAACCTGAAGAGGTTTTGCAGAAGGGCATTAAGATCAGCTCTCCGACTCCCATTTCAGTATTCGTTCTGAACTCGAAAGTAGCAACGTCAGATGGTTACATGGCCCTTCCGGTAAGCTCCTGGGATAGAGAGTACATCGCTGCATCGTATTACGATTTTAAAGAGGCCAAGCAATGGGCAGGGGGCTTTGTCATCGTTGCGCGAGAGCCTACCAAGGTTTCAATCACGCTACGCGGGGCTGGCGGCAACGGGGCTGGCAGAACTGCACTCGGGAAAAAGATCGGCGACCAATTCACGGTGTCGATGGATGAAGGGGACGTCTATATGATCCACGGAGACGGGCAAACCCGCGGTGAGTTTGATCTGACAGGCAGCAGTATAGTGGCAGACAAACCAATTGGCGTCATTGGCTTTCACATGCGTACGACTATGCCGAACCTGCTGGTCAATGGCAATGGCAGGAACCACCTCGTGGAAATGTTGCCTCCAACGTCCGCATGGGGTACACGTTATGCCACGGTTGAGCTTCAGCGTGAAAATCGCAACAACCAGGGCAAGGGAGACGTTTTTCGCGTCATTGCAAAGGATCCCAATACCCGGTGGACGCTTACCTACTACGACAAGGTGACGAAGAAGCTGGTCGGGAAAGCTGGAGGCTTGCTCGCCAAGGCTGGCGATTTCTGGGATCTCTCGCAGACTGGGACGCCCACCAATCTCACGACTGGATACTCAATATGGACAGCAGACAAACCGCTACTTGTGATGCAGTATTCATGCTCTTCGAGCTTTGATGGCGATCCTGCGCTGGATCCATTTATGATGGTCCTGCCGGCCGAAACGCAGTATGCGAACTCTGCCCTGTTTCAGTTTCCAACTTCTAGCAAATTCACAAAACACCGCCTAAACCTGCTCGTTACGGTGGACACCACCGATCCGAACCACACCGAGCACCTCAAGTCCTTAACGATCGACGGCACTCCTGTCTGGAGTCATCCGAAAGCTATCGAACCAAAGCTGCTGTCGAATAAGATGCCCCAGGGATATTACTGGACAACTCTGGACTACGGCAACGAGCCCCTTGCCCATACCATTGCTAGCACTGGTTCTGTAAAATTCGGTGGCTATGCATACGGCTACGGCACCGTCGATGCTTATGGCTGGCCAATTACAGGGGGTAAACCGAGCTCCCCAATCAATACAGTGGACACTCTTCCCCCCGTTCTCACGATAAAGGGGCTCGACTGCCACTTCCGAGAGTACACAGTCCTCGAGCAGCGCAACGTCCCTAATCCACCCCGGCCCGTTCCGCAAAACGGCGACCAAGTCGAAAGCGGCATCCAGTCCATTCGGCTTTCCTCAACGGCCCGCAATCTTCGGCTTGATCTAGGCCAAGATTCGGCAACAGCCTTCATCACGGCCCCAAAGAGCTTCTCCTTTCGTGCTGTCGTGATCGATACCACAAAGAATGCTAGCGGGTCCATCCTCGTGCGAGACTGGAACAACAATCTGGCATCGGACACGCTCACCTATACTCCACCCAACCGCGTAGACACCCTGCCCCCTGTCATCGAAGTCAAGGGAAGTGTTGCTGTGCTGTGGGACTTCGAAATCAGCGATAAGCGCACCAGTCCAGACCCAATGCCAAGGTGCCCAGTTGGAACCGTGCAGGTTGATCGCGGACTCCAGCGGGTTGAATACGACTCTGTGAACATGCGCCTTATTCGCCCCCTACTGCGGACGTTCCCATTGGGCACGTATTCATCTAGTTTGACGTTTGAGGTTGTCGATGTGACGAAGAGCGCATGGGGCTGTGTAACCGTGTTCGACAATGCCGGCAACTCCAAAAACTACTGTCAGCAGTATAGCCCAACCACCTCAGTCGACGACCCTTCAGCGCCCGTTTTCAACATTCGGATGTACGTTGCAACGGGGCAATTGGTCATTGAATCCAACCTTGGAATAACCTCCTCGATGTTGCAGATCTATGATCTCAACGGCCAGGTTGTGCTGACGTCTGAGATTGAATCTGCCACGCACCGGGAAGACCTTGATCTCGCTCCGGGTGTTTATCTCGCGTCAGTGATGACACGCGGGCAGCGTGTCTCGACACTCCCGATCGTAATCAGCGACTAACAAAACGAACTCGGGAAACCATCTCAGCTATTCTTCCAAGTCACTTTAATAGCTAGTACATACGGCATACCAACTGTGCCATATCCGGCATGGAGAAGAACTGCCTCCATATATGCCTCGGAGAGTAAAAAAACTGCTCTTTTCGGGCTCCTTTTTAGCAAGATTTTGGTTATCATAGTAACCATGGGCTAGGAATAGGCTTTTCAAAGCCTGTTCTGGGTCCCAGCTTACGCCGTAAACAAAAATCTTTTTGATGTTTGGAGGCTTCATGTACCAGCGATACGCATCGCGAATTGCAGTTCTTGCTACGCTCATCCTCGTAGCATTTTACTCTGCATCTGCTCAAAAGCGGAAAATCCCGTCAGTAGAGAAGATGTTGAACACCGGCTCTCAGGGCACGGAGTTCTGGATCGCCATTCCACCGAATGAGATCAATCCGTACCCCGTTGACGAGCTCGAAGTATATGTCGCTTCGGCCTTCGATACAGATATCGAAGTTTACGATGCAGCCGGCGAAAAGAAGTATCGTCGTACGCTCAAGTCGTACGAAGTGCGCACGCTCTCTGATTCCAAGGGCGAAACAAACTGGACGTGGGAGCTTCGCGAACCGGAACAGGTTGTGCGTAAGGGTATCCGCATCACATCAAAGAAGCCTATCTCTGTTTACGTGCTCAACTCGAAGGCAGCGACGTCGGACGGCTACATGGCCATCCCTGTCAACGGCTGGGGCACAGAGTACATGTGTACGTCGTACTACGATTTCCGTGAGTTCGACAACTGGGCTGGCGGCTTCGTGATTATCGCTCGTGAGCAATGCCAGGTTGACGTTTTGCTCCGCGGTACTGGTGCAGGCTCAGCTACAACGGCTCTTGGCAAGAAAATCGGCGAACGCTTTACGCTCACCATGGATGAGGGTGATGTGTACATGATCCACGGCGACGGCCAAACACGCGGTGAATTTGACCTCTCAGGTTCGATTGTTAAGTCAACTGCCCCGATAGGTTTCATTTCATTCCACATGCGCTCGACGATGCCGAACCTGCTGGTGAACGGTAATGGACGAAATCACCTCGTGGAAATGACTCCGCCAGTCACAACATGGGGTAAACGCTACGTCACGGTTGAACTCCAGCGTGAGAACCGTAACAACCAAGGCAAGGGCGACGTTTTCCGCGTGTTTGCCAAAGAAGGTGGCACGCAGTGGAAGATGATCTACTATGATAAGGTTTCGAAGAAGATCCTTGGCCAAGGCGGCGGTCTTCTGCAGAAGGACGGCGAGTTTACAGACATTGCACAAACAGGCGCGCCAACAACGATTACACACGGCTACTCTGTCTGGACAGCGAACAAGCCAATCTTCGTTATGCAGTATTCATGTTCACAGTCATGGGACGGTGACCCGATCCTTGACCCGTTCATGATCAACGTTACGCCAGAAGAGCAGTTCCTTACGTCTACGATCTTCCAGTTCCCAACTGCATCGAAGTTCACGAAGCACCGTTTGAACCTGATCGTCAAGACCGACACATCAGATCCGAATTACATCGACAACCTCAAGTCGCTCGAGATCGACGACATCCCAGTTTGGAAGCACCCTCAGGCTCAGTCGCCAACGCTGCTCTTCACCAAGATGCCGAACGGTCTGCACTGGACAACTCTCGACTTTGGTAATGAGCCAAAGGCACACAAGATCAAGAGCAACGGCCTCGTAAGCTTTGGTGGCTACATCTACGGCTTCGGCTTCGTCGATGCCTACGGATGGCCTGCTGCTGCTGGTTTTAAGCCAACAACATCGGTCGACACATTG
>CAZAGH010000055.1:0-11772 GCA_964484755.1 uncultured Melioribacter sp. | reverse complement strand
GGCTGATAGGGAAGCCAGTGAAAGTAGCACAGTAGCATTTCATCTGTTGTTCCCTCGCCCCATCGCACTTCCTTGGGCGGATTGTTGGGGTTGTTCAGGTTGTTGATCGTGTTATCGTATGCAGCGATGTAGAACAACTTGGAGCCACGTGGTATGCGTACCGGATTCTTGTAGGTATAGCCCCCTTGCCAATGGAAGTCCCATTGATCAAGCTTGATCAAGTTGATCGTATCACCTTTGGGTGTAATTGCGAAGGCTCTACAGTCTCGGCCTAGCAGGTGCATGTGCGGAGCGATTCCGAGCAGACTAATCTCAAGTGGTACCGTATAGGAGGTGGTAAAGATCGGTACCTTGTTAGCTGGAATGATGAACTTCTGTCCGGCGACCAAGTTATTGGGCGACATTGGGAACTCCTGCACCTGACGCACATCGTCGTTCTCATGGAAGAATACATTCACATGAGATTGGTCGTATTGCTCAGTCGTTGAGGGGGCGTAATGCACTTGAATGATCAGGTCTGAGTTCTTGTGCATCGTAGCGCCGATCGTTGGCGGATAGAAGCGAGTTTGCGCTCCTGGAACCCACCCGAGGAATGATGCCGCCGACTCAAATCCTGGATCGCCAAACCCGGAATAACCTGGGAGTTGATCTTCTGCATCCTTCTTGCGCGCTGTACCCGTTGTGTCAAGGAAATAAAGAACGTGGTGAACAACGGCTGCATTTCCCGGACGGAACTCCAGCGCTTTGATGTGTCGATCACGGAGAAGATTTGTTGGCAGCACGAAGAAACGATAGACGTCGCGGTTGTTTCCCCGAACGGTCCACCTTTCGCTCATGGTGAGTACCATATCGGGTTTGCCGAGCTGCGAACCACTCGGAAATGTTGGGAGCTTAGGAGCGGCTGCAAGATCGCCCGAAGGAGTATCTGCATCTACCCAGTCTGAGATCGTTTGAATTTCGTCTTCTGTGAGAGAACGATCTCCAACGAAACTACCATGACCCTTTACTGGAGGCCACGGTGGCATTTCCTTCTTCGTCACTGCCCGCTTGATAGAATATGCAAAGTCAACCGCCTGCTCATAGGACTCGAGTGTGAAGGGGGCTATCTCTCCACTGCGGTGGCATGGCGTGCAATTCTTGTAGATGATCTTTGCGACGTTGGATGACCATGTCGGTGCTCCTGATTGCGCGAAAACCTGCGAGCACGAGAGTACTAGCGCTATGATAACGGAACTATGCAGTTTCATGAACAGTGCCTCTTGATTCGACCGGGCATTTGATGAAACTGCAATATGCAGGGTTTAATGTTATTTGAACACCATCACCTTGAAGACGGCAGATGCCGGGTCTTTGTCAGCATTATCGTAATTGTTGAATCGAATGGTTACTGTATTCGCAGCAGACACCCATGCAGTGTAGCACGAGTTCACTAATACGGCTGCATTCGGAACGCCAAGTGAGACGGCATCGCCTGAGGCCGCCCCGGTGACAGCAATTGTCAGATCGCTGGATGTTCTGGTAGCGGTGATAGGAAAGTTTAAGGTCGCTGTTGCAACAGCCATTTGACGCCAGGACATGGTACCCGATGACGAAACCTCAAGCATACCTCCGCCAAGTTCGGTTCCACTCGTTGCTGCTGAGGGCTTACTTGTTGGCCAGTTATAGGTGACGCTTCGAATTGTCGAAAGGTCGCCATCAGCGCCGATCACCAGCTGCTGAATGCCGCTGCTGTTTTGTACCTCAAAGAGGTTTGCTGTAGCGCTTGCTGCCCCTCGAATGATCAGGCCCTTTTCAGACGCGCTGGAAGTATTGAGCTGGAATCGACCACCAGGAGATGTTGTGCCCACCCCGAGTGTCGCACCGTTGTCGAACAGTATACTGGTTCCTAGTCCCGTAGCTGATGTGTACTTCGTTAGGTAATTCGTGGTGCCATTGATAGTAGCACCATTAAGCAGATCAACCCAACTAAGTTCGCCGGAGCCGTTGTTTGAGAGTACGGATCCAGCGGCGCCCTGTGCCGGAGGAAGTATGAGTGAATATGTCGAATCTAGCGTAGGAGCAAGAAGCTGCACCACCCGACCATTGCCGTTGTGTTGAATGTTCAGTTGTCGAGTGAGCAGCGGCAATTGGGCGTGTACCTGCACCGAGAGCATAACGCATCCCATTACCGTCAACGCGCACAGATACGATATGTGATTCATGTTCTTCGATCCCTGGTGATGTATTGTCGGTGCACCTCACTCCGGCGAAATGCCGGAGTAAGCAGAACCGATACTTACTGAGCTGCAAGAACCATGTAGCTAAAATTGCCACTGTATGCACCAGAGAACGTGACGGTAAAGCCTGTTCCAGCTGTGCGGGATGTAACCGTTGCAGTTACTGATGTGTTTCCTTCAAGTGTAACAAGAATTGCATCTGTTGCCGTTAGTGTCGCTAAACCGGTAACAGTGTGTGATGTTGCACCAGCAGCTGTTGTTACGAGTGCCGCACTACGTATACCAATTGCGCTATTGATACTCTGCCACTGCGGCGTAGCACCCGTACCTTTTGATACAAGAACGTTGCCATTTGATCCGGCCGCACCATTCATTTGTAGTTCACGAGTAGTACCAACAAGATTGACGTTTCCGGTAACATCAAGGTCGCCCGTCATGTTTACGTCTCCAGTATGACCCAGGGTACCAACTGTTGTGATGGTACCATTAGTTCTACCGATTGTTACCGTGCCCGCAGTTGCGCCAGTACCGATGTTCGTGGCAAATGTGCCCGTTGATGTATTGATGTTCGTTGCACCAGTGAGGTTGGATGTGCCGAGGAGGTTGACCGTGTTGCCGTCCTTACCGATGTTGGTTGTAGCTCCAGCGTTAGCCCCGTCATTGATGCCAATGACGCCGCTACTGCTGATGGACATACGTTCCAAGTTGTTCGTGATGATACTTATGCCCTGATTCGTTGAAGAACCGAGAACACCAGTCGCACCGAGAGCATTACCCGTAAGAGACCAGTTCGGGTTATTCGCACCTGCAGGATCTACCCATTCGATTGCAGTCCCGTTCCAACGGAGCGAATATCCAGTTCCACCCGGAGCCCCAGTCCATGTCAGACCACCTGTTGTTGTGTTGCTATACAGCAAGGAACCGGCACTACCCACGGCATTGGGCAGCGTGATGGTGTATGGCGTTGTTACCGTTGAAGGGGCAACGATTGATAGAGATCCGGATGTCGAACCCTGCAACTTGATCTCGCGTGATTCGAAAGGCAGCTGAGCGAAAGATTCATACGGTACCGTAATGAGGACCGCAAGGGTAAGAGCGACACGTAGGTGTGTCAAGATTGTGGTTATGCGCATGTGCATCTCCATATAAAGGTGGTGAATGAGAATGTGCGGATGTCTAGAGATTCAAGACAATCCAATTGAAAGCTGTGTTTGGTGGTAGACCACCTGTGAAGTCAACTGTGAAACCTTGGGGTGTTCGATTGGAGATAACACATGAGCTGAGGCCTTGTGCAGATTCCATCGTTACTAGGATTCGAGCTGTGGCCAAGAGATTGTCTATAGCAACAGGAGTTGATAGTTGTGTGTTAATCGTGACGCTGTAGAGTCGCGTATTGGTCGTGTTGACATACCGTCCGGATGCTATGGGCATAGTGACCACGGTCAGTGGCATCGTTGTGATTGACGTGATCCGGCCATCTTTGCCCACGGTAATACGTGGTACATGTGTTGAGTCTCCGTACGTGCCAGCAGTTACGCCAGTGGTTTTGAGATGGCGCGTTGCAATAGAGGTATCATTTACTCCAACTCGAACAGTAGAGCTATTGGGCTTGGAGATTCGTATTACGGAATCAAGGGTCGTAACTGTTATATCACCTTTGACGCCTGATGCGTCGATGTTTACGTCGTCTCCGTTCCGCGTAATGACAAGTCCACCAGAACCACTCAAGTTGACGTTGCCAGCCGCCCCGTTTAAGCTCAGTACTGCACCAGTAGCGTCAGGTGACAATCCTCCTGCGACCACAGAAGACTGTGCGACCATTGCGTAGGGGGCAGACGTTAGCTTCGTACGCGGCGAAAATGCAAGTTGCGTCGTGCCCGGCAGGCCAACTTCGAGATACAATTGCTGTGTAAAATCAACATCATTAAGACTTACCTGCTCGCCGATGATCAAATTGAAAACACCACCGATGACAGCGGTACTGATTTCATCAGAGTAAACCGCTGTACCATCCGTCAGAGTGGTAAAGAGCTTTACAGATATCAGATATTGACCATCGGGATAGACAGTGCCGTCGGGTTGAATCAACACGCCCTGAAACGATAACAGACGTGGGATTGCTGTATCGTCAGTCTGGGCCCATGTTCGAGTGGCCGATATTGAGCAAATCAGCGACAGCACGAGATACACAAGAAAGCAGCGCAAAGATGTCATGGTGATTTGATGCCTATCTGTTACACAGAATAGTTGCTGAAAGGACGGACGACGTCTGCCTCGTGAACTGCCGAATTGTTATCCGAAGGGTATAAAGTCCGTTTGCCACAGGATCACCGCTGGAATCCAGACCATTCCATATGAGTAATGCCCCGTCTGGATTGATGGTGGATGTTCGAACGCTGCCCACAAACGATCCATGGTTATTGTAGATGTCTGCATGAGCCGACTCGATGTAAGGAACCAGCACCTCAATGCTGACATTATCACGGAATGGATTAGGCCACGACCAAATACGTGGGCCGGCTACTACGTCTGATGCCTCTTCCACATCCGTTATCAATTTGTACGGCATCCAAAACCCAAGAAGAGTCCTTGAGGAGCCGGCTTGCACCCTTCCCAGCGACGTTAGTCCAACAATGGTGCTCAATGAGAATGCGGTCGCGGAGTTCTTAGCCCTGATTACCGCACCACAGGACTGAATGATGCGCTGGCGTGGCATCGTTAGTGGTGCATGTCGCGGTTGCGCCCATGCATCATTGGTGCACAGCATGGAAAGAGCGAAAAGCACTCCAACAAGCCCGATGATGATACCACGCCGTTGCATCAGTAACGTCATCCTAATTGAAGTACCATGCAAGGGTGAAGTTGGCCGACGACAAACCAAGCGTCAGATCTGTCTGCTCAGGTCCATCAACTTCGACACCTGTTGCACCTGTGATCTTGCTCGTTGTGCCCTGATAACCAAATCCATACTCGAGCATCAGAGATACATTGCGCCACGGAAACCACTCAGCGCCTGCAAAGGCACCACCACCAACAGTCGTGGTGGCAACTTTGCCTACCTGCGACCCGCCAGCCTCGTTCTTGACTTCTCCAAGTCCAAACAACACTTCGCCCCCTGCATAGAAAGCCACATTGGTGTTGTTGTAGACGTTGTAGCGAACACCTGGAGCAATCGTAAAGCCCATGGTTGTGATCTCTTCGTCTGAGGCATTGTTCTTCTTTTCGACTGAGTTTGTGAATCCTACGCCTGCGCGCACAGCGAGATTGTTCGAGACGAATGTCATCGCGCCAAGACCGCCGCGGTAGTTCGATGCGCCTAGGTCAGAGAGACCCTTGAGATCGAAGAGAAGTGCTGTTGCACCTGATTGATTCTGTACTGCCGGCTCGCTGCCTTGTGCAGATGTCCCGAGCGATGTGATCGCTAGTAGAACGAGTGCTGTAAGAACGTGTTTCATGAAAGCTCCCTCATGATGTGATGAATAGATTGTCGGCGAAACCTTGCCGACATGATTCGGGTCACAACATCATCGTCGTGAGCAATACTTTTGCTACGTCATTCTTCAACTACGACACCAATACTCATGCTGTTTACAATCGCGATTTGGCTTGTGCTGCTATTCTCATCAGTAATGCAGGTGCATGCTGAAGATGGTTCTGTGATCAACGGAATCATCGTCGATAGCCTTACCAAACGGCCCATTCCGGGAGTAGCGATTCGCGCGAAGGGGGCTTCACTTGGCACGTATTCGAAGAGCGGAGGCAGGTTCAGACTGCCCCTGCCGACGGCAACAACACAGATTCAAGTGCGAGGAATGGGGTATGAGCAACGTACGATTGATGTCGTAGCTGGTGCTACAGATGTGCGCATCGCAATGATGCCCACCAACGTCAACCTTCCGACTGTAAGCGTCGAGGAGGCCATAAACGCACAAGAAGTGATCAAGCGAGCAATAGCTCGAAAAGATTTGAACAACCAGAAGATTCGATCGCTCGAACAGACTCTGTATTCAAAGGTGAAGGCAATCCTCGACGCAGGCGGAATTGGTAAGAGAGATGGACCTTCAGAGATCATTACCGAAACGTTTTCGACGATCACTGAGCAGCGTATTCCAACAGAGCGCAAGCACACACGAATCACACAACGACGTCAAACAGCAAACATTCCGGCCCAGGATAATCTTGCAGTCTTCGATGTGTTCTTTGATTTCACGGAAGATGAGAACAACATTCTCAATACACGGCTCGTAACGCCCCTTGGCAAGAATGCGCTTGATGAATACAACTTTGTTATTGATCGAAAGGTACTACTCGATAATCTCTGGGTATATGAGATATCCTTTGCCCCAAAGTCGAGGCTGTTTCCGGGTTATGAGGGTGTGTTGAGTATCTATGAAGACTCCTATCAGGTAGTAGCTGCGCGATTTGCACCATCCCAGGAGACGGCGTTCCCATTCTTAAAGAACTTTGTAATCGAGCAGCGGTATGACCGCATACAAGACACACTCTGGGTGCCGACGTATCAACAGGCGTCTGCAGAACTCAAAATCAAACTCATGCCGTTTGTAGAGTTTAAGGCAAATGTTGTGGCTCAGATCAACGTAAGCTCCGTGCGGGCAAACATCGATGTACCTGATTCGTTGTTTCCAGTAGTTGATCCAGACTCTGCTGATTCGCGTGTAAAGACGGATGCACGGGGCGCGACTGTTGAGGTACGGAGCAGAGATGGCAACAGTCGAATTGTTGTAGATGCAGAGGCGGATTCAGCCAAGCAAGAGTATTGGGACAAGTATGCATTTGCAGAGCAAACAGACGAAGAACGGCAGATCTATGCCCGACAGGACAGTATAAAGAAGGCCGATCCACAGGACGACGATGACAGTCCGCGTGGACCACTGGCTGGCTCAATGTTCAACATAGGCAGCATTGGAAGTACAGCATTCGGATTAGATCCGTATATCAATCGAACAGGAATCACAGGTACATTGTACGGTCCGGCACTTGCCGTTGTTGCGCCACGTCTGCGCTTTACTGCCTCTGCCGGATTCGGCAGCGCGGGAACCCGTGTGGGCCGTGCAGATCTTGATGTGCGGCTATTTCGCTCGCAGGGATACGGCATCAATGCGCTCGGCTCTGTCTTCTCTTCGGTATCATCAATCCAAGATGCACGTAACTCGCAGCTTGCCTTTACATCAATCGATGCGGCAAATCTGATTTATGCAGAGTTTTCAGACTTCTACCGTCGAGATGGTTTCGACCTCGGACTTCGCCTTCGTTCGCCGTGGGGCGTTACAACGGTAGGGGGCTCATGGGCACGCCACTTCAACGCGCCGCTGCTCGAAGATCTCAAGCGTGAACAGGCATTAGCCGTTCCCGGCAACTATCGTATTCTGGGCGTTCGAACACAGATTCTAGAGGGCGGCAACTCTGTCGGCAATCTCTTCGGTTCTTCGGATGATGATCCTGTCACGGGGTCGTTGCATGGTATCTATGGGACGGAGCTATCCTCGAACACATCCTTCTGGAGCATTGATGCGAGCATCACTGGGCATATCCCGACGGTACGCACCGGATATGCACCCATGATGTTGAATCTGACGCTCGAGGGCGGTCTGCAACCGGCGGAGACGCCGCAGCAGTTTCGGTTTGTGACATTGCGAAGCTTCCCAGTGCTTGGCATGACCAACATGTTTGCAACGATCAACATCAACCGGTTCGCCGGCACGGATTATGCAACGCTGCATGCGGAGCATAACTTCACAGATCTCTGGTGGCGGGCAATTGGCCTGCCCAGTCTCTCATTTGGTCGAGGTGTGGACCTGATTGGACGCTTCAGCGCTACGAACGTTGTGCAGCGTGCAAAGCCCCTTACAGCCAATGAGCTCTTTGATTCCTCTAACGGCTACTACATGGAAGCAGGATTCGCTGTTTCCCGGATTCCGTCGTACATCAGCGACCTGATCTTCCTCCGTGTTGATGCTCGCTGGCCGGTTGGACCTCTTTCATCCCAGGGCAGCTTTGGCTGGATCCTGACGTTATCCAGTCCGCTGATGTAGTTTTGCATCATGTTCGAACCACAAAAACAACAGATAGCAACTCTCCGCGACCGTGTGGACCAACTGCGGAGGTTCCTTTGACATCGATCGTAAACTTGACGAGATAGCCGAGCGTGAGATGCTCACGCAGGCCCCAGGATTCTGGGACGATGCACAAAACGCGCAGAAAGTCATGCGCGAAACTTCAGGACTGAAAGACTGGGTTGACGCCTGGAAAAATGCTGAGCAAAGTGTTGGCGACGTCCAAGCTCTGATAGAGCTTGCCGAGGAGGCAGACGATCAGTCGATGGAGGCCGAGATCATCGCAGAGGCAGATCGCAGCGCAAAGGCTGTAGACGAGCTCGAGCTGCGCAAGATTCTGTCGGGTCCGGACGACAACCGTAATGCGATCCTAACCATCAACGCTGGTGCCGGCGGCACTGAAGCTCAAGACTGGGCTGAGATGCTCATGCGTATGTACACTCGTTGGGCTGAGAAGCACGACTTCGAAGTGTACCTCGCTGAAGAGCAAGAGGGTGATACAGCAGGTATCAAGAGCTGCACACTAGAGATTCGTGGACGCTATGCCTTTGGCTACCTGAAGGCAGAGAACGGAGTACATCGACTTGTCCGCATCAGTCCGTATGACTCCAACGCTAGGCGTCATACGTCATTTGCGTCAGTGTTTGTGTACCCTGAAGTTGACGATGAAGTAGAGATCGTGATCAACCCTGCTGATGTCGAAATGGACACATTTCGTTCAGGGGGCAAGGGTGGCCAGAACGTCAACAAAGTTGAGACGGCCGTCCGTCTGCGTCACATTCCATCTGGAATCGTCGTGGCATGTCAGCAGGAGCGCTCACAACTTCTTAACCGCGAGCATGCGATGAAGATGCTTAAGTCGCGACTCTATCAACAACGTCGTGAAGAAGAAGAGGCAGCCAAGGCGGCAATTGAAGGCTCAAAAAAGAAGATCGAATGGGGCTCACAGATTCGTTCATACGTCTTCCAGCCATACACAATGGTTAACGACCACCGCACCGAAACCAAGATCACCGATGTGCACTCGGTGATGGACGGAGATCTTGACGAGCTTCTCAAGGCCTATTTGCTTCTCGAGGATCAACTGCAGAATTCATGAGTATCAGCCCCCTTCACGCGGTAGCACATCTGCTCGACACCAGCGCGCGTATCTGCGTGCTTACCGGTGCAGGTGTGAGCGCAGAGTCGGGTGTTGCAACATTCCGTGATCCCGATGGACTATGGGCACGATTTTCGCCGTATGAACTGGCTAGCATGGATGGGTTCTTAGCGAACCCTGACCGCGTTCGTGATTGGTATAACTATCGTCGCGCAATCATCAACAGTGTTGAGCCAAACCCTGGCCATTTTGCCATTGCAAAGCTTGAGAAGATGTTCGGCGAGAACTTTAATCTTGCTACGCAAAATGTAGACAGACTTCACCAGCGTGCGGGAAGCATTCGGGTGCTCGAGGTTCACGGCAACATTCACGAGAATCGTTGCAATGGCTGTCAGAGCGTGCGCAGCGACGACGAGCTCACATGTCCATCATGCTCGGGCTCGATGCGTCCAAACGTTGTTTGGTTCGGCGAGGATCTTCCAGAAGACGTCTTTGCAGCGGCAGAAGAAGCAGCACGTACGTGCGATGTTATGCTTGTTGTCGGTACAAGCGCTGATGTATGGCCGGCAGCAGGACTCCCTTATACAGCCAAGATGGCTGGTGCACAGATCGTGGAGATCAATCCCAATCAGACATCGTTGACTCCTCACGTGCATCATGTACTGAGCGGAACTAGTGCCGTGATACTACCTCAGATTCTTGAGGCAATGACATGATCATCGGCATCGGCACCGACGTTGTAGATGTTCCGCGCATTCAAGCAGCATTGCAGGAGTACGGCGAACGCTTTCTTGTTAAAGTGTTTACGGAAGAGGAGATCGCCTACTGCAATCGCTTCGGCGATACACGCTTTCTTCATTATGCTGCTCGTTTTGCTGCAAAGGAGGCCTTTTCGAAGGCCATCAAGACAGGAATGCGTGATGGTATGTCGTTCAAGCAGGTTGGAATACGTAATCTGTCATCAGGCGAACCCGTCATGGAGCTTTTTGGTACGATGAAAGAGCGCTGGGCAGGTCATACCATCCACGTGAGCATCAGCCATACGGCCACTGTGGCCCTGGCCGTTGTGGTCATTGAATCAGTTTCGCAATCGTAATCAGACATCGCTATGCTTCCATCGATCTACAACCCATCAGAACCCTTCACACTCGGTTTGTTAGGGGGCGGGCAGCTCGCTAAGATGACGGCTCAAGAAGCCTATCGAATGGGGCTCCGTGTTGCCGTGATTGAGCACGGAGCGGACTCTCCCGCCGGTATGATGACGAAGAAAGAATTCCCAGGTGGCTGGAAGAATTCAGAGGATCTTGAAGCGTTTATTCAGGCGTCTGACATCATCACACTGGAAAATGAATTCATCGATCCGGAGATCCTTGACGTGATCGCAGAGCGCAGACTCGTCTTCCCGACACCAGATACGATGCGCCTTGTGCAGGATAAGTTCATCCAGAAGCAGACGTTTTCAGCAGCAGGGATTCCAACACCTCACTTTGCTGAGATCACAACAAAGCAAGATTTGATTGATTTTGGCGCGAAACACGGCTATCCATTTGTTGCCAAGACGCGCAAGTTTGGATACGACGGATATGGAAACGCTACAATAAAGCGTGAGACAGAGATCGACATGGTCTGGCGCAGGTTCATGGAGGGGGAAGACCCTCGCCCCCTACTCGCCGAATCATTTGTAACGTTTACCAAAGAACTGGCGGTAATGGTTGCCCGTAACAAGCGCGGAGAGATCGCCGTATACCCTTGTGTACAGACGATTCAACAAGGCCATATCTGTGTTACGGTTCTCGCTCCGGCACCAATTGAGATTGAACTCCAAAAGCGAGCACAGGACATTGCCGTTGCCTGCGTTGAGACCATCAACGGTGTTGGTGTATTCGGAATCGAGATGTTCTTGACAACAACAGACGAGATCGTCTTCAACGAGATTGCTCCGCGTCCACACAACAGCGGACATTACACCATCGAAGCATGTCATACATCACAGTTCGAAAACTGTCTTCGTGCCGTTACGAACCTCCCACTTGGCTCTGCAGCCATGCGCGTTCCTGCTGCATGCATGATCAACCTCTTGGGCGAACGCACAGGCAGTGGCATCCCCGACAGCGTTCTTGAAATGCTCAAGGTCGATGATGTCGCACTCCACCTCTACGGAAAAAAGGATGTCCGCATGGGCCGCAAGATGGGGCACCTCACAGCTACCGGTGCCACTGTCGATGAGGCCTTTCAACGGGCCTCTCTGGCATTGAATAGGTTTGTGTGGTAAGAGAAGAAGGTACAAGGTACAAGGTACGAGGTACAAGGTACGAGGTACGAGGTACAAGGTACGAGGTACAAGGTACAAGGTACTGGGAACGAGTTGCTGATATTGCTATTC
>CAZAGH010000054.1:0-11817 GCA_964484755.1 uncultured Melioribacter sp. | reverse complement strand
TTGAGTTTGTGAAGGACTCGTTCTTCAACCTCAGCATCCCAACATCATGCCCAGATGTTCCGGCAGAAGTGCTCAACCCACGTAATACATGGGCAGACACAGCAGCCTACGACAAGCAAGCACAGCACCTCGTTGAACTCTTCGAAGAGAATTTCAAGCAGTTCGCCGACAGCGTCGATGAGAATGTTGTGAAGGCGATGAAGGGATAAGGGCGAGCCGGTGGCTCGCCCGCAAGGTACGAGGTACGTTCAGGGGCACGATTCATCGTGCCCATAACGATACATCGTGCCCATTACGATACATCGTGCCCCAGACACGTTCACCCCATTACCCGAACCGTTCGAGGGTTGCGAACCAGCCGCGGCGGCCGTAAGCGGAGAACGAGTGCATGAGGATCTCGTCTTCGTCGGGGGGCATGGTAAGGGGCATGGGATGCGGGTAGACCACGTCGAAGACATGACTCCAAAGAAGGAAGTTGACCACGTGAACGTGATATCCTTCGTCGGCGGGATCGATGATGTCGTCGCTCACCACAACCGTGCGGACGGTGTAGTTGTCGCCTTCATCTGATACGTCGCACAAGTACACTGGCTCGCCCGTCCAACTGCGGGCAAAGGTGATCACGCGGTCGTCTATCACGATGTCCCACTTCTCTTCCAGCGAAGAAGCACGGAATAGCACGCCACGGTCAGGAAGTGCGCGCGCTTCCTTCGGATAGGTCATGTCGACATCGAATTTGACGGGATTCGCAGGGTGTTTGCCGAAGAGATGGGCACCGTCAGACGTACGAGTCGACATAAACAACTCCGCTACATCATGCGACGGGGATGATGCGACCATTGTCGTGGCGATAGCCCGGCAATCAAACACGCGGACGCCAAAGGGAGAGTCGGTGGCCTCGATCCAACGAGGCTCCAAAGAAGATTCGAGTGTGCTCATACGCGCAATCTATGGGGATTCCTGCTTTCTGTCCCTCGGGCACGATGTATCTGCCCCTCGTACCCCAACGCAGGGCACGATGTATCGTGCCCCTGATGTTATGCCGTCACCCCGTTCATTGCCGAATCACGGCATGTGCGCAATGCGCTGAGGACCAATCGGTGGACCTCTTCGGCCACGTCATGGAGGGGGCTTGCGACTTCCGGGTCTACCATGCCGAGATCGTCCAAGAGGCGAATCCAGAGTTTGACGAGGCGCGTTGAGGTGTTGATCTCATAGAGGCAGTTCCGGAAGATCTCCCTAGAGGGGGCTCCTGCCGCCTTTTCCGTCCATGCGCCGATGTCGGTTGCTGCCTCAAAGAGGCGGCGGTGTATGTCGAGGGAATGGCCAGCCCCCTGTCCGTGAAGCCAGATATTGGCAACCCGAAGGGTAAGCTCGTACGAGCGCTGCTGAAGTGGTGTTCCCATGGTATGATCTCCTGCCTTGGTGGTTGAAAAAACGTCTCCCTGTTCATCGTGCCTCCAACAGCTACAAGTGTGACACCTACCGTATCTTTGTGGCCTATGTCGACGCTAGAACTACCCGTCTTAAACCAAGTTTCCGAGCCATCAGCCCCATCCAATGGGATGAAGGTGTACGTCGAGACCTATGGTTGCCAAATGAACGTGAACGACTCCGAGATCGTACTCGGCGTATTGCACAACCAAGGCTATGCATCAGCGGAACATCCCGATGATGCCGATGTGATCTTGCTCAATACGTGCGCGATTCGCGACAACGCAGAGCGTAAGATCCATGAACGACTCAATCACCTGAAACACAACAAGAAGCAGAACAAGGATCTCGTTGTTGGCGTACTTGGATGCATGGCAGAGCGCCTGCGGACAAAGCTGCTCGATGAGAAGATGGTTGACATTGTCGTGGGTCCAGATGAATATCGTCGCGTACCCGAGCTTGTCGAAACAGCACGCGGTGGCGAAAAGGCTATCGCTGTGAAGCTCTCGCGCGTTGAGACGTACGACGACATCGTGCCCCTTCGCACAGAAGGGATTTCTGCATGGGTTTCGATCATGCGTGGATGCGATAAGTTCTGTACGTTCTGTGTTGTGCCATTCACGCGCGGACGTGAGCGCTCGCGTGCGCTCCAGAGTGTAGTCGACGAAGCGAAGTCACTCTGGGACTCCGGCTTCAAAGAGATCACCATGCTGGGTCAGAATGTAAACTCATATAGAGATGAAGTTTCTGGCTATGACTTTGCGGATCTGCTTGCTGCTACTGCGCGCGCCGTTCCTGGCATTCGCATTCGCTACAGCACGTCGCATCCACAGGACATGAGCGATAAGCTCATCGACACGATGGCCGAGCATGACAACATCTGCAAGTACATCCACCTGCCTGTGCAGTCGGGGTCGAACCGTATTCTCGAGCTCATGAATCGCACCTACACCGTAGAGCATTACATGGGCCGCATCAATCGCATCAAGCAGGTGATGCCTGATTGTGCATTGAGCACCGACATCATCGCAGGATTCTGCACAGAGACCGAAGACGATCATCAGCGCACACTTGATGTGATGCGTGCAGCGCGCTATGACGGCGCCTACATGTTTGCCTACTCGCCACGTGAGAACACAAAGGCATGGAAAATGGGCGACGACGTGCCGGATGAGGTCAAGAGCAGACGTCTTGCCGAGATCATTGATCTGCAGAACGAGATCGCCAAAGAGATCAACCTTGGCGAAGTAGGTAACACACATGCAGTCCTTGTTGAAGGTCCGAGCAAGCGCAATGCCGCCGAATGGAAAGGTCGTACTGATACCAACAAGCTCGTGATCTTCCCACACATGGATCACCGCGGCTATGTTATCGGCGATACTGTTAACGTGACGATCAATCGAACAACCAGCGCCACATTGTTTGGCGAACTCGTCTAACCCGTACGAAGGAGTACATGCATGGATACGTTGGTCTTTCTTCACTCGAAGATGCATCACTCGATCTACCTCTTGGCTGCGTTGTCATTGGTGTTCCCACTGATCGCACTTGTCAAGAAGACACCGATCTCGTCGCTTGGCAAGGGGCTCATTCGTACGTATTCGATCGTGATCACACTTCAACTGCTGATCGGGCTTACACAGCTCATCATGCGGTGGAGTGACTTTGGTGACGGACTTCGCTATCGTCTCGAGCATGCGACGCTGATGATCGTAGCTGTTGCGCTTGTGCACATGACGCCACGTTTCATGAAGCGTGAAGACACAGCTGGCACCCGCAACACACTCATCATGATCGTTGGCTCACTGGTTCTTGTCCTGCTCGGCGTATCACTCATACAGCGCGCTGTTACTGGCGCATAAGAGTCATGTCAACCGTTCACACAACATCGCTCTCTGGCTACCCTCTGTTCCGTCGCGGCAAAGTGCGCGACGTCTATGATCTTGGTGATCGTCTTCTCATGGTTGCCAGCGACCGCATCTCGGCATTCGATGTTGTGATGGCAGAGCCCATCCCTGAGAAGGGTGCGCTCCTAACACAGATCGCGGCCTATTGGTTTAAGCAGCTTGCTCATATCGTGCCGAATCATGTGATCAGCATGGATGTTGACACGCTCGATAACTGCACGGCCGAAGAGAAAGAGGTGCTTCGTGGACGCTCGATGATCGTGCGGAAGACAAGCCCCCTACCTGTTGAGTGTGTCGTGCGCGGGTACCTTTCTGGCTCGGGCTGGAAGGAATACCAAGCGTCGCAGACTGTCTGCGGAATTGCGCTACCATCTGGCTATGTAGAATCATCAATGCTTGCTGAGCCCATCTTCACACCTGCAACAAAGGCCGAAGAGGGTCATGACGAGAACATCTCGTTCGATGTAGCAGCGAAGATCTTGGGTGATGATGTGGCCAACGCCGTGCGCAACTATAGCATTGCGCTTTACAACGCTGCCTCAGAGCTTGTAGCGAGCAAGGGGCTCATCCTCGCCGACACAAAGTTTGAGTTTGGAATTGATGACAGTGGCGAGATCATCCTTATTGATGAAGCACTTACGCCTGATTCGTCGCGGTACTGGCTCGCAGAATCCTATTCACCGGGTACATCACAGATGAACTTCGATAAGCAGATGCTGCGTGATTGGCTCGAGACCACATCGTGGGACAAGACGCCACCGCCACCAACATTACCAGATGATGTTGTTCAGGGAACACGTGCCAAGTACATCGAAGCTTATGAGCGTTTAACAGGACAGCAATGGCGCTAAACTCTTTCTTTCTGGACGAAGATGATGTCGAGATGCAGCGTCGCATCAACGACATGCTCGACTGGGGACTCCTTCTGTCTGTCGTTGGTCTGCTCGGTATTGGGCTGATCTCGATTTATAGCGCAGCGTTCAGTCTTGGGTCCGACAGCATCTTTATGCGTCAAGTGTACTATGCCATTGCGGGGACGATTGCTGCTGGAGTTCTATTCTACGTCCCAGAACGTACACTAGGCGCACTGGCATATCCAGCATATGGCATTGGGATTGTGTTGCTCCTTGCCGTGCTCTCTCCACTTGGGCATAAAGTAAACGGTCAGCAATGCTGGATACAGCTCGGATCATTCACCTTCCAGCCCTCGGAGTTCGCCAAGATCTCCACGCTGCTCGCTGCCGGCAAGTATATCTCGCGAAAGGGCTTTTCGATCAATGCCATTCGCGATCTGATAGGTTTGCTTGGAGTTTTTCTGCTGCCCGTTGCGCTTATCATGATGCAGCCCGACACAGGATCTGCCACCGTCTTTATGGCCATGCTGTTGGGCATATACCTCTGGGCAGGCGGCGACAAGTTTGTTCTGTACACCCTCGTCTCGATTCCCTTTGTTGCTGTTGCTGCTCTCTATGGCGTGCTCTTCGGTAACATCCTTTGGTTCGTTGCATTATCGGCACTGTTCTGTCTCGGCGCATACATGTTCCGCAGGCCCCTTGCAGTTACCGTAGCCGCATGTCTTGTGGTTATTGGCATCGGTCTTGCTGTAGAGCCTGTCTTCGACAATCTAGAAACGTACAAGCAGAAGCGCCTTATCACGTTGTTTGAACCCGAGCGCAATCCTCGTGGCGAAGGGTATCACGTGATCCAGTCGATTCTCGCAGTCGGCTCTGGTGGTGTTACAGGCAAAGGATTTCTGCAGGGCACACAGACACAGCTGCGATATATTCCGGAGCAGTGGACTGACTTCATCTTTTGTGTGCCCACCGAGGAGTTCGGTTTTGTAGGGGGCGTGTTGGTCATCGCACTGCTTGCTACTGTTGCACTGCGTTCGTTTAGCATTGCGTCAATCTCTCGCACAGCATTTTCAAGCATCATTGCTATTGGCTTCGGATCATTGATCACCTTCCATACGATGGTTAACATCGGTATGGCTGTTGGACTCTTTCCGGTGATGGGCATTCCTCTGCCGTTCTTGAGCGCAGGTGGCACGTCGCTGATTGCGAATGTGGCATGCATCGGCATGCTCCTACACATGTATCGTTCACGCAGACGTCGAATGGCATAACACGATGCCAACGCGCATTGTTATCACGAGTGGTGACGTTAATGGCATCGGCCTGCGCTGCCTTGCTGGCGCGCTCGCGAGCTTGACCATTGATGCTGAACTCTGGCTTGCTATAGCACCTAAAACGCTGAGCGATGCTATCGCGAAGTATAATCTTCCAGGTTCGTTTCTCAGCAATACGTGGAGTTTCTACGATCGTGCTGTGCATATCCATCCAATCGATGCAGCATGTGGGGTAACACCTGGTACTCCATCAGATGATGCATCACGTCACGCCATAGCATCTCTCGATGCAACAATTACAGCAACTGTTGCCGGAACCTATGACGCTGTCGTCACGCTACCTGTTAACAAGAACGCACTAGCACGCGTTGGGTGGCCGTATCCAGGTCAGACAGAGATGCTCGGTGCATATAGCAATGGCAACCCACTAATGGTGCTTTGCACGCATGATGTGCGCGTTGCACTTGCCACCGTGCACGTTCCACTGCGTGATGTGTCCGACGTGATCACACCATCACTCCTCGAGCAGCGCGTGCTGCAATTAGAGAATCACCTGCGCAGCCGATGCGGCATTACCAAGCCATCAATCGCTGTGCTTGCACTTAATCCACATGCGGGCGACAATGGTGTGATTGGTGATGAAGACATGCGAGTGATCGGACCTTCGATCGATCAACTGCGGGTAGCCGGACACAACGTGACGGGTCCTCATCCTGCTGATGGTTTCTTTGCGTTTGGTGCCTACAAGACCTATGACGGCATCCTTGCTATGTATCACGACCAAGGGCTTATACCACTTAAGCTTCTTGCACAAGGGGCTGGCGTTAACGTCACTGCCGGACTTTCCATTGTTCGCACATCCCCTGACCATGGTACGGCATACGATCGGGCCGAAAGTGGTGACATCGATGCTGCAAGTACGCGTATAGCGATTGAAATGGCCATCGCGATGATACGCTGATTCTACACAGGGCAGTTTGACCGTAAGACTACTGAGGACATGATGCGCTAGATTCAGCGCTATGTTGTCCGTTCTTCTTAGATGCTGTGCTGCAGCCCTCATACTTACCTTACCAGATGCGCTCTATGCATCGCAGCAGGAATTGTACGATATATCCAATCGCATGGGGCGAGAGATACCAGTTGTTGTAACACAGCTTGTTCTCAAACATGCAACACACGTATCGGCTGGTCATTCGCGAGCGGATGGGGCCGACATTCGCATTACACGTTGCACCGATGACACTCCTGTTCCTTTCTATCTCGAGGCATCTTCACTCAATACAGATAGTCTTATCTGTTGGGTCCGCATATCCTCTCTACCACCCGCCGGCACTGTCTCGCTTGTTGTTGACTTCAACACCAGCCGATCAACAAGCTTGTCAAATGGCTCTGCTGTGTTTGATCTGTTTGACGATTTCTCATCGGCTACTGCATCATCATCTCGGTGGGTACTTCCCAGCGGCTCATCAATCACAAATGGAGTGCTGCGTCCGGCACCCGGCAAAGCAGCCGATGGCTCAATGGTCCTTTGGAAAGGTGCTACTACCCTACAGGATCGCAATGCCATCATCGAGACACGGCTGCATGCCCCATCATCAGGAGGAGGTACGTTCGCATTCTTCGTAGCTGATCCTGACGGACGTCAGGCATATGTTCTTGAACACGATGTTGCAGCTGGGAGCACTACACCCGACCTATTCCGCATTGATGCAGATGCTGCAAGCCCCTTGACAAACTCAAGCTACGTTTGG
The DNA here is from genome assembly GCA_964484755.1 of uncultured Melioribacter sp. GTDB lineage: Bacteria > Bacteroidota > Ignavibacteria > Kapaibacteriales > Kapaibacteriaceae > UBA10438. Next base: position 4,594 of record CAZAGH010000054.1, on the reverse strand, counting down.
AATGCCAATGAATACGTGCGGTGTCAAATCGTGCTTCGCGGTGATTCGATGCTCATCTCGCGATCCAGCGAGCAACGTCCTGATCGAGTCCATGTACTGCGACAGATCATACCTGATGTATCATGGTCATGGTCCACACTTGGATATAGCACTTTCGCAAATGCACCGGGCTCCTTCGAGGTTGACTGGATATGCGTTCGCCCCCGGCTTGATGTTGAACCCATTGTAAAACGTCGAACAACAGACGTGGTTGTCGCTCCAGGACACGGCGTGATATGTGACGGAGCGCCTGTTACTCTGAATGCACCAAACGGCTGGTCTGCCTATCGTTGGTCGAATGGTTCAACTGCCAAACAGATTACCGTCACATCGCCAACCACGCTATCGCTTACACTGAGCGATGGTAGAGGTTGCATAATGCAGCAGGGGCCATTTCGTATCACATCTGGTACAGCACCAAATGCTGGACGCGATACGCTGGTGAACCTGTGTTTTGGTAGACGCGTTATACTCTCAGCCAATCCTGGTTACGCTGCCTATCGTTGGTTTATTGGCACTGGACAATTGCAGACTAAGATCGCAGAGGGTAGTAACCAGATAGAAATCGACTCGGCCGACATTTACCACTGCCTAATCAGCAATACGGCTGGATGCACCGACACGGTTATCTATCGTGTTAACCGTGTGTTCGATTCAACGGCCGTCATAACAACATCCGTTGGTAGCAATCAAATGTGCATCGGCGACACCGTAATACTCTTTGCGCAACCGCCATTGAGCTACTACCAATGGTACAAAGACGACATCCTCTTGTCGGAAACCAGCGACAGACTTCATGTTGTGAGTCCTGGCACTTACCGGTTGCGAGTTCGTATTGGCGATAGTATCAATGCCTGTATAAGTACAGCAGTCATCGAGATGGTACAGCGAAACCGATCAGCCCTTAATCTACCTTCGGCAATAGAGCTATGTGAAGGTGACACGGCTGTTCTCGATGCTGGAGATGCATTTACAACATATGAGTGGTCAAATGGACAGCGCGGACAATCGATAAACGTTTATGCTACAGGTAAGTATGAACTCACAGCTTCATTTAATGGGGCATGTGCTGATTCGGCAATCGTTATGGCAACAGTTAAGCCGGCACCACTTGTACCAATTCGCAGTGTCGACGGCCGTGCTTCTATGTGTATCGGTGAGCGGCTCGATCTTGAACTAGACTCGACGTCGTGGCCAATACTCTGGAGTACAGGAGATACGACGCGTCGAGTAACAATCACAAACCCAGGGACATATTCGGCAACCATTACATATCCCAACGGTTGCAAACGCACGTCGACTATTCGGATTGACAACGGTGTAATGGAACCAGTGATAGTTGCCCTTGACAACCAAGCACTATGTGTTGGCGATTCCACGAGACTTACCACCACCCTCCCGTATGATTCTTATGTCTGGTCTACGGGTGAAACATCTGACACAATCGTCGTATCCGCTGTTGGTACCTACTCGGTAGAGGTTATGCTCTTTGAGTGTCGCTCCTCTTCATTCATCATCATCGATGAGGCAAGTCCGCTAGGGCCAACCATAGCATATGACGATACGCTTTCGATTTGTGAAGCAAGACCTGCGTTTCCACTCCATATTACAAACACGCAGGCTGTGCCGCGTATCTATAAGATTGGCATAACAGGCAGTGGTTTTTCTGTTCCATCACCACAACATGTAATACCAGCACTATCAACGCTGCCAATTCCTATTCTGTACGATGGTTCCCAGGGTAGGGGGCTTCATACAGCTGTGATTGAAGTTTCTGATTTATGCGGCTGGTCGGCACAATACAACATCACCATAGACTACGGCACTAAGAACCTGCCTCTTGTTTTATCTGCTACAACACTGGATGGAAGTCCTATTCAAGCGGGCAATAGGATGTCACTTTCGTTACAGATTAGCGACGCATCAGATGTGGTAACGAAGCGACCACAGGACACGATACGCTGTTCGCTGAACTACGACCCACTCCAGCTACATATTCCCATAGACACGGTACGAGCCCCCTATGGGGTGATCACTGTTCACGATCGTGCAGGGCGCATAGATGCCGTTCTCACGCCCTTGAATGAAGAAGATCCACGCGAACTGATTGCGCTCAGTGCCGAGGTATTGACAAGCTCATCGTTGCAGGGAAGAATCATCATCGACAGCATTAGCATAAACAACCCCTGCATGCAGTTGCCAATCAGCAATACCATATCTGAGTTTACTATCAAGCCATATGGATGTGAGATCGATTCCATCGGATGGAGCGAGGTGCCCCGCCTTTCTGTTATCCGAGGTACGTATGAAGGATTCAGAGTCAAAATAGAGGCGTATGATACACCTTGCATTCTACAAGTCATCGATGTATTGGGAAGAGTTCACACAGCGATTGAGATCCCACCCCATGATGCAGCTGTCGAGATGCCGCTGGCCTCATATGGTGCCTGGCAACACTTTATTGTCGTGACAAGCACCAGAGGTCATGCTGTTGAACAGTTTGTCCCGGGAAATCAATGACAACAGGACATCACATAGTATGCACGCTCATTCTCCTTTGCGGTTGTACCGTCGTACCATTAACCTCACGGTTCTCGGACACAACACTTGTACCGTTGTCACTCTTTCTTCAAGGCGGATATACGCATCCGATTGCAACGAATGTATACTGCCTAGATGACGCAGCATGCACGCCGTTTCAGGGTGGTAGTGGAACAAGTATTGATTTGTTTCTTGCAACGAGATTTCGCGTCGCTGAACGACTCTCACTATTGACAGCAATTGGAGGGGGCCAGTGGACAACTACAATGTCTTCTCAGGGTGCTGCAGGCCGGACACGTGACGCACAGGGCAACGTGGTAGATTTCATTCGTGAGCAGACATTGCATGCACAGTCTACGTATCTGTCGATGTATGGTGCCGCCTCATACAGCATTGATCGTCTTCGCTTATCAATTGGTCCTCGTATTGAAGTTGCAATAGGGTCGCCGACGTGGCAACAAACCAGTCGAATCATTTCACCTTCAAACGTGGTGTATCCCAATGGTATGCGGGAGTTGACATCGGTACCTGAGCAGGAGATTCCCTCGGCAGCTCATGCGAGGCTTTCGGCAATGGGGCTGGCTGAGTATCTATTCGATATCAACGGTGAATCATCGATAGCCCCTTACTTGAGTCTATCATATGCAGCACAATCCGTACGCACTGGTGCAGCATGGACCGATATGAGAATTGCCGTTGGAGTATCGATTCATTCGAGCATTGGTTTTGGATCGACCCAACACTCACAACCCATCGAGGATGTGCAAGATCCAATAGTGCAATCAGCACCGAGGCAGGCTCTGGAGGTTGAAACAACTGCTGTTGAATTAAGGAAGCAACCGCCACCAATGATAATCGTGATGCGCGATTCAACCTATACGAACCTGAATGCTGTAAACGTGAAGACAAAGCGAGAGCAACAGATGTTCTCGATGCTACCCTATGTTTTTTTCGACAGTGCATCAGCATCAATTTCATCAAGGTACAGGCGGTCAAGTTCTACATCGGAATTTAGACCACGTGATATAGCCCCTGATCAGCACTCAATGTACCTAGAGTTCTTGAATGTTCTCGGTGCGCGAATGAAAGCGAGCACGGACACCATCTTATTGCGAGGGTCAATTGATGCTTACTCTGAGAACAGTGATTGCAACCTTGCTCAGCGTAGAGCGGAGTCTGTGAGAGATGCACTTGTTCAGATTTGGGAGATAGATCCAAGACGCATAGAAATTGCACCGTCACGTGGAGAATGCGAGCCTGTCATTGCAAGTCCTTCATCAACAGTTGAAGGTAGGGCCGAGAATCGGCGTGTTGAGATCCTTAGCAGGAGTCGTGAACTTCTTTCACCGATCGTACAGCGAGATGTTGTGGTGATTACCCATGCTGAATTAGATAGCTTCTGTGTAACTATTCGAGGGGAAGATATTCAGAGTGCACTGTTACATATTAGTCTGCGACAACGAGATGCTCTTCTCGCTGAAACAGCACAACGGTGGACGGGAAACTGCGCCCAATTAGAAATACCTCAGCATGTAATGTCGAGGTGTCATCCTGACCAACCGATCGAGTTACGCATCGTAGGAATCACGAATACCGGGGACACGATACAATGGTCACGCATGTTTGAATTGCATTCCCTAACAGAGCAACGTCATTACCGAACAGTGTCGCTTTCGATGTTTGATTTTCGGCGATCGTCCATCAACGCACGTGACAGCGCGTTGCTGATAGATTTTGCACTTAAACTTACCCGAGCAGACACAGTGCGCATTTCTGGATACACTGATCAATCGGGCACACCAGCCTATAATGATGCTCTTTCAATGGATCGTGCTTCTGCGGTAGCACGTCTACTTCGACGGGTTAGGCCGGACATCTACATCGGTGAGGTACATGGTTATGGGGCTAAGCACTACCCGCCAGGACTCGACTCATACCAGTATCCCGAACAGCGCATGATGAGTCGCACGGTACGGGTAGAGGTAACAGGGAAGAAGTAGGGATGGAATACGAA
>CAZAGH010000053.1:0-12197 GCA_964484755.1 uncultured Melioribacter sp. | reverse complement strand
CGAGCACGTTTGGGACATGGTTCCATACGATGTACAGCTTATCGGTGGCATTGTTCTGCACCAGGGTAAGATTGCGGAAATGAGCACTGGAGAAGGTAAGACACTCGTGTCAACACTTCCACTCTACCTCAATGCTCTTGCTGGACGTGGCGTGCACCTTGTGACTGTTAACGACTATCTCGCACAACGTGACCGTGAATGGATGCGCCCGATCTTCGATTTCCTCGGCGTATCAACCGGCTGCATCCAGTCGAACATGCGTCCTGATGAGCGCAAGACACAATACGGCGCCGATATCACGTGGGGAACAAACAACGAGTTCGGCTTTGACTACTTGCGCGATAACATGGTGACCGATGCCTCGGATATGGTACAGCGAGGACACTGGTTCGCCGTTGTCGACGAGGTAGACTCTGTGTTGATCGATGAAGCTCGAACGCCGCTTATCATCTCGGGTCCAGTTACAGCTGGATCCACCGAGGCGGCCTTTGTTGACATGCGCCCGCGCGTACAACGAATCGTTGATGCACAGGCAAAATTTGTCAATGGCATTGTTGCAGAAGCCGACAAGCTCCTTGCCACCGGATTCAAGGATGACCGTGTGCAGGCTGGCGTCAATCTCCTACGTGCTCACCGCGGAATGCCCAAGCAGAGCAGGCTCTTGAAGATGCTTCAGGAACCAGACCTCATGAAGCTTTTGCGCGACACAGAGCTCGAGTACCTGCGTGATCAGGGTCAGCGCATGCATGAAATCGATGAAGAGCTTTTCTTCACGGTCGACGAAAAAAATCACCAGATCGACATCTCGGAGAAAGGACGCGAACTCCTCGCCTCGGCGAAAGAGGATGCTGAGATGTTTGTTATTCCGGACATCGCGGCTCAAATGAGTGCCCTCGAGGGCGATGCTAGCATTGAAGCGGAAGAAAAGGCATTGCGACGCGATGAATACATGCGCGTGTTCTCGGATCGCTCAGACCGTATTCACATTATCAATCAGCTTCTACGAGCATACACGCTGTACGTCCGCGACGACGAGTACGTCGTGCAGGACGGAAAAATCAAGATCGTTGACGAGTTCACCGGCCGTATCCTCGAAGGACGCCGTTATTCTGATGGTCTGCATCAGGCCATCGAGGCCAAAGAAGGGGTCTTCGTTGAGCAAGACACGCAAACATTCGCAACGGTAACCCTACAGAACTACTTCCGACTCTATCACAAGCTCGGCGGTATGACTGGTACAGCCGAGACCGAAGCTGGTGAATTCTGGCAGATCTATGAACTCGACGTTGTGGTGATTCCGACGAATCGTCCAATCCAACGTAAGGATCTCGACGATTTCATCTACCGCACAAAGCGCGAAAAGTATAATGCCGTCGTCGATGCCGTAAAGGCGGAGCTTGAAGCCGGACGTGCAGTTCTCGTCGGTACAACAAGCGTTGAAGTCTCGGAGCTTCTCTCGAAGATGCTCAAGCGTGCAAATGTGAACCACAACGTACTTAATGCGAAGCAGCACCAGCGTGAAGCTGAGATCGTGGCAAATGCCGGCAAGAAGGGGGCGGTCATGATCGCCACCAACATGGCAGGCCGTGGTACAGACATCAAGCTTGATGCCGACGTCAAGGCCAGCGGCGGTTTGGCAATCATCGGAACTGAGCGACACGAAGCACGCCGCATCGACCGGCAGCTGCGTGGTCGCGCTGGACGCCAAGGCGATCCAGGATCCTCGCAGTTCTTCATCTCGCTGGAAGATGACCTCATGCGACTCTTTGGTGGAGAGCGAATTGCAGCTGCTATGCAGCGCATGAAGGTTCCAGAAGGCGAACCAATCCAAAGCTCGATAGTCACACGGGCCGTTGAAAACGCTCAAAAGAAGGTCGAAGGCAACAACTTCGGCATTCGTAAGCGCTTGTTGGAATACGACAACGTTATGAATCAACAGCGAGAGGTGATCTACGATCGCAGGCGTCACGCGTTGATGGGTGAACGTCTTCGCAGCGAGGTGCTTGGCTACGTTGCCGAACTTGCTGATGCCTGGTACGATGAGTACCACGCTGATCAGAACTATGACGGCTTTGCAAACGAATTCCGCGTGAAGATGCTCTGCGAACCAGGTCTTACAGTGCAGGAGTTCTCATCACTTGGGAAAGATGCCGTTGTTGAACGCGCCCTTGCGTCTGCAACAGAATTCTATGATCGCAAAGAGCAAATGCTTGGACCAGAGTTCATGTCACAACTCGAGCGCGTTGCTGCACTTCGAGCCATCGACGATGAATGGCGCGAACACCTTCGCGTGATGGATGACCTCAAAGAGGGCATCTATCTGCGTGCCTACGGACAGAAGGATCCAATCCTCGAGTACAAGCAGGAAGCCTATCGAGTCTTCCTCGAATTGATCACCCAGATCAACGAGGCTACAATCACATTTGCCTTCAAGTACTTCCCGCAGGTGGTTGAGCGCGCCGCTGCTCGCCCAGCAGAGCCTGCACCAGCCCCGACTCCAACGCGGACCGCAACCGCAACTGGTTTGCCCCCTCTCCAGTCGTCGGTAAGCTCGTCGCGCCAGCTACAGTTTTCGCATCCAAGCGCAACCACCACCACGATGGGCGCTGATCCGAACGCTCAGCAGTCAGATGGACGTCCTGCAACGCAGACCATCCGCAACACGGGACGCGAGGTTGGACGTAACGAGCAGTGTCCTTGCGGGTCTGGCAAGAAGTTTAAGCATTGTCACGGCATGAGTGGAGCAAAGACCTACGAGGGATAACCTGCACGTTAGTCTGCGCGACGAACACGAGTGCCTGTTTTCAGAGTAGCTGGTGGGTTAAGTACGATTCTTGCCCCCTCGGCTATCCCTTCGACGATATGTGCATAGTCACGAGTCTGCTTTACAATGTGTACGGTTCGCCGGTAGGCTTTGTCATCAACCACCTCTACAATGGTTGTGTCGGCACCGTCAATTGTTATGGCATTCGACGGAACGCGCAGTACGTTCTGCTCCTTCCAGAGAATGACATGTGCAATAACACGGTAACCATCACCCAGTGGTAGCGGTTTTAGGGGGCTAATCACGATGTTTACACGTTGCTCTTCTATTCCAAGAGCCGATAGCTTAGTGTAGGCTGATGGCTCTACTCGTGCAACGCGAGCAGGGATCGTGCCGGTCTGGCCGGATTCGATCCAAGCCTCCATGCCAACATGCATCATCGTAGCTTCTGTACTCAGAACCTCGACATCAATCTCCCGTGCTTCATCAGAACCAATCTCATAGAGAACACTGCCTGCAGGCACCATCCGCTGCTGATCAACATGCGTGCGAAGCACGATCCCTGATACGGGTGCTAGCAATGGAACGCCAATGCCCACATGTTTGCTATGTGCCGCATGAATCGCCAACTGCTCATGCCGTAACTGCTCGTTTGTGTGTTCAGCAGACTCCAGCTCTTTTACTGACTGTTGGTACCGCAGGAGTGCCTGTTCCCATGTTGTCTTGGAGACAACACCCTGCTCATAGAGTCGTTTAGAACGTTCATGCTCATTTCGTAGCTGCACCACTTGTGGCTGCAGCGCATCTCTTCTCGATAGCGATGCACGCAGAGCGCTAAACAAGGCCTCTTCACGCTGAGCAAGCTCGCGCTGTATGCGTTCATCTACCACCGATGGACGATACCAACCGATGATCAGCCCCTTTTCGACCGATTCGCCTGCATGAAGCCCACGTGGACTGTAGATGCCATACACGGGCATATCTACGACAACCTTCTGCAGATACCGCACTTTACCATCTGCTGTTATGCGATGCGTAATCGTTCCACGCTCTACAACCCCCATATAGACATCGATGGCTTCCGGCATCATCATGAGGTAGCCTAGCGTCCCGATGAACAGCATAAGGACGAGGAAGAAGCCGGTTCGTCTGCGAGAGAGTTTCATCATACACGCTCCTTCAAGACAGTGATGAGATCTAGCCTCCGAATCATCTGATAGATGCGAAGTGCAACCAACAGTGAAACAGCCACAATTACACCACTTGAAATCACAAGGGTCTTGTGAGAGATCACAAACGGCAGACGCAGCATGTCCAATTCAACGCGTTGGATGATCATGTAACACAGCAATGCCCCAAAGGCAAGACCAATAGGGATACCGGCCAACAAGACAACACCCTGCTCACCCAGCACTAACCTTGCGACCTCTGCGATTCGAAATCCCTGAATCCGAAGAGATGCCAGCTCGACAGATCGCTCTGCCATCATGATGCGAGCATTGTTATACAACACACCAATGGCAACCAGGCATGCAAGCACAAGGAGGTAGGATGCAACAACGAGAACATTTGCACCATACACATCACGGAAACTTCGGATTGCCACGTCACGTAGTAGAACCCCAATAATCGACGGACGCTCCTTGATCTGTCTCTGAACATTTGCTTGAGCATGTGGAGTGATTGAAATGAATGCACCATTGGCAAGGGGCTCCTCGTTACCCAGATCAGCAATTGTCTCTTGTGTAGCATAGCATTGTGAGCCCAATGCTTCGCGAACAGTGCCCGCCAATGAAATCGAGATCGTGTCGCGGCCGGTCTCCAGCCTCACCATACGCACGGTGTCTCCAACGTCTAGTCCTAGACGCCGTGACAAATATTCTGTCATCAGCATCCCCTGTCGAGGGGGCTTCTGCGAGCGCCCCATCTGATCGACGATATACATCATATGCGACTGGGAGCTTCTGCTCGTCAACGTCGTCCGATAGGTCTCCTCACGTCCTAACACATCGACCACGATCAAGCGGTATGGTTCAACACGGGTAACACCGCGAAGTCTCTCAAGAGCCATTGCCTCATGCTCAGCAATAGCAGACGCAAACGTCAGCGTTGCATCGGCAAGCTTTCCACGATCATACTCCACTCGCATCATGTGATCCATTGCATCATTCATATAGCGAGCAATGACTATGATCGACGTCGCGAGTGCAATCATGATTACGACCAGCACCGTCTGTCCGAGCCGGCGGTCGATATTCTTTAGCATTAACCGACTCATCACCGGTATTGCAAGTCTTGACGTTAGCTTCGTGATAATCCGTGGACGAAAGCTCTTGGGCGCAGGTGGCCTCATTGCATCAGCTGGTTGTAGCCGCAGTACAGATCGGATCGCACTTCCGGCACCGAGTACTGCTGCCACAATGGCGATCACAAACGATGTTCCCCAAACAGACGCTGGTATTGTGAAGAGCAAACGGGGGAACCGATAGAACTCCATGTACCATGAAGCCAAATTCACGCCTCCTGCGTAGCCTATCCCCATGCCAAGGAGCGTCCCTACAGTGACGATCATAAAGGCAATAACGAGGTAATGGAGCACTATTGCGCTTCTTGTGTATCCGAACGCACGCAGGATAGCGATAATGCTCCTCTGTGTAAGGACCAGACGATTCATAGACACGTGGAGGAGGAACACGGCCACACCATAAATGATCATCGGTATGATCAGTGCGGATACTTCGTTCTGCCGGATCTCGTCGGTGATAAACCGATGAGACATTTGTTCATTGCGCGTCGAGGCTCCAAACGAACCAAACGATGCAACAACATCATCAATGCTGCGACGAGACTGATCGATGTCTACATTGGGATGCAGACGTATCAGAGCTGAATTCCAACCGCCAGTCATATCATACTGTGCAGCCAGCACTTCATGATGCATCCACACAACGGCATTGCGCTTGTTGTCGAGCATCAGGGTACCGGGACTCATGATGATCAGGAACTCAGGTGATATCCCAGTACCCGCGATGTAGGCGCGCAGTCTCGTGCCATTGATCAGAATGCTAACTGAGTCCCCAATGTCTAAATCATTTGCTTCAGCAAAGGGGGCATACAACACGATGTGATCGGGCGCATCTCGATCCGGAATTCGTCCGCCGGTGATATGGATTGACGAGAGATCATGAATACTCTCTGGAAGTGAGAGTACTTCAGCAGACGCTGTCTCGTTGAGATCAGGAATATCTATTGAGATCCTCTTACGAATGCGGAGTCGAACGTCCCTTACACCTTGCGTAGCTCTGAGATCATCTAACACTTGATTAGGAGCCTGCTTGACATCAACAAATAGATCAGGGTAATGCTGCAACTGATAGTATGATTCTAGGCTCTCAATCAAGGATGCATGCATGCTCCGCATCATGATGAATGTTGCACTTCCAGCTGCGACTAACAGAACGATCGCTACAAGCTGAGCGCGAAGGAGCCTGACCTCCCGAAGTGCCTTCCGGGTTAGTGCACGCATCACCACACCAGGTCTTTCGGAGGGGTGCGTTCCTGAACATCCATAATGCTGATGATCTCACCGCTGCACATCTGCACAACCCTATCTGCCATTTTTGCTATCGAAGCATTATGCGTTATCAGAACAACGGTTGTATCGTAACGTTGATGAATCTGCTCAATGACATCGAGCACAATAATGCCCGTGGCAAGATCAAGAGCGCCGGTTGGCTCGTCGCAAAGCAGGACATCGGGACGCTTCGCTATTGCCCTCGCGATTGCCACGCGTTGCTGCTCGCCCCCTGAGAGCTGTGATGGGAAATGATCCATGCGCTCTTGAAGTCCAACTAATTGCAATGCATCTTCAACATTAAGAGGGTCACTGGAGAGGTCTGTAACGAGCTGTACATTCTCACGAGCTGTTAACGACGGGATCAAATTGTAGAACTGGAACACATATCCTACGGATGCTCGCCTGTATTCTGTCCTCTGCCGCTCTGTTGCTGCTGTAAGTTCGGTCGTTCTGAAGCGTATCCTGCCATGTGTGGGTGTATCAAGTCCGCCGAGAATATTCAACAGTGTCGACTTCCCGCTACCCGAGGCACCAAGAATAACAACGAGCTCACCTTTTCGAATGGTAATGGATACATCACGGAGTGCTACAACCTCAACATCGCCCATGATATATGTCTTGCTCACGTTCTCGACACTATATAGCGTCTCAAGATCGTCGTGTTTGATGTGCATGTAGCCACGTCGTGCGAAGGGACACCGAACTATGCCTCCATCACGATCACGTCTCCTTCATGAGTGACGACAACAAAGTGCGATGGCTTATCCGTCCATGAACCACTGTTTACATACCGTACACCATCATGCATAATGTCCATGGCATGGTGCGTATGCCCTGCAAACACAACCGATGCATCATGCGCCGTGCGGCCATGTCTGGCGGCTTCATCTGCCACCTTTGCACTCATCCGCAGGAACTTCTTACTCGTCCTCTTGACAAATCGTGACGCTTTGTGTTTCGGGTCAATCTTCTGGAAGAAATAGTAGAAGCTCGATGCAGCAGCGGTAATGAGTGGATGTGTCGTGACCCACTTGTCGAATTGATGTCCATGAATGGCTAGCAACTTCTTCCCATGCATCTCCCAGATATATTCCTCGAATACCGGCACACCAAGCAGATGCGATAGTATGTCGGCAACTCCACCATCATGATTCCCTACTACCCAGATCACATCAACACCCTTTCGCGGATTGGAGAGCTTTCGCATGAAGGATAGAAACTTCCAATCGTCTCGAGAAAGTCTCTTAAAGTTGAGTCCATCAAACACATCGCCGTTCAGAATCAGCCGCTTGTATGCATGCGTACGAAGCAGCTGCACAAGGGGCTTGGCACGTGAAACCTCAGATCCAAGATGGATGTCTGAAACAATGATTGTATCGACATCAAGCGGCTCGACATGTTGAAGTGGTTGCAGCTCAGGATCTGCGAACTCTGGTCCGAAATCAATTTCGGTGTGATGTTCTTCGGAATGCGTAGGCATGCTGTTGCAGATATGTTGATGGGTAGTCAATTTCGAGTCCATAAGCACGGGGCTTCTCGCATGCCGGACGATATGCCGTTCCGAATATCCAGTCCCATAGAGCCAGCTTCGTCGAGAAGTTCTTGTTATGAGCATCGTCATCACGGGCATGATGCCAGCGATGCATCTCGGGGCCATTGACGATGTATTGTAGCCAACCAGAACGGACGTTGATATTCGAATGAATGTACATACCCCAGATAGCGTCGATGGAACCTTTAACGACAGCTACCTCAGGGGAGGCCAGCAATACAATTGGCAGGAACTCGACCGTTTGATTGATCAAGATCTCAATCGAATGTGATCTGCTGCCACTTAGCCAATCAACGTCACGAGTACTATGATGAGCCTCATGGATGCGCCACAACCAAGCGTTGGAATGCTGCCATCGATGGAACCAATAGATGTAGAGATCATGAACAACCAAAAAGGTGGCGAGCTGCATCCATATGGGCTGCGCTCGAATAATCCCAACACGATTGATTGATGTGTAATCATCAATGTAACCGATGACGTACGATATCAACGAGCCCAGCACAAGGCTCTGTACGAGAGTGTACATGATCAGATCGGTTCCAAAACCATTGCGAAAGAGCTTCTGTTCGCGGTAGGGGTTACGTCTCTCACACACCACGAGTATTGCAGCCGCCGCAATGATTGAACCGGTACTCCATAGTCGTATCTGATCGATCATTTCCATCTATCATGCTCCAAGACTTACCGAGTTCACCATGCGAAGTTTTGCTCGCGGTCCGAGCTCACTATCATACACGCGCTTGACTCCGTCGCCCAGTGCATCCTCCACATCTCGAACGTCGCGAACAAGTCGTGCCAATCCGGCTAACTCAACACTTGCTGCCTGATCTGTGCCCCACATTGCTCTATCGAGTGTGATATGCCGCTCGACGAATGCGGCTCCAAGTGCAACTGCAGCAGAGGTTGTCGTAAGCCCCACTTCGTGGCCGGAGTAACCAATCGGCACCGAAGGATAGCTCTGCTGTAATGTCGTGATCATTCGCAGATTCAACTCTTCGGGTTTACAAGGATAGGTCGATGTTGAGTGTGCAATCATGAGATTATCGGTGCCGAGAGCATCAATAGCTGCATCGATCTCATCCATGGTGGACATTCCCGTCGAGATCATAAGGGGCTTACCTGTTGCAAGCATAGCCTGCAGTAGAGGCAGATCTGTAAGCGAAGCGCTTGCAGCCTTATAGAATGGAACATCAAAGTTCGACTCCATAAAGGAAACTGATTCAGTATCCCAGCACGATACAGTCCAGTCGATACCACGCTCGGTGCAATAGGCATCAATCACTGCATAATCATCAGCGTTGAACTCCACCTTATGCCGGTAGTCGATATACGTCATCCGTCCCCATGGTGTCTCACGCTCGATCAACCACTGATCTTTAGGCACGCAAAGCTCGGGCGTGCGTTTCTGAAACTTGACGCAGTTTGCGCCTGCTGCAGAGGCACCTTCTATGAGTGCAAGCGCATTCTCGAGCGAACCATTATGATTGATGCCAATCTCTGCGATTATGTATACGGGGTGGCCGTCACCAATCGATGTTCTTCCAATCGTACGTGAGCGTTTCATGGAATCGTTCCTTCTTGTGGTTTGTAAATTCTTCTACCAGGCAGTCCAACCGCCGTCGACAATCATGTTATGTCCGGTCATGTATGCACTTGCATCACTTGCCAGGAAGACCAATGCGCCATCATAGTCTCCAGGCGTTGCCATGCGGCCAAGCGGTGTCCGATGTGCGTAGCGCTCGGCAAATGCTTCTGACTGCCCATTGTATACTCCACCGGGCGAGAGTGCATTGGCACGAACACCCACCTGTCCCCAATACGTGGCGATGTATTGTGTAAGCATCAGAACAGCAGCCTTACTGGCCGGATAGGCCGCACCTTTGTACATCGTCTGCTCACCATTGGCTTCTTGATAGAGGCGTTGATCAGGCGCGACCACCCCATAGGTTGATGCGACATTGATGATAGAGCCTCGACGTTGATCAGCCATCACAGTCCCAATGATCTGACTCATCAAGAATGTACCCGTGACATTCACATCCATCACGCTGCGAAACAGCTGCACTGGATAGTTTTCAAAGGCTGATTCTCTTGCACCAGTTAGTGGATTCTCTACTGCATCATTAAGAGCGGCATTGTTAACCAGAATGTCGATTCTACCATGCTCTGAAAGTATCAGATCTCGGAGCTCTACAATGCTCTCACCATCGACGACATCGACATATGCTCCGACATGCATCTTGCCTAGCTGATCTGCAAGCTTGCGGGCCTGTGCTGCATGTCGATCGCATGCATACACCGTTGCACCAGCATTTGCAAGTGCTGCGCATTGACGTCTACCAAGTAATCCTGCCGCCCCTGTGACGATTGCTATGCGGCCACGTAGTGGAAGAACTTCCATTGCTAGGCCTCTTCGTGAATGTGACGGGGCTTGATGTTAAAGTTCGAGGTCTTACGAAAGACCGGTTCAACGGGCTTGCCGCGCAAAGCCCCTTCGAGAGTCCCCATCTCGAGGTGTTCCTTGAGCACAGGAAGAATCTCACTGTACGCTTCGACAGTGTGGTCGACATCATGCTGTGTGTGCGCGGCAGACATGTTGTGTGTACCAGTCCAGAGAATGCCTCGGATCAGCAGTTCCTGTTGCATGAAAGACTTCATGAGCAATGGATCACCGAAGGCAGACATAAAGTTCATAACTGTTCGCATGCCGTATCCCTCACATCGTACAAAGTCGCAGCCATAGCGCTCGATCTCTTTATTGATGCCATCACGAAGACTACTACCGATGGTATTGATACGGACAGGTATGCTCTCATCACGTATGATCTTCATCGTTGCTTTTGCGGCAGCGAGCGAGAGTGCTTCTCCACCGAACGTTGTGAAAAAGAAGACATCATGCTCGAGATGACGCATGATCTCTTGCTTTCCAGCTAGGACGGATAGCGGCATGCCGTTGGCTATCGCCTTAGAGTAGCAGACGAGGTCTGCCTCAACATCGAAATACTCCTGTGCACCCCCGGATGCAAGACGGAAACCAGTCCACATCTCGTCGAAGATCAAAACAATACCTCGCTCATCACACAACTGCCGAAGATCCTCGAGAAAACCGTCTTTGGGTTCTTCGAACACCATAGGCTCGAGAATGATGGCTGCGGTGTCATCGTCTACTGATTGCAACACACTCTCAATGTTGTTGTAGGAGAATGTGTAGGTAAGATTTTTTACGACATCTGGAATACCAGCAGATCTATCTGTTACAGCGATATACCAATCATGCCATCCATGATATCCGCAGCAGAGTATTGTATTGCGACCAGTATGCGCTCGAGCAAGACGAACTGCTGCCGAGGTAACATCACAGCCTGTCTTTGAATAGCGAACGCATTCGATTGATGGGATCATTTCGCGCAGCAACTCTGCAACCTCGACCTCCAACGGATGCATCAAGGAGAATGTGATACCGTCATGGAGCTGCTCTTCGATAGCACGATTGACCACTGGATGGGAATATCCAAGAATGATTGGTCCGACTCCCATGGTATAGTCCAGATACCTGTTATCGTCGACATCCCATAGGTAAGCCCCCTTGCCGCGTTGTGCGTAAGAAGGAGCTACCCCTTGCACGTACTGTTGCGGCCCTTTGGCTAGTGTTTGCGTAAAGGCTGGGATGATTCCCTTTGCTCGATGAAGGTATTCTTGCGAATGACGAATCGGCGGAAACGTGTACTTATTCATGAACTACTGCTTCCTTCAATTGTGTGGTGAAATAGGTCTCAATACGTGATGCAAGCGCAACCGGGTCGAGTCCTTCGTAGCCAAGCACCTCTTGCAATCGACCTGGCTTGAACCAAGAATTCAGTGCGATCGGAAACACGGCTGCGTGATTGGGAATGTGATTTCGAAGTAGGACTTCGCCTACAATTGAGTAGAGACCTCCCGTCAGCAGATGGTCTTCGAGCGTGACGACAACACTCGCATGTTCAAGCTCGTGCAGGATCCTCCACTCATCTACGGGCTTGAGTGTGCGCATATTCACGAGCCGCACTCGAATGTTCTTCGATTCCAAGAGGGGCAAAACACTGTGTGCAATTCGGCACATAAAACCATAGGATAGGATCGTTACATCCGGACGAGGTTCATCATTACCGTAGAGTACTTCCGCAACACCTGGAATAAATGGCTCAGTGTGCTCAGTCACTGCTGGAAGACCGATGTACCGTATATAAAAGGGCTTGCCGTCTGTGATGAGATAGTCCATGCCCTCAACAAGCTCATCGATGTCCGTGGGACAGAACACACCA
>CAZAGH010000052.1:0-13017 GCA_964484755.1 uncultured Melioribacter sp. | reverse complement strand
TGGCCGATTGTAAGAAGGCCCTCGAAGAAGCTGGTGGAGACATGGCCGCAGCCATTGAGTGGTTGCGCAAGCGCGGAGCCGCATCGGTCGCAAAGCGTGCCGATCGCGATGCAAATGAAGGTATCGTCATTGCCAAGACATCCGCTGATGGTACAACAGCAGCGATCGTCGAAGTCAATTGCGAAACAGACTTCGTTGCCCGCAATGAAGAGTTCGTAGCATTTGCGAACGCGATCTGCGACACGGTTCTTGCCAAGGATATCGCATCAGAAGATGCCATCTGGTCGGAATCGATCGGAGACAAGACACTTGCGAACCTTCGCGACGAGATTCTTGCCAAGTTCAGTGAGAAGATCGGTCTTCGTCGATACAACCGTATCCAGTCAAAGGGCGCCATCGCCGATTACATCCACGCTGGATCACGTCTTGCTGTTCTTCTCGAAGTAGAAGGTGCCCCAGTGAACGATGCCACTAAGCCCCTTCTCCGTGACGTAGCAATGCAGATCGCTGCTATGCAGCCATCGTTTGTAGACCGTTCACAGGTAGACAATGATACGCTGGCAAAGGAGCTTGAAATCTACAAGCAGGCAGCTATCGCAGAAGGCAAGAAGGAAGACATCGCCGAGCGCATCGCTCAGGGCAAGCTTGGTAAGTTCTACGAAGAAAACGTGCTCATCGAGCAGGTCTTTGTTAAGGAGCCAAGTAAGAAGGTTTCTGATGTTGTTGCAGAGATTGGTAAGATTGCAGGGGGCGACGTGAAGGTTGTATCCTTCGTACGCTATAACCTTGGCGACAAGATCTAATCTTAGCACAACCATCGAGAGGTGGACATGACACCGGTCTATAAGCGAATTCTTCTCAAACTCAGCGGGGAATCGCTGATGGGACAGCAGCATTATGGAATTGATCCTGCTGCTCTGCGCTCATTTGCCGAAGATGTCAAGGAAGCCTTTGATCTAGGTATTGAAATCGGGATTGTTTTCGGTGGTGGTAACATCTACCGAGGCATGCAAGCAGAAGAGATGGGGATCGATAAGGTCTCCGGCGACCACATGGGCATGCTTGCGACAGTGATTAACTGTCTCGCATTCCAGAATGCCCTTGAGTCACTTGGTGTTCCTACGCGACTGCTCAGCGCAATTCGTATGGAACAGATTGCAGAAGGTTTTATTCGACGTCGTGCAATGCGCCACCTGGAGAAGGGGCGCGTTGTCGTTTTTGGGGCAGGCACCGGTAATCCGTACTTCACAACGGATACAGCTGCAGTGCTTCGCGCTGTAGAGATCGAGGCAGATGTTGTGATCAAGGGCACTCGTGTTGATGGTGTCTACGACAAAGACCCGGAAAAGCATGCAGATGCTGTTCGGTTTGACGAGATCTCGTACAAAGAAACACTCGATCGAAACCTTCGTGTTATGGATATGACGGCCATCACCATGGCCTCAGAAAACAACAAGCCAATACTGGTCTTTAACATGAACGAACGTGGTAACCTGCGCAGGCTTATGCTTGGAGAACCGGTTGCCACAATTGTAAAGGACATCTAACATGCCAGTAAAAGATATCGTTGATGCAGCTTCACAAAGCATGGCCAAGGCAGTAGACCACGTGCAAGGCCAACTCGCAAAGGTTCGCACGGGGCGAGCATCCGCATCAATGCTCGATTCTGTCAAGGTCGAGTATTACGGAGAGCCAACACCGATTGGTCAAGTTGGCAGTATCTCTGTACCTGATGCCCGTACTATCGTGATCCAACCATGGGATCGTACGGTATTGGGTCCAACAGAAAAGGCCATCCTAGCAGCAAACCTTGGCGTTACGCCGCAGAATGATGGACAGATCATTCGCATATCTGTTCCGCCCCTTACCGAGGAGCGTCGCAAAGACATCGTAAAACAGTGCAAGAAGATCGTCGAAGAAGGCAAGCTTGCAGTGCGCAACGTGCGTCGCGATGCCAATGAGGACCTAAAGAAGGCGGAAAAGACGGAGCACTTCAGCGAAGATGACCGTAAGCGTGGCGAGGATGACATCCAAAAGCATACGGACAAGTATGTCAAGGATCTCGACAGCATTCTTGCTGTCAAAGAAAAAGAAGTCATGGAAGAATGATCATGAAGTCAATTAGACTCGCAACATTTCTAACAGCACTCCTTGTGGGTGCTGTTGTTGTATATGCCGATGGCGTAAAGTTCACGACCATCACACGTTGGGAAGAGGCTCTTGAGCTTGCTAAGCAAGCAAACAAGCCAATCTTCCTCGATGCCTACACTGATTGGTGCGGATGGTGCAAAGTGATGGACAAGGAGACCTTCTCCGATGAGAAGGTAGCCGCATTCATGAATGCGAATTTCGTGAATGTGAAGATGGAAATGGAAACGGGTGAGGGTGTCGACGTTGCAATGAAGTATCGCATCAGCGCATTCCCAACCTTCAAGGTCTTTGCTGCAGATGGCACACCCACGTATACAGTCATGGGCTATCAAGAGCCGAAGGATTGGCTCAAAACTCTTGAGATGATGACGGACCCATCGAAGTACCAGATCGCCAAGGGCATTAGTAAGCAACTCAATCTCAATTACCCAGAGTGGCATCGTGGCGCATTTCTCAAGGGTAAGAACAAGAAGATCGCTGATGCCAAGACTGTGCAGGCCTGGTTTGATGAGCAGGAGGACAAGTTCAGCGAGGTTCCTTGGTGCGTCATTACGCGCTATCCGCTTTCAGAAGCTCAGCAGGCCTGGATCATGGAGCATGAGCAACAATACCGCGAGCTCTATGGCGATGAGTTTGATCAGATCGTACAGAAGCATGCACAGACGGTCTTCAACAAGGCAGTAGAGAAGAAAGACAAGTCGCTTCTCGAAAAAGCATCCGACCTTTTCACGAAGACGGTTCCTGCAGAGGCAGAGTCCATGCGAGATCGGTTGCAGGCCATGTACTACAACCGCACCGGCGATTGGAAGCAGCTTGGCGATGCAGTAGAGAAAATGTCGCAAACAGCCGATGCATCAGCTGCAAGCATCAATGAGTTTGCCTGGAACATGTACGAGAAATGCGAGGACAATCCATCGCTTGTTAAAGCAGCAGACGCGATGAAGCGAACAACGAAGAATCTCGAGTCAAGCCAGTGGGCGTTTGTCGACACCTATGCCGCACTGCTCTACAAGACGGGTCAGTATGACGTAGCAGAGGAGCAGGCGCTGCGTGCAATCGAAATGGGCAAAGAAGCCAAGGCTGATATTGCCGAGACCGAAGAGCTGCTGATAAAGATTCGTAAAGCTCGTTCATCCAAGAAGTAAATACGTTTATGGGTAAGGCTATCGTTCTTTTATCAGGGGGCATGGATAGCTGCGTAACAACAGCACATGCAATCAGTGCAGGACATGATGTTTATGCCCTGCATGTGAACTATGGTCAGCGCACCCAAGAACGCGAACTCAAAGCCTTTCATGACATCTGCGATCATTATAACATCGAGCATCGCCTTGTTGTAGACATATCACACCTAGCAGCAATTGGTGGTAGTAGCCTGACAGACAGGAAGATACAAGTGCCGAGTGCCGAGCAGCGAGTGCCGAGTACCGCTATCCCCAACACCTACGTTCCATTTCGCAATGCCAACATCCTGGCCATTGCAACCAGTTGGGCTGAAGTCGTAGAAGCTAACCATCTTTACATTGGTGCCGTTGAGGAAGACTCGTCAGGATACCCAGATTGTCGTGATGTATTCTTTCGTGCATTCGAAGAAGTGATTCGCACTGGCACAAAGCCCGGCACAAACATCACCATCGAGACCCCGCTTATACATCTCAGCAAGGGGCAAATCGTACGCAGTGGCATTGACCTGCAAGCCCCTTTGCATCTATCTTGGTCGTGCTACTCCAACGAAGACCTCGCATGCGGCGTGTGTGATTCCTGCGCCCTGCGGCTAAAGGGATTTGCAGAGGCGGGAGTGGAAGATCCGATAGGGTATCGATAGGGACGGGAGGGGGACTGATCGTCATACTCGCGTAAGCGGGTGCCTAGTATTACCATCGGAGTGCCATAAGGTCCCTCGCTGCTGGCGCAGCTCGGGATGACGCAACGCGCTTCGCATTTGGTGGGTGAGGTCAACGTGCGCGCCGCAGGCGTGCCCGTTGCCCCTTTTTAACAAAACTGATGGCTGCGTCATCCCGAGGAGCGAAGCGACGAGGGACCTCGCGTGATGGCGATCAAATTGGTTGTCCGCCCCCTGCGTACCCGGTACCCCTGCGTACCCTTGTACCCAGAAGCCTTTGCCGTAGCACAACTCTCTTTCATCTACCATACCATTGCATCCTTCCACAAACAAGGAGCAGCGGTAATGAGAGCTTCACGGGTGTTTCTCGTTTCTTGTGGGATAGCAGTAATGGCTATTCCAACGGTAGCACAGGATATTGTGCTGCATTCAGCAGTAGTAGCGAGTGGTGGTGTCTGTCATGCTAGGGAGACATCAACCAATCATCAGCTGTCGGCAACCATAGGGCAGAGCCTAGTATCGAACAAGGTGGCGCGAGAGGGTGTTCATCGATACGAGGGATTCTGGGTGCCATGGCCTGCCGCAGTGGTCAGCGTCCAGGAAGATGCAATAGAGGGTACGGTTCAAGCCTATCCAAATCCATTTGTGCAAAGCACCAACATCGCGATAGGCGAGGAGTTCCGTCATGATGTGCAGGTGGCACTATACACGCTTACAGGAGTGCAAGTGCGCGCCATGCAGACGGATGCAGAAAGCTATGCTCAGAGTAGCATTGAGCTGACGGCAAACGACGACGCAAACATCCCACTTGCATCGGGTCAGTACATCTGTCTCGTTACAGGACGCAACCAGTCCGGCGCACGCGTGCGTGCTTACACAACAGTCACCATTCTCAAGTAGCGCCATCGCTGCATTCCTGTGTTCTTGTATCACCACCATTGAGATTTACCATGAAGAACTACATCACCTACCTTCTCACAATGACGTGTATCATGCTTGCTGTTGCCAC
The DNA here is from genome assembly GCA_964484755.1 of uncultured Melioribacter sp. Taxonomy (GTDB): domain Bacteria; phylum Bacteroidota; class Ignavibacteria; order Kapaibacteriales; family Kapaibacteriaceae; genus UBA10438. The sequence goes on along the minus strand of CAZAGH010000052.1, from coordinate 8,014 downwards.
TCTGCCTCAAGTATCACATGCACAAACCGCGCGAACGATATCGTACCAAGGTTTACTAACCGAGCCCGACGGACGGCCAATCGCTGATGGTGACTACCAGATGATCCTTCGGATGTATAACGCACCAACTGGTGGCGCGCTTCTCTGGGAAGAGTCACAAACAGTTGCCGTTGAGAAGGGGCTCTTCAGTCTCTACCTCGGTGATCAGCAGCCGCTTTCGAATGTATCGTTGAATTCAGAACTCTATCTTGAAGCAGCAATTGTGGGAAGAGCCCCTTTCCCTCGTACACGAATGGCGATGGTCCCGTTTGCGATGAAGGCATTGAAGGCAGATTCTGCTGACGCGCTTACCTCCACGGCATCAGGTGTTGTGACGAGCATCAACGGTGCTGATGGTTCCGTTGAGATCCGTGGACGCTCTGGCATTCTGGTTGTGCAGGAAGGTGATGTCTCGTATGTGCAGCTCGCTACAATACCTACAACCGGTGTGCAGACCATCACCACAGGCGAGAATACTATGCGGATCGTGAACCCCTCGGGACCAACGGTTTCATTGGATGTGCGTGATGGTGCTATCTCTACAGTAAAGATTGCGGAGGGGGCTGTTACAACGAGCAAAGTCGCAGATGCCGCAATCACGACGGCTAAGCTTGCCAACGCCTCGGTGAACAATAGTAAACTCGTTGATGGGTCTGTAACGCTATCGAAGATCGCCGCTGGAGTGATACCGACCAGTTTCCCTGCAAGTGGTCCAGCAGGAGGTGATCTAACAGGGAACTATCCTACTCCGCAGATTGCAAACGGTGCAGTTACAAATGGTAAACTATCTGACAATGTTGTTACAACACCAAAGCTCGTGGATGCAGCTGTAACGAGTTCAAAGCTGCAGGACGGATCTGTAACAACGGCCAAAATCGCCGACAACTCGATTTCGAGCATAAAACTGTCGACAACAGGTGTTGTAGCGGGCACCTACGGGAACGAACTCAACATCCCGCAGATCACGGTTGACAGCAAAGGACGCATTTCGGCCATCGAAAACCGGTCTGTGCAGGACTTCCCGTACATCGTACCGGCAGGGGGCGACCTAACGGGCACGTTGCCGAACCCGTTGATTCGCGATAATGCAGTCGTGACCAGCAAGATCTTGGATACAGCAGTCTCCACGCCTAAGCTTGCCCGGTTCTCGGTTACGAACGACCGCATCGCCGATGATGCTGTCAATAGTCAGAAGGTCCAAGACCATACGCTCACGACTCAGGATCTTGCCCCTGGTACAATTCCAACAACACTGCCACCATCGGGTCCGGCAGGTGGCGATCTCGCGGGCAGCTACCCCAACCCGATTCTGGCAACAACGGCTGCTGCGGGTAGTCGCATTGTTGATGCCGTGCGAGCAACATTCATCGGAGGAGATTCCGACATCAACACCGCCAACAACGTTGTGGTGCTCGACCCCTCCGGCAGGCTTCCATACACCACGGTAGGTACGATTGGCGACGTGAAGTACTCCTATGCCGTTTCTAACCATAACGGCTGGTACAGACTTAATGGTCAGTCCCTTGCTTCGCTTCCAGCCACAGCACAGAACAATGCCGCTATCATCGGCTTTGTAGGCAATCTGCCTGATACGCGCGATATGATCCTGAAGCACCGGGACGAGCTGAACTCGGGTGGACAGGGCGCAGAAAGCGTTGGAAGTACCTCTGGTAGCAACGCAACCTTCATTGCTGCGTCGAACCTACCGTCTCTCTCTGGTTCGACCACCATGGATGGGGCTCACATTCACTCCATCACGGACCCGGGTCATACTCATAGCTACAATCACGGAGTAGAACCCGATGACACCGGCTTCGGAAGCAGTTTTAACGAGTTTACTACCATTCCTGGCAGTCATCCAGATGTTATTGGTGTCTCTGGAACGGGCATCACCATCGACAGCAATGGCACCCACAGCCACAACGTAACGGTAAACAGCGGTAGTGCCCATACGGCCATCAACAACCGTCAGAAGAGCCTGAATGTGAATATGTTCATTTATCTGGGGTATTGATGTAGGGGCGAGCCGGTGGCTCGCCCGGGTACGTCAGGGTACGGTGGCTCGCCCCGGGTACGCCCCGGGTACGCCCAAGGCTCGCCCGGGTACGCCCGGGTACGCCCTGGTACAGCAAGGGGTACAAGCGTACAAGGGTACAGTAGAGGCGAGCCTGTGGCTCGCCTCTTTACGTTTTGTGAAGATATTCGGATTATCCACATGTTGTTAACATCGAGAATCGCGGAGTAATTGTATCCCTAAATTGGCGCTCCAATTGGAAAAATGTTTGCATTCAGCGGAAAGTGATGGATGTAACCGTTGTGTTTATGTCTCTTGTAGGGCGTTCTTATGCGTTTGTTACGCTACGTTGTTCTTGTAGGTATCCTAGCACTGCCTGGTACATTCAGCTACTGTCAAACCACACTGCAGTCGGCTGTTGTAGGCTCAGGCGGAATGCTCAACGCGTCGAACGGAACGCCAAACAGCTTCATTAGCGGTACCATTGGTCAGCCCATCATTTCTGGTGAAGTTGCTCTCGGATCGAGCAGCCGTTGGGAGGGCTTCTGGGTACCGGCTTACAAAGAGCCTACATCCGTTGACGATGGTTCAGAGATTGTTGGTGATGGCGTTCGGATCTACCCTAATCCTATGCGCGAGACAGCTCGCATATCATTTGATGCAAAGCTTGAAGGCCCCGTAACAGTGAGGGTTTATGACGCTGTGGGGACGCTTGTGCAGACTGTAGAGCAAGAGCTTTCAGTTGCCGGGGAGCAGACGATCCAGGTAGACGTTATTGCCGATAGCGGCGATCAGATGGCCTCTGGTGCATATCTCTGCGTGATTGACGGCCTGTACAGCAACGGTAAGCCATTTCACACCACGGTGCGTTTGAGCGTGGTCAAGTAATCCTTAAGTAAAACAGATTCATTTTTCAAGTTCCGGGACACCTTAACATGAAGGTTACACTACTACATTCTGCACGCGTACTTGCAGTTCTTGCGGTGCTTATCGCAGCAACAGTAAGTTCGGTAGCTCAGTTACCACGGCAGATCTCTTACCAAGGGTATCTAGCCCAGGCAGGGGGCACACCAATCACAGACGGACAGTACACAATTGTACTCCGCTTGTATGACAGCAACACTGGTGGCAACCTGTTGTGGGAGGAATCCCAGCAGATCAATGTCGCGCGCGGACTGTTTAACGTGTACCTCGGTGCTGTTCAGACGCTTGACAATGTTGACTTCTCCAAGCCAATGTTCTTGGAGACAGCGCTCGCAGGCCAGCCTGCCTTTGCGCGCACCTCACTGGCACAGGTACCGTATGCCATCTACGCAGGGCGCGCCGGTACCGCCACAAGCCTCGATTCGGGTGCTACTGGTTTTGTTCGTAGCCTCAACGGAGGCGAAGGCCACCTGGTCATTAAGGGACAAGACGGAGTGGTTGTAAACCGCAATGGTGATACGATCGTTATCCAATCAACGATTTCTGTAGCGGCGATTCAGTCGATCACGAGCCCAGAGGGTACAATCGGAATCGTTGGAGAATCTGGTCCAAACACCACAGTTGATGTCAAGGATGGTGCAATCAGCACCAACAAGCTTGCAGACAATTCTGTGACGAGCTCGAAGATTGCAGACAATACCATCACGACCGTTGACATTAGCAACGGTGCTATAACCGCAGCGAAGATCGCTCCTGGTGTTATCCCTACGGTGTTTCCTCCGTCGGGCCCAGCAGGCGGCGATCTCACAGGTTTGTATCCAAACCCACTGCTCGCCAATGGTTCCGTTACAACAGCGAAGATCGCGGATGCTGCAATTACAACACCTAAGCTTACCGATGGCGCGGTAACAACACCAAAGCTCAGCGATGGTGCCGTTACAAGTCCAAAGCTTTCGTCAACCGGTGTTAATGCCGGCACATACGGTGATGTTATGAACATCCCACGGATCACAGTTGACCCACAAGGTCGTGTAACAAGTATCACAAATACGTCGATAGCCAACTTCCCATATATCGTGAGTGCCGGTGGCGACCTTATCGGAACGTATCCTGATCCGATCATCCGCAACAATGCGATCACGACAGCGAAGATCTTCGATGCAAGTGTTACAACGAGCAAGCTTGCAGATTTCTCGGTAACGAACGTAAAGGTTGCCGACGGTGCGATCAATTCTGCTAAGATCCAAGACTTTACAATTGTCAACCAAGACATTGCCCCAGGCGTTATCCCATCAGTACTTCCTCCGATTGGTCCTGCGGGCGGCGATCTTATCGGTAGCACATATCCGAATCCTGTGATCGCTCCCGGTGTTGTAACGCCGAGCAAGATTCAGCCGATGCTTGGCGGACGCTTCGTTATCGGTACGGGTACCGGTACAAGCGCTGCTGTTGGAACGATCGTTGCAGGAACTGGTATGACTGTTACCTACAACAATCCAAACATTGTTGTTGCAACGTCAACAGTTATCAGCCCAGGCACAGCGAATGATCAAACACTTCGCTGGGACGCACCAACATCAACATGGGTGCCAAATGCCAACGTTACTGCTTCATCTGCAGGCAACGTTCAAGTTGGTGGTACACTGGGCGTAACGGGTGCGCTTACGGTAAACGGCAACGAAACAATCAATGGCAACTCAACCATCGGCGCTTCATCTTCGAACTCAGTTGTTGTTAATGCAGGCTCAGTTCGCATGCCGAACATTCCTGTAGGTACAGGCGAGCGCTTTGTCATGAGCAATCCAGCAACTGGAGCATTCGAGACGCGCACAATTAACAACGTTGCAACTGGCACTGGTACTACTGGACGCCAGACACGTTGGGGTGCAGCATTAGGATCTGTCGTAGACGGTTCGCTTGACGACGATGCAAACGGAAACCTCTCACGCGCTGGCCAGATCAGCATCAACTCAACTTCTAACGATGTAGTCATCGAAAACGCATTCCGCGTTAGCGGCCGTGTCGTATCGATCGGTGATGCATTTGGTAGCCAGCTTCGTTTGCGCGAACCAGGCGGCAACTTCGACGCTGTTATCGCTCCTGATAACCTTGGCAATGCCAACCGTTCATACGTCATTCCAAATTCTGGCGTAACAACAACGCAATTCGTCATTCGTGACTTCGGCGGAACGCAATCAATCACCAACGGCTTTTCTATCGGTGGTACACTTGGCGTTACAGGTGCAACAACACTTGCCGGTCTCACAGCCGGTGCTTCTACACTGAATTCGGCAACTGTTATCAATAACACAAGCGTTGGTGGTGCCCTTGCGGTGACTGGCAATGCGAGCGTTAACGGTAACACTACACTTGGCGACCAAACAACGGATGCCGTAACGATCAATGCTGCTTCGGTAACAGCTCCAAACCTTCCAGTAGGCACAGGCGAGCGTTTTGTGATCAGCAACCCAGCGACGGGTGCTCTTGAAACACGCACTGTAACCAACGTTCTGAACACGAATGGCTTTACGACTACTGGTCGCATTCCACGTTTCACAGGCCCTAACACATTGGGTAACGGTAGCTTGGATGATGACGGTTCTGGTACGCTTTCACGCAGTGGAAACATTGGCATCAACCCAGGAATTGGCAACACGATCGTTACCAATGGTAGCATCAATGCCTCTGGCAACGGTTCGTTCAACGGTACAATGACAGTGCTCGGAACAAGTTTGTTCGTTGGTCCGGTTACAGCAAACACCAATCTTGCGGTAAACGACAACACCACACTCGGTAGCTCGTCAATCGATCAGGTAACGATCAATGCGGCTACCGTTACGGCGCCAAACCTTCCGGTTAACAGTAGCGGCAGCAATTACTTGGTCAGCAATGGTGGTGCTATTCAAACCCGTAATGATGTTGTCACAGCTTTCGTTGGTGGTGGCACAAGCAACAAGACAACACGCTGGGTAAATGCAACAACGATCGGCAATGGTAGCTTTGATGACAACGGTGCTGGTACGATCTCGTATCCTGGCAGCATCAGTATTAATCCTGGCGCAGGAAATTCGATCATTACTAACGGTGGCGTTATTGCCAACGGATCGGGTTCATTTGGCGGAAGCCTTTCTACGAGCAGCACACTCGGTGTAACAAGTACAGCAACATTCTTTGGCAACACAGTTCTTGGTGATGCCGCTGCAGATGCAGTAACGGTGAACGCAGCTTCTGTCACTGCACCGAACCTTCCAACAGGAAGTGCGAGCAACGACTTTATCGTTCGCAATGGAAACGCGCTGCAAGTGCGTACAATCAATAACCTCCCATCAGGCAACATCCCAACAGGTACCGGTACAAACGGCCGCATGACACGCTGGGGTGCAGGCAACACGCTAGTTGATGCATCGTTGGATGACAATGGCAATGGTCAGTTCACGCGAGATGGTAGCATCCGCTTAGCCTCGAATCTTAGCAGTGTGAATATCGACGATGGTCTGGTTGTTAGTGGTCGCGATGTCTTCATCGGCGATGCATTCGGAGGTAGCCTTTCTATACGTGAGCCAGGTGGAAACTTTAGTGGCCGCATTACGGTAGACAACCTGGGTAATGCAACACGTAACTACATCATACCGAACTCAAGTGTTGCTACTACGCGATTCCTGGTCGGAGACTTCAACGGAATCCAAAACATCAACAGTTCTGTGCAGATCGGTGGACCACTCACATTGCTGGCAGGGACAGCTGATTATTTCGCTACGATGGTCGATCCCGCAAACACAACAAACACCTATCTCGCATTCGGAGAAGCAGGGTCGTCCAGTGACTATGCCTACTTGCGTCAAATCGGTGGGGTAAACACGTATCACCTTGCACTCGATTTTCACGATGATGGTAACGATGCCCGCTTCTCGATCCGTTCTATTGGTTCGTCGCTGTCATCACCAGACCCAGCGCCTGTGACGCGCCTCGCTCTTGATCAGGAAGGTCGTTTCATGATCAACGCTTCGTCATCGACTGTGCCATTCTACTTTGTGGCAAGTGGCTCGGTAGATGGCATCGAGAGTCCAGCTAATACCGATGCCGCTTCATTGCTCGTTGCGAACATCAACAACTCAAGTCCAACCGCACACGCTGTTGCGGCTATACGTTCGGGCGGTGCATCGGGTGGTGATGCGTATCTCTCGCTGGATGTAGCAAACGAGAGTGGCTGGTCAATTGGTGTTGACAATTCAGATAATAACCGTCTGAAGATTATGGACACATGGGAGTTCGGCGGTAATGCGCTAATGACATTTGATCGCGCGCTGAGCTCCACTGAAATCGGCTCAACGACAGTGCGCATGCCGAACATTGCTTCTGGAAGCACATCGAATACCTTCGTCGTTAGCAATGGCGGCTCGCTCCAGACACGCACGATCAGTAGTATCGCAACAGGTACTGGTACATCTGGTCGCATGACGCGCTGGGGTGCAGGGAACACGCTTGTTGATGCATCGCTGGATGACAACGGAAATGGTCAGTACACACGTGCAGGAACAATCCGCTTGGCCTCCACTAGCAGCTCAGTAATTATTGATGATGGTCTCGAAGTAAGTGGCGCAGACGTGTTCCTTAGTGATGCAAACGGTGGTAACCTCTGGTTCCGCGGCTCTGGTGGCGGCAACTTCGCAAAGGTCTTCGCTGAGAACGTTGGGGCTACGAATCGCGACTATATCATTCCGAACTCGAATGTTGCTTCTACGAGATTCCTGATCAGAGACTTCAATGGCGTTCAGACTGTGAACAGTCAGGTGGCTGTTAACGGTCGCTTCATGGTAAACGCTTCGTCGTCGACTGTTCCATTCTACTTTGCAGCCAACGGCTCAATGGATGCTGGCGAGACTCCATCTGGTACAGACGCGGCCTCATTGTGTATCGCTAACATCAACAATGGAAGCACAACAGCTCACGCTGTCGCATCTGTCCGCTCTGGTGGTTCATTAGGTGGTGATGCGTATCTCTCGCTGGATGTAGCAAACGAGAGTGGCTGGTCAATTG
>CAZAGH010000051.1:2063-13230 GCA_964484755.1 uncultured Melioribacter sp. | reverse complement strand
TTCGACTCGATATACGTTACAGCGTCACCAACTGTTTGGATCTTCTCTGCATCGCTGTCGTCGATCGTGAGGTTGAAAGCCTTTTCAAATTCCATGATGAGCTCAACGGTGTCGAGTGAATCTGCACCGAGGTCGCTTGTGAACGACGCTGTTGGTGTGACTTGTGACTCTTCAACGCCAAGTTTGGCAACGATGATTTCCGTCACCTTTTGTGCCACTGCTGACATAATAAAACCCTTGAAAGAAATGAGGTTAAACTGAATTGCGAATCTACAACGGCTTTGCGATTCTTACATCGCAAGACCACCGTCGACATTGAGAATTTGACCCGTGATGTACGACGACTCTTGGGCAAGGAAAAACGACACAACGCTGGCGATCTCATCGGGTTGAGCTCCACGCTTCATCGGAATGTTTCCGAAATACGTGGCCTTTTGCTCGTCGGTGAGCTTGCCTGTCATGTCAGTTTCGACAAATCCAGGAGCCACGCAATTTACGAAAACGTTACGACTGGCCAGTTCACGAGCGAGTGACTTTGTAAGGCCTACAAGACCTGCCTTGGCGCTGCTGTAATTGGCTTGACCGGCATTTCCTTGGAGTCCAACGATGCTACCGATATTGACGATACGGCCGCTACGCTGCGACATCATCGGGCGCGCTGCTGCCTTGCATGCATAGAACACACCGCTCAGGTTGGTGTCGATCACCGACTTCCAGTCGTCGCTGCTCATACGCATGATCAGACCATCGCGCGTGATGCCTGCGTTGTTCACAAGACCGTCGATGCGACCGCCCTGCGTAACAACTGTCTCGATAAAGCCCTTTACCTGTTCCTCATCGGAGACGTTCACCTGAAGAAAGGTCACCGAGCCCCCTGCCGCGCGAATCTCAGAGGCAATCGCTTCTGCGCGTTCTGGCTGCGAGTTATACGTCGCAAACACGTGAGCGCCCTCGGCTGCAAGACGACGCACGATCGCCTCACCAATTCCGCGTGAGCCCCCTGTTACGGCAACAACCTTACCTGCGTGATCAAATGTTTTCATACTGCCCCCCAATTATCCGTTGTGGCGCGCCACATCGGCCGCCGTGTCAAGTCCGTCTATTGTTGCTTCTGCAATCGTGCGCTTCACTAAGCCCTGCAGCACCTTGCCTGGCCCTACCTCGCAGTACGACGTAATGCCGTCTGCCCACATAGCGTTCATGGTAGAGGTCCAGAGCACGGGTGATGTGAGCTGCTTGATCGCACATTCTTTGAGTTCATCTGCATTGTTCACCGGCTTGCCGCTCACATTCACGTACACCGGCATCGTTGGCGAAGAGAACGGCGTTGCACGGATCTTCTCTGCCAATCCTTGTTCTGCTTCGGCGAGAAGGGGCGAGTGGAACGCACCACTTACTTGCAACTCCTTGACCATCTTGGCGCCACGCTCTTTGAACGTTGGCATACATGCTCGCAGATACTCAGCCGAGCCGCTGATAACAACCTGACCAGGCGAGTTGAAGTTAGCTGGCACGATCACGTTTCCATCGACACCGTTGAGCTCGTCGCAGACGGCGCGCACGCCATCGTCATCCATCCCCACAACAGCAGCCATTGTGCCGGGGATAGCATCACCTGCATCCCACATGAGCTGCGCGCGCAGCTGCACGAGACGCAGCGCGTCTTCGAAGGTTAAAACGCCTGCTGCATGCAGCGCCGAATATTCACCGAGTGAATGACCAGCAACGGCCGATACTCCCTGCGTTGAGGTAAGTGCCAGCAGCATCGCCTCGTGCACAAAGAGTGCAGGTTGCGTGTGCTTGGTCTTGCGCAATTCGTCCTCGGGTCCGGATGTCATGATCGCATGCAGATCATAGCCAAGGATTTCATTGGCCTGATGCGCCATCGAGCGCGCTACATCATAGGCCTCGACGAGATCCTTCGTCATGCCCACGTACTGCGATCCCTGTCCTGAAAACAAGAGTGCTTTCGACATATCTATTTACGCCTTTTCGTTGTGTTCGAGCGACCAGCGCAGGAGCACCGAGCCCCAGGTATATCCCGCCCCAAAGGACGAGAGCACCAGATAGTCGCCCTTCTTGATCTTGTTCGTTTGATACAGCTCCGATATGCAGATCGGAATCGTGCCGGCTGTGGTATTACCATAGCGGTCGATGTTGATCATCACCTTGTCTTTGCTCAGCCCCATGCGCTCTGCTGTAGCATCGATGATGCGCAGGTTTGCCTGGTGTGGGATCAGCCATGCTACATCGTCGGCCGTCATATGGTTGCGTTCCATGATCTCGTAGGAAACATCTGCCATACCCTTGACAGCAGCCTTGAAGACTGCCTGGCCTTCTTGGTAGACGTAGTGCTCTTTGTTGGTGACGGTCTCGATCGTTGGTGGACGCATAGAGCCCCCTGCCTTTTGATGCAGGTGAATCTCTCCATTGCCATCCATGCGTAGGATGTGGTCCATCACGCCATACTCGTCCGATTCACTCGGCTCAAGGATAACAGCACCACAGCCATCACCGAAAAGAACGCACGTTGTGCGGTCCTCAAAGTCGATGATCGAGCTCATCTTATCACCGCCGACAAGCAGCAACTTCTTCGACGCACCCGACTCGATCAGCTTTGATGCTGTGACAAGCGCATAGAGAAATCCGCTACAAGCACCCGCGAGGTCAAACCCCCACGCGTTCTTGGCGCCAATCTTTCGCTGCAGGATGGCAGCGCTCGATGGAAAGATCCGATCCGGCGTTACTGTGGCGATAATAATGCAGTCGATGTCCTCGGCCGTGATGCCGCGCTGCTTCAGCACTGCCTCTGCGGCAGGCACGATTATGTCGGTAAGACCACCCTCGAATGCGAAGTGACGCTCCGAAATACCCGTGCGCGTCTTAATCCACTCGTCTGTTGTTTCAATCTTCTGCGCAAACCAGTTGTTGTCGTAGACGCCCTCTGGTACGTGGTGCGCAATCGCTGTGATGACAGCTTTCATTGTTGGTCTCTCGTTTCGCGAGGGGCTGCAAGCTTGCGCTGGATTGCGCCATTGACATCTTTGCGAACCATTTCCTCGGCTTTTAGAATCATGTTTTTGATGGCAAGGGGCGACCCACTGCCATGTCCGATAATAACAACCCCGTTGACGCCCAAGAGTGGCACACCACCGTATTCCTGGTAGTCCATTCCGCTGAGCACACGCTTCAAAACAGGCTTGAATGCCCCGATGAGCAACTTCTGCATGAGCCCCTTGTTGGCATAACTCACAAAGCGGTGCTTGAGAAAACCAAGGATGCTTTCGGCGAACTTGAGAACGATGTTGCCTTCAAACCCGTCACAGACAACGATGTCAACCGTGCCTTTGAGAATGTCGCGTCCTTCAACGTTACCAGCAAAATTCACTGGTGATTGTTTGAGTAACGCGTAGGTCTCTTTCGCTACCTCTGTGCCCTTGCCCTCTTCCTCGCCCACGTTAAGCAGGCCAACGGTAGGGCTCGCAATGCCTTGCATCAGTTCAGTGTACACGCTGCCCATCACAGCGAAGTCGTGTAAAAAACGCGGCTTGCTGTCAACATTGGCCCCTACATCTACAAGCAGCGTTGGACGTCCGGTTGTGGTCGGAAAAAACGAGCCAATTGTTGGACGACTCACACCCGGGATTCTACCCAGAACCATCGTTGCTGTGGCCATTACGCCACCGGTGTTTCCTGACGAAACAAAGGCATCTGCATGGCCATTGCGGACAAGGTCGAGTCCGACGTACAGCGACGAATCCTTGCGGTGCTTAACAATCGACGATGGCTCGTCGCCCATACCAACTACGTCTGTTGCGTTGAGGACTTTGATTCGTGAGGACGATCCGGTTATATGCTTCTGTACATCGCCATCGCGACCAACCAAGATGATTTCGACATCTGAACCGAGCTCTTCTAAAGCACGAAAAGCCCCCTGAACTTCGTTCAGTGGGGCAAAATCTCCACCCATTGCGTCCACAACCACCCGTCGGGGTCGCGGTGTTTGCGCAAGCGCCTCAATCGTTGTCGTTGTACTCACCGACGTTCCACGTCACAGTGCACAACAGTGCAATGATTAGTCGACGTTGATAATCTTGCGGCCGTTGTAGTATCCACAAGAATGGCAAACGATGTGCGGCTGCTTGGCTGCGTTACAATTTGGGCACGACATTACAGAAGGGGCTGATGCCTTGTAATGTGTACGACGCTTCGCACTGCGTGATTTCGAGTGACGGCGCTTTGGATTTGGCATGACTGTATCCTCGGTTTACGTTCGTTTTAAGTTCTTCAGAGCGGCCCACCGATCGTCTACTGGCTCAGAGTCATCAGCGCTTGCCTTTGGAGCAAGGGCTGGATGCAATTGCTCCAGCGGAATATCACGATAAGCTGGCGCAACGTGCCGCAATGGAATTGCGACGGCGAGCACCTGGCGCACATCTTCTGTAATGTCGATGTGCTTGTCTTCTTCACGGACTCCCCGAACAACCTCTTCGTCGAGATCTTGGATCTTGCCCGCTTGTTCAGCAGCAAGGGCCGGATCTACGATGTACGCCAGAGAGAGATCAGCCGAAAGTTCTTCGTCGAACTCTTCCAACGAACGATCACAGGTAAAGTGCGCTGTCCCCGTAGCCGTTGCGTCGATAGAATACCGCCGTCCAAGCTTTTGGAGCACACCCTGCACCGTAATCAGCCCCGTAAACTCCTCCGGGAGACGTGGAATGTCTTGGGCCGTTGTTTCGATTGTGAAGGGATGATTCCCCTCTCGAAGACCCACGATGTCGAGCGATATCATGGCAGTGAGGCAGAACCGTGTGTTGACAAGACCGCAAAAATATGGCCTAGAAGCTAAATTACCAAGTAGTTAGCGTTAGGCTGGGAAATGCGTCATCGGCCCAGTGACTGAAGGTTCTTCTTGGCCATCTGGTTGTTAGGGTCAATCTTGAGCACTGCCTGGTAGGCTTCCTTGGCGTTATCAAGGTCCTTCAGGCCTTGATATCCGATACCGAGATAGAGCCATACAATGGCCGACTGTGGGTTGATCTGCGTTCCGATCTTACAACGGTCAACAATGCCCTTATAGTCCCGCTTCTTGATGTCAAAGTTGTTCAGAGCATTAATCGCGGCAATTCCGTAGCGCTTTTCGTCGTTTGACGTCGAGCTTTGCGCATTGGCAATCACCGTGTTGAGGAGAGAGTCGCCAACCACTTCGTCGCCCTTGAGCAGGTACGATTCCCCCATGAGCTGCATTGCCCACATGCTGCGCGGCGTGATGTTGAGGGCTCGCTGGTAGTATGAAATGGCGCTATCGACCAAACTGTCTGCAAAGAAGTTGTTGCCAACCAGGATGTTCACTCGTGTATCATTACTGTCTGAGCAGTTCGCCAGACGAGATTGAAACACCTTGGTCGAGTTGGCGTACTGCTTGCGTACTTGCAGCAAAAAGCCAAGGCGAAACATTGCGGCACACTGCTTCGGTGCCTTTTCAGATGCAACTAGCATCACATTGATGGCCTTCGTTGTGTCACCAGCCAGAATGAGGGCTGTTCCATGATTCCAATAATCGGTTGGATCCCAGCTGGAGTCAAACACAACGGCTTCGTCGTACTTCTTGGCACATTCTGCCCACTTCTTTGCGTCGTAGTTACAACGCGCAAGCATCAGGGCTACCTTGGACTTCAGAGAGTCTACCTGGCGCGCAGCATCTTCAAGGTGCTGCTGAGCTTCGTCGCACTTGGCAAGCTTATAAAGCGACTCACCGAGGAACCAAGAGGCCATTGCTTCACCTGATCCTACAGGACGCAACGTACGATACTCCTTCAGGGCATTGACGGCCTTGGTGTACTTCTTCGCATAGTAGTAGATCTTGCCTTGTTCGAACCACGCGCGGGCATTCTTTGGATCCAGCTGAGAGACAGTCGTCCATTCATCCAAACACTTCGTCAGATATTCTGTTGCCAGCGCATCATCGCTTTCACGATTGCGCATCTTCCAGTAACAGATAGCGAGGTTGAAGTGAGCGTCGACATTACCGTTATCGAGATCAAGCGCGGCACGATAGTTATCGGCCGCATTCTCAAGAATCGGACGCGGCTTCCAGTTGAAGTACAGGTTGCCGAGGGCTAGATAGGCCAAGGGGCTCTTCGAGAACTTCGAGCGTGCGGTGGTTGCAACAAGCTCAGCAGAGACCAGACTGTCCGCAGCTACGAGAGCATCAACGTGCGCCAGCGCCATTTCAACGTCGTCATTAGCCTTGCGAAACTTGCGAATCGCAACACATGCCTCATCTGCCTCGTTCGTGGCAATCAGAGCATTGGCATAGAGCAGAACGTTTTCCTTCGCATCGTCATCATCCTTGTAGACCCGCTTTGCATAGGCTGCAGCAGTATCAAGGATGTTCATCTCCAAGTAGATCTTCGCACCAAGGCGCAGACGGTCGATGTCCTGCGGGTCTTTGGCGATAGCAACGCGGATCAGCTCGAGCGCCTTGACGTAGTCTTTTTCATTGACGGCTTTCTCAGCATCACTGTATTCATCAGCGATGCTGATGCTGGGTACCAGCACTGCAAATACCGTAGCAAGGAATGCGAGTCTTGCGATCATAGTGTTCATAGTAGTTGTGTTGGAGTCACGTGTGATTTAACGAAGGCGCCGAAATTACCCAATTTCTTCGGAGAATACCGTCAGATTGGTGTTACCAATCGTGCATACGAAAAGGCTAATCTTCCTTGTAGAGGGTAACCTTGGCGTAGCCGGGCTCGATTCCCCAATCGAAGATTTTTCGTTGCACCTTTCCGCTACGTGTGACAAACTGCATATACCCGCTGGCTAGGTCCCGTTGGCTTGGGGCACGCTTGAGGTAGACGTAGACGGGCACTGGGAAGGGATACTGACGCATCATCAAGTACGATGAGTGCACAGGCTTGGGCCATACATGCTGACCGATGGAGTCGGTATAGCTGAGACGCAGCAGTTTCACCGATGAGTCCCGAACATATTGCGACAGCAGGCCGAAGCCGATGTAGCTGCCGACGCGAGAGTTAATCACGGTCTTGAGGGTATCCCTTGTAGCTACCGACGCAACGGTTCCCTTGGCGGGCTGCTTGCCCCCTAGCACAGCATTGACAACATTTCCATAGATCGAGCCCTCGGCGCCACCGGGAACAACGAACTGTGGACTCTGCTTAAGCTTTGGATAGCTCGAGAGTACAGCGTTATTACCCTGCAGCCAGGCCCTGATATGTTCCGCGTTCATCGTGTCGTACGGGAATGCTTTTGGAACAACTACCACCAACGCGTCCATGGCCATCAGTGCACGCGGCAGAGAATCTGCCCCAGCTTCCTGACGCAGGTCATTCTCTACGGGTGTATACGAGCGCGCGATAACAGCTATGCGCTCTGTACGATTGAGCATCGCATGCATTGCATCATTAGCAGGCAGACTCGAAAATGTGATGCTCGCCTTCGGATGCTCGCGCTGATACAGTACCTGAATCGAATCCATCAGTGGTCGCAACTCAGGATCAATGAGGACCGTGACCGCCCCCTGAATAGCCGATTCATACCCCGCCTTAGACGGATCGGGTTGCTCGGTACAGGCGGCCAGGAAAACCACCAGTAGGGGCACGATATATCGTGCCCATGACAATCGTGCCCATGACAATCGTGCCCATGACAATCGTGCCCATGACAATCGCACCCATGACAATCGTGCCCATGAGCATCGCACCCATGACAATCGTGTCCACCCATTAATCTTCGTCTTCATCTCTACTCCTTGCGATAAACTGGACAACGCGAAAGGCACCAAATAGAAAGACGACGATACCAAAGGTTTCTTGAAACGGCGACCCGAGGTCGCCGACGGAGATCTCACCAAACGCGATGAGGAGGCCCACGATGGCAACGAGTGCTCTGGCAATGATGTTGATGGCGTACATACGTTGAATGACAGATAGTTGACGGTTGCTCAAAATAGAAAAAGCCCCGTGCCAATGGTGACACGGGGCTTTGTAGTACTTACTTAACGCTGACGGAACGTAACAGGACGCTGGAGTCGGCAAGCCGTTGGCTGACCGTTCGCGTTCTTTGCTGGTGTGTACACCGAGCTACGAATAGCCTTGATAGCGGCTTCATCGAGATCGCGGTACCCACTCGAACCTTCTGGATCGACCTTTACATCGGAGATACGGCCGTCCTTACCAACAACAAAGCTGACAAGTACCGTACCTTCAAAACCCATACGGAATGATTGCGTCGCTGTGTAGAGATCACGAAGCTTCTTGACGAGATCGCCTTCATCCGTTACCGGCAGGAAGCCATCTTCGAATTCGAAGGCGTCCATGATCTCTTCTTCCTCTGCTTCACGAGGGGGCCCACCAGCACCTGGATCGAAGCTCAACACACCAGTGTCTTCACCGCTACCGCCTTGCGACGATGAACGGTTGATCTGGTCAACGTTTGCAAAGTCCTGCATATCTGCCGTGATCTCAGCGTCGGGAACGGCAACCGGCGTTCCAGCACGCGCAGCCGGGGCTGGCGGCAAGTTCGACGGAGGAGGCGGTGGCGGGGCTTCGTCGGTCTGCGACTGTGGCGGAGGCAAGGCCTCGAGCGAGAGACGCGAAAGCTTCACCTTTACCACCTTCGGCGACGGAAAGAGCCACTCCGAAATGATCGGTCCTACGAACGTGTACAGTGCGATCAGCAACAGAAAGGACATCGTTCGGATGTAGGCCTTCTTTGTGTTGCGCTGGATCATCAACTTGATCTCAGCAGCACCATATTTGGTGTTCTCAAGAGCCTCGTTCATTGTTGAAGCTGTTGTTGTCATAGTCCCTTGATCCTTTCTTCGTCTTCAGTCTTATCGAAAGGAGAAACTGTGAACTTGCGCTTACGTTCGTTGATACCGGCAGCCTTGAGTCCTTGCAGGATGTCGGGCTCTGCCGCATTGAGTACGTCAAGCACTGATACAACCAAGCCATAGGCCGCACTTGGTGACGACTTCAACACAACGATACAACGGTTCTTGAGTTCGATGTTCTTGTCTGTTACATACTTCTGAAGCGTCTTCAACGTATACTTTTCCGGCGTGTCCTTTGCCATGTTGGCAAACAATGTACCGTCTTCACGTATACGAACTGTAAGGAGCTCAGACTCTTTTACTTCTACTGGCTCGTCGATCTCCGGCGGAACGTTCATTTCCATCGTCTGCGGAGTAATCATCGATGTGGTCAGCATGAAGAATGTTAGCAGGAGGAAGGTAATATCCACGAGCGGCGTCATGTCAAGACGAAAGCCAAGGCGCTTTTTCGCTTTGCGCTTGCCTTTCTTCCCCCGCCGTTCGGATTTACCTCCACCTAAATCACCACCACCGCCTGCCATGAGTTACCTCGTTGTTTACATTTTCTTTTCGGTGACGAAGTTGAAGGTCGTTGCCTTCTTCTTCCTCATCTCATTGATAGCAGTTTCAATCCATTGATAACGCAGACGTCTGTCTGCGTCGATCGCAAACGAGGCACGGGGATTGACAAGACGTGCCTGTTCGATGATCTGACCAAGCCACACGGTGTCCATGACTTTGAACGAAACGGTTTTCTCGTCCATGCCGGGGAACTTGATGCTGGCCATTGCTTTGCGCAGGTTCACGACGTCTTGCTCGTTGAGCATCGACACATAGTATGCTGTATCCTTGAGAACGGAGTCAACACCAACCTTGATGATGACGAGGTCCTTTTCGGCCAGCTTGGCTGTGTCAACCGTCGTACGCGGACGCTTGATCTCGACCTTTTGTTGATTTTCTGAATCGCTCTTGAACTTTGCTGTGAACATGAAGAACGTGAGCAGGAGGAACGTAATGTCCACCAGCGGCGTCATGTCCAGCACAAAACCAAGGCGCTTCTTCTTGATTTTCGACATGTGATCTTCCTTAACCGGAGTGGAGCTACGTTAGGCCTTTGTGCCTGTCTTAACTGCGAGCGACTGCATGAGGTCGAGCAATGTCTCATCCATGCGGTACGTAAAGTCGTCCACCTTCGATGTGAAGTAGTTGTAGGCAACGATCGACAGGATAGCTGCGATCAGACCACCAGCCGTGTTGTAGAGGGCTTCTGAGATACCGATCGAGAGAGCCTGAGCAGAAACCGTTCCAGATGCACCGAGGGCCTGGAACGAGCGGATCATACCGAGCGTCGTACCAAGAAGACCGATCATGGTAGAAACAGAAGCGACTGTTGAAAGAATCGGAAGATTCTTTTCGAGCAGTGGAGTTTCGAGGTTCATGTTCTCATCAATGACGCGCTGTGTTTCAGCGATCTTCTGGTCACCAGAGAGTGCTGCGTCCTTTTCGATAGCTTGGAAACGCGATACGGCGGCACGAAGAACATTGGCAAGCGAGCCACGCTGCTCATCACACGCTGCGATGGCAGCGCTGTAGTTGCCCTTTTGAACGTTTTCTACGACAGCCTGACCGAATGACTTCATGTCGCCCTTGCCCCCTGCCTTACCAATCGTAAGCATACGCTCGATCGTGAAGGTGATGGCAACAAGGATACATGCAAGGAGTAGACCTACGAGGAAGCCCCCTGTGTAGATGGTACCAAGAGCATTCTTGGGATCCATTTTTTCAACGTCGTTGAAGTTTCCGGGATTACCCAGGACCACATAGTACAGGATATACGCTGCGATCAAACATCCACCGATGAAGATCACGTTCGTCAAGTTCTTCATACATCAACCCTTGCTGAGATAGAAATGTTGTTAGTTCCGTTCTTAAAGTAGGCCGAATCTACGAAAAATGACGCATCTCCACGGCGATTTGGTGCGTTGTATTACGAGATGGTGATGTTCACCGTTCAACAACGATCAAGCGTGGGATGCCCGCCAAATCGGCGATTGCGGTTGTTAGGTACCCGCGGCTTAGAAAGATGTTTTCCACATCATGCTGCTGACCGAACCCAATTTCGAGAAAAAGGTACCCCGAAGGGGCCACCAGCTGATCAAAGATTTCGGCAGCTCTGCGATAGAATGTGAGCCCATCAGCATGATCGGTCAGAGCCTGCAAGGGCTCGTGATCTTTGACCACGGCATCAAGCTCATCCATGTCGGCCGTGCCTATGTAGGGTGGGTTCATCGTCACGATGTCCCAGGGTCCGCCCCCTGGCACCTGCGTGAG
>CAZAGH010000051.1:0-1963 GCA_964484755.1 uncultured Melioribacter sp. | reverse complement strand
TCGGGCCGTGGTATCAGCACTGCAGGCGATACGTGATAGGTATGACCGTAAAAATCGGCCCTACCAAGAATGTACTGCAGCGGCTCGTGTGCGATGCGACGCTGCACGTAGGACTTGAGTACGGCCAGCTCGTCCTTCGTAAGGGGGCGATCATGATCAGTATAGAGTTCGATGCGCTTCACATCAAGCACGGCGCAGACCATGAGCTCGATCGTGCGCCGGGCTTCGTCAACACCGCGGTTGGTGAAGAACTCCTTGCCCCACTGGATGATGTCCCGTACTGTCCAAACCTGCGGTACTTCAGGACGCGTCGGCGGCATAATAGTCCTGCAGAGACGTCGAGGTGAACTGTTCCTCACGCAGTGCCTTCACTCCATGAAGCGAAGCCTCTGCAGCGGCCAATGTTGTAAAGAACGGTACTTTGTACTTCATCGCCGTACGCCCCATGACCGCTTCGTCATAGCGTGCGTTCTCGCCAAGCGGCGTGTTGATCACAATCGATACTTCACCATTGGCGATCTGATCGATGATACTCGGACGACCCTCGTAGTGCTTGAGCACCTTGGTGGCTTTGACACCGTGTTCCTGCAAAAAGGCTGCGGTGCCGCTTGTTGCCATGATCGTAAATCCAAGCTCTGCATAGCCCCGTACCATGTCGATGGCACGCTGAGTCTTGTCGTGCGAGCTAAGTGAAACGAAGACGCTTCCCTCTTGCAAAAGGGTTTGTCCGGCCGAGATGTGTGCCTTGACGAGCGCAATACCAAAGGAGCCGTCCATGCCCATGACTTCGCCCGTTGACCGCATCTCTGGCCCGAGGAATACACTAGCATGTGGGAACTTGGCAAACGGGAACACTGATTCCTTGATAGCCGTACGATTCATGCCAGGATCAAATTCAGGGACGTTCAGCGAGGCAAGCTCGTGACCGACCATGACGCGTGTTGCAAGCTGAGCAAGTTTGACGCCAGTGGCCTTCGAGACAAACGGCACGGTGCGCGAAGCACGTGGGTTGACCTCAAGCAAATAGACATTACCGTTTTGCACAGCAAACTGCATGTTCAGCAGTCCGATAACGTTTAGCTCCTTAGCAATGCGTCGCGCATGGTCGCGCATCGTGTTCAGCACATCCTCACCAACGCTATATGGCGGCAACACACAAGACGAGTCTCCAGAGTGGATACCAGCCTCTTCGATGTGCTGCATCATTCCGCCAATCACCGTCGTTACACCATCGCTGATGGCATCAACATCGAACTCTGTCGCGTTCTCGAGGAAGTGATCAATGAGAACGGGGCGAGCAGGGTCTTCAGCAATAGCTTTGCGCATGTAGGCGCGCAATGAATCTTCACGGTAACAGATCTGCATGGCTCGTCCACCGAGCACGTAGGACGGGCGCACAAGCACGGGGTATCCAACGCGCTCTGCAATTTCGACTGCGAGTTCCTCGTTGGTGCTTGTACCCCATGGTGGACATGGGATGTTGAGTCGGGCGAGCAAGTCTCCAAAGCGCTGTCGGTCTTCAGCAAGGTCGATGCCCTCGGGAGATGTACCGATCAGCGAAACGCCGGCCTTCGCAAGACGCTGCGCAAGCTTCAGCGGAGTCTGTCCACCGAAGGTGATGACAACACCATCCGGACGCTCAATGTCGATGACGTTCATCACATCTTCAAACGTCAAAGGTTCAAAGTAGAGTCTGCTCGTTGTATCGTAATCCGTCGAGACCGTCTCCGGGTTACAGTTGATCATGATGGCTTCATAGCCCATCTCGCGCAGAGCAAAGACTCCCTGAACACAGCAATAGTCAAACTCAATCCCCTGTCCAATGCGATTGGGTCCACTTCCGAGAATGATCACCTTTTTGTTGGTACTCGTAATGGCTTCGTTCTCGACATCATAACATGAGTAGTGATATGGCGTTTCCGATTCAAACTCTGCAGCACACGTATCAACTGTTTTAAACACA
>CAZAGH010000050.1:0-13272 GCA_964484755.1 uncultured Melioribacter sp. | reverse complement strand
ACTTGCATGTGTTAGGCATGCCGCCAGCGTTCGTCCTGAGCCAGGATCAAACTCTTCGTTGTAGAAGTTTTTGATGCTGTTTCATTACCGATTGCGTCGTTTTACTTGATTGACGGGGTAGATCTTAAAAACCTACCCTCTCGTTTGCATGTTTCTTCTTGCTTCCTGTTGTCAAAGAACACCCGCGACTTCCGTCGCGTTGTCCCGTGTGCCGCGACCGTCGCGGCGGGAAATACAAACTTACGGAAGTCGGTGTGAATAATCCAAATGGGTAGTGAAAATACTTTCGTATTTCGTGCTAAACGTCACGTTTTTCCACGTTCTGGGCACGTAGAAAGAAGGCACGAAAGAAAAAGTACTCAGGAATCAGCAGCAACACGAGCGATAACGTGTCGGCGGTAAAGAATTCCTCCGGACGTGACGCAGGCAGAACCGCACGCGCTATCGGACCTGTGATGGCCCATAGAATTGTCACGACCAATCCGCATGTTGCTACTGCTAACATCCCGCTCTTGATGCCTTCCTTCTGCCAACGCAGCGTAAAGGCATACAAGACGCCTACAACGTGAAGGTGGTAGATCAGGATGTCGATCATGGTGTTGTCCCAGATATCAGTGTGACACAAAAATGCAAAAGATGTTGGTTGTTCTCTTCACAGCCCCCTCCCATGAACTTGCCAGAACAATCATTTTTGATCTGGTAGAGCATGGTCTCATCGCATGCGGTACAATCATTCCGCAATGCACATCGATCTATGCATGGCAAGGGGCTACACATGAAGTAACAGAGGCCCAGGCGCTGCTCAAGGTTGCAGAGCACACTGCGGATGCAGTGATCGCGCGCATTCACGCTATGCATCCGTATGATGTGCCTGAGATCGTGGTGTTGCCCGTGCAAGGCGGACTCCCCACATACATCGAATGGGTGCTTGCGCAGACTTCCTCGAGGGGGCAACAGGGTTGACGTCTACACCTCTTCTCGTAGATCGACCACGCGAACGTTTGATGCAGGTGGGTGTTTCGGCACTGAGTACGCGCGAGTTGCTGACGCTCCTCATTAGCTCCGGCACGTCGAAACGCAGCGCCGATCACATCGCACATGACATCCTCGAACGCTTCACATCGCTGGCAGATCTTGCAAGCCGTGATGTGGTCGAGCTAATGTCGATCCACGGCATGGGCCAAGCAAAGGCCACAACACTCTGTGCTGCATTCGAGCTGGCTCGGCGTATTCAGTCAGAGCCATTCAGCGATCGAACAACCGTAAGTACACCAGCCATTCTGGCTCAATTGCTGATTCCTCGCATGCGCCACCTACGTACAGAGTCGTTCCGAGTTGTTCTGCTCAACTCCGCCAATCAAGTGATCCGCGATGTCTGCGTCAGCGATGGTTCACTCAATGCCGTGCTCATCCATCCACGCGAGGTGTTTCGACTGGCAATCGCCGAGAGCGCTGCATCGATCATTGTTGCTCATAATCATCCTTCAGGAAATGCCGAGCCTTCACCAGAAGACATCGCTATCACAAAGCAGTTAGTTGAGGCAGGTCGTATCGTTGATATTCGCGTACTCGATCATCTCATCATCGCAGGCAATACGTACACCTCGTTCGTTGAACGTGGGTTACTATAAGCCCCTTTTATGATCATTGCACAACAACGGCCCGCTGTTCGTCTATAGATTGCGTTATGAATTTCAACGACTACTACAAGGAACTCGAGGTTCCAAAGACCGCCACGGCCGACGAGATCAAGAAGTCGTTTCGTAGGCTTGCACGCGAGTTTCATCCCGATACAAACCCAAACAACCCAGCCGCAGAAGAACGCTTTAAACGTATCTCTGAGGCCTACGATGTGCTGGGCGACGCGGAAAAACGGGCTAAGTACGATCAGCTATCGTCGCAGTATTCGCAGTACCAACGCACTGGACAGCGCCCCGGCGGATTCGGACAACAGGTCAACATGGATGATGTGAACGGCATGTTCTCGGGTACGTCGTTCGGCGATCTTCTCTCTGAACTCTTCGGACAACGCACTGCTTCTAGCAGGGGGCAATCCAGACGCACGCAACCACGTCCCGTACAAAAACCTGTGTATGCCATAAGCCTTACGCTTGAAGAGGCATACAGTGGAATTGCAAAAAGGTTTACGATCAATGAGAAGAAGGTCGATATAACCTTCAAACCTGGTATCGCAACAAAACAACGCCTTCGAATTCCCGATGGGGAGATCGAAGTAACGGTGCAGGAGCACCCCCGCTACAAACGTGATGGTAACGACATTCATGTCCGTGAACACATTCCTGTAACGACGGCAATGATCGGCGGACGCATCGATGTGCGCACACTTGGTGGCATACTCACGGTGTCCGTGCCAGCCGGCTCTCATTCAGGTAAGATCCTCCGTCTACGCGGACAAGGTGTGCCCGTCTATAACACAGAAGGGGCTCGTGGCGATTTGTTTGTTGAACTGCATATAGCGATTCCTACGTCTCTCACAGACGAGCAACACAAGCTTGTCGAATCACTGCGCGATACGGGATTGTAGGCATTCTCTTCGTATCGTTGCGGAGCATCGATTCGGGGGAATACGAGATGAGTTTGAAGAGTTCACGTAGCGTTAATCCATGGTCATGGATTCCATCGCTCTACCTTGCACAGGGTCTACCGTATGTGATCGTGATGACGGTTTCCGTGATCATGTATAAGCGGCTAGGTATCTCGAACGATGACATAGCGTTCTACACATCATGGCTCTACCTGCCATGGGTGATCAAACCTCTATGGTCGCCCCTTGTAGATGCTCTACGCACGAAGCGGTTCTGGATTGTTGCCATGCAGCTCGTCATCGGCGCTGCCCTTGCTGGCGTTGCGCTGACAATACCTGGACCAGACTTTTTCCGGTACTCTCTGGCGGTGTTCTGGCTGCTTGCCTTCAGTAGTGCCACACACGATATCGCCGCAGATGGATTCTACATCCTGGCATTGGATGACCATCAACAGGCAACCTTCGTGGGGATTCGAAGCACATTCTACCGCATCGCCATGGTTGCCGGGCAAGGTCTGCTCGTGGTGCTTGCCGGACATCTCGAAACTGCTTCCATACTTGGCCTGGGCGGAAACATCGCAGCTGCATGGTCGATCACCATCGGAGTCATTGGCGCACTATTTCTCGGCTTTGCGCTCTACCATCTCATGGCACTACCTAGCCCCGTGTCTGATGCTGCTCGGGTTACAGAACGTCCTGGACGGGTACTCGGTGAGTTCTTTTCGACGTTTGCTGAGTTCTTCCGCAAGGACAACATCGGGATCACACTGGCCTTCCTGCTACTCTACAGACTTGGCGAAGCTCAGCTTGTGAAGATGATCTCTCCGTTTATGCTCGACAGCACGGCAAAGGGCGGACTCGGCATGACAACCGAGCAGGTTGGCCTTGCCTATGGAACTGTCGGCATTATCGCTCTTGCAATTGGTGGTATCCTCGGTGGACTCGCCATAGCCCGCAAGGGCCTGCAGTACTGGATCTGGCCTATGGCATTGATCATCCACATTCCAGATGCAGTATTTGTTTTGCTATCGATCTATCAGCCATCAAACATCATCATTGTAACTGCGGCCACGGCGATGGAGCAGTTTGGATATGGCTTCGGCTTCGCCTCCTACATGATGTACATGCTCTACGTAGCGCGCGGCAAACACTCGACGGCGCACTATGCACTCTGCACGGGCTTCATGGCACTCGGAATGATGCTTCCTGGAATGTTCAGCGGCTGGATACAATCGCAGCTTGGCTACACGAATTTCTTCGTCTGGGTGCTTATCGCAACGATCCCATCGTTCATCCTGGCACGGACTGTGCGTGTAGATCAAGACTTCGGTAAAAAGAAAAGCCCCTAATGCTCAACTACCTGTAAACAGTGCTGTGCATGTTAGGGGCTATGTGGTTCGTATTTGCAGTCTAGGTCTTAGTAGCTGTAGAAACCCTTGCCGGACTTACGTCCGAGGTGTCCAGCGGCAACCATCTTGCGAAGTAGTGGGCACGGACGATACTTCGAATCTCCAAGTCCGTTGTGCAAGACTTCCATGATGGACAAGCAAACATCGAGTCCGATGAAGTCTGCCAGTGTTAGGGGGCCCATAGGATGTGCCATACCAAGCTTCATGACAGTATCGATGTCTTCCACCGAGGCGATACCTTCCATGACGCAGTAAACAGCCTCATTGATCATCGGCATCAGAATGCGGTTCGAGATAAATCCAGGATAGTCCTGAACTTCGACTGGAACCTTACCCATCTTCTCTGCAAGGTCTTTGATCAGCGCGTATGTCTCATCACTCGTGGCAAGACCACGGATGATCTCGCACAACTTCATCACAGGAACGGGATTGAAGAAGTGCATGCCTATGAACTTATCAGCGCGCTTCGTGCCCCCTGCCAGCTCTGTGATTGAGATTGATGACGTGTTAGAAGCAAGGATTGCATCCGGCTTGCAGACACGGTCGAGTGTAGCGAAGATCTGCTGTTTGATCTCCATGCGCTCACTGGCAGCTTCGATGACGAGGTCCGCCTGGGCTGCGCCCTCTTCGAGATTTGTCGATGTGCCGATGCGTGCAAGTGTTGCTGCCATCGCATCTGCTGTGATGACCTCTTTCTTAACCTGACGTTCAAGATTCGAGGTGATCGTCTTCATCGCGCGCTCAATGGCGGCATCTGATACATCGACGAGTGTGACATTGTATCCGCTCTGTGCAGCAACGTGAGCGATACCATTGCCCATCGTTCCGCCACCGATCACCGTGATGTGCTGTACTGACATGTCGAAAGTCCTTTGGTTCGTTGAAGTGCGCAAAAATAGCTGTGTTGCGCTATCGTTCTCACGCTTGTTTTGAACGAGTGCTCCTGAGCAGATAGTAAAGACCGAATAGAACGAACGGGATGCTCAGAATCTGCCCCATATCGATTGGTAAACTTGCTTCGAAGTCGACTTGATGTTCCTTAAAAAACTCGACCACGAATCTGCCAACAAACAAGAGCACAAGGAATAGTCCAAAGATCATTCCGGGGCTATTCTTGGCTACACCTCGTTGATACATGCGGTAGGTAAGGAAGAACAAGGCAAGACACAGAGCAGCTTCGTAGAGCTGGGTTGGATGACGTGGTAGAAGGACGGCATCGACGCGCTGGAACCAGAAGCCCCATGTTCCATCCGTTGGTTTACCAATGATCTCTGAGTTCATAAGATTACCAATACGGATGCACATACCCGAGATCGCCGCTACAATCGCCAAGCGATCGAACAGCCACGTCATCCCAAACGACGGATTCTTGCGGTGGAACCACCAGAGCGCTGTAATGATACCCAAAGCGCCACCATGACTGGCGAGTCCGCCGTGCCAGATCGCAATCACTTCCAGCGGATTCTCGAGGAAGATCTGCGGCTCGTAGAACAAGACGTGTCCAACGCGCGCACCAACGATCGTACCGATGATAATGGCAATTGTAAGCTGATCGAGCTGCTGCATGCCCTTGCCCTCAGATATGAAGATCTTCTTCATGATCTGATAGCTTATCATGAATGCCGAGGCAAAGAGCACCCCATACCATCGTGGCGACAGGGGGCCTGCCGTAAACATCACGGGGTCAACGTTCCATTCAATAACCATAGCCGCGAATATAAACGAGAAGCGCCCGACAATCTGCCGGGCGCTTCCATGATATCAATATCGAAGTGTGTTTACTCGAGACCTGCGTCTGCAAGTGGTGTCTCAACGATAACCTGAACCGTACGGTTGAAGAAGCGGCCTTCAGGTGAATCATTCGAGTACAGTGGCTCTTCTTCACCAGTACCGCGTGTTGAGAGTTCTGTGAACTCCTTCGTGCGGTTCTTGATGAACTTTTCAGCCGTACCGGCACGCTGCTCTGAAAGCGTCTTGTTACGCGTATCGAGACCAACGATGTCCGTGTGACCTTCGATGCGGATAACAGATGACTTCTTTACGCGTGGGTAAACCCATGTAGACATGATGCGCTCGTTGAGCTCACCAGCTTCTGGGGAGTCGAACTTGAAGAGGATCAGGTTGTACTTTTCAAGGGTCTTTACGGCATCCTTGTCAACACCCATACCAACAGATGTTACGCGCTTGACAGGAGTTGTGACAGTATCGGACTTACACTCTTGACCATTCTTCGATGTCACGATCAGAACTGACTTGTATGGGGCTACTGAGTACTCGTCGCCGCCTTGTGGGTTGCGTTCCGTTGGGAACTCACCATCTTCATTCTGCCAGTCCCATACCTTTGATGGATCTGTTGTACCGACATCAGAGATTGTCTTCCATGACTTGCCGTTACGGAACACTTCAACACGACGTGAGGCAACGATATTGTTGTCGATACCGTTCTTCATGCCGAACGTAAGTGTAGCTGGCGTTGGGAAGAGCGTTGGATCGCGGTCTTCAATAGGCTTCTGGACATTCCAGAGGTCTTCCTTCTCGCCGCTGAATACAAGCTCTGTACGACGGTTCTCTACGATACCGTTTGTGTCCTTCTTGTTCGATGGAAGTTCTGGCCATCCACGAGCGACCATCTTCATGCGGCTTTCCGAGATACCCCAAACATTCTTGAGGTAATCGTACACAACCTGGGCACGCTGCTTTGGAAGTGGCGAGGTCTTGTCTTCGTTTGTCTCGTCTGTGCAACCTACGATGTCGACCTTGACGTTTGGATACTTACGCAAACGGTAGCCATAGATGTTGAGCACATGATAGTACTTGTCCAGTGTACCGCCCGGCAGACGCTCGTCGTTAAAGTCGTTTGTCTGCGCAGATGAGATACGCTTGTAGCGTGCTGGAAGATCTGCCTTGCCAAGATCAAAGAAGATGTATGGCAACAGCGGATAGAGTTGGATCGAAGCGCGTTCTTCGATAACGAGACCACGGAAGTTGCTGTTCTTCTTCTTTGCCCAGTCTGAAGCGTCCATATCAGCTGTGAGGACTGGACGGTTGCCAAGCGTGATCGTCTTCTTGATTTCCGTCTGAACGCCAGAAGCATTTTGATCAACTGTCTTGCCTGGGTAGTCAACAGGGACTGTGATTGAACGCTCGCCGTATGATGGCGAAGATGCCGTAACTGTGAACGTTACCTGCTTTGCACGATTGTCGTCAGATGTACCATAGTCGTCATCACCAACGATAACGTTCGCATCGGTCTTTTCTACATCTACACTACCGTCGGCTGTGCGACCTGTTACTGTATTCTTGAAGACGATGTTTGCAGGGATGTTCTGACCAGTACATTCGTCAACAACGTTCACGATCAGGTTAACTGCACGTGAGAATGTCGGGATGAAGGCCATGTAGACGTCGAGGTCGCCTTGTGCGCCCTTGATGTCTTCGCGGCTTGAAGACCAGTAGAGTACGTCGCCCGAAGCTGGGATCGACATGAACTGATCGTCTTCCTTCGAGTTGATTGGCGCAGGAAGTGCTTCTGGCTTTGACCAGCGGTCGCGGCCGTCTTTGTCCTTTTGACCTGTCTTGCTCACACGGTAGAAGTCAAGGCCGCCGAGGTTCGGCAGATGTCCGTTCGAAGAGAAGAACAACGTGCGACCATCTGCTGCGATGAACGGTGAACTTTCCTTTTCAGGTGTGTTAACATCAGCACCAAGGTTGCGTGCTGGCTTCCATTCACCCAGATCATCATCCCAGTCGCAATACCAAATATCGAAGTCCTTTTCGTCCTCGTCCTTGGGATTGAGCGGACGATTCGATGTGAAGTACAGACGCGACTTGTCTGGTGCGATGTATGGCTGTGAGTCCCAGAACGGAGAGTTCACGTTAGGACCAAGGTTCTTCGGCTCGAGGAATTTATCGCCGTCGACCTTTGCTTCCCAAATATCGCACGAACCGATACCGCCCGGGCGGTTGCAGCCTGTGAAATAAAGAGTTTGACGGTCAGCAGCGATAGACGAAGCGCCTTCATCAGCTGTCGTATTGATTTCGACGAGGTTAACAGGTTCACTGAAGCTCGTATCCTGACTCTTGGCCTTTGACGTGCGCCAGAAGTCGTGGGAGAGACGACCTTCTGTGATGTTGAACTTGCTTCCCTTGCGGTCCGACACGTAGTACAGTGTCTTGCCATCCGCACTGATCGTTGGTGCATAGTCAACGCCGTCGTGGTTGATGGCACCAAGATTGATGATCCGAATACGCTTCGGATCGCTCAGGATGTCGCCACGTGTGTCATCGTCTGCTTGAGCCTTCGGCTCGATTGTGACGCTGTACAAGTACAACACTTTTTCAGCCGTCGCGGCTTGCATCTGCGACATGCAGATCGCCAAGGTGCAGACACAGACCGTAACAAATCGCCGTATCATAGACATTTCGTCCCTTGAAAAAAGTTCGCTCCCCACCTGTTCATTCCTCCGACCTGACACACTTGTCAGATGTGTGATTTAGCCGTAGGGCCAAAAAATAGGTAAATGTGGAAAACCGCCAAAGCCCAAACTAGAGATTGTGGCGTAGTTCGAGAAAAAATTGTAGTTGACGTAGTTGGAAATTGTTGCCCTGAGCCGATATAGTGCTGATTGGATAGTTGTACTGGATCACGGGGCTGAGATAGGTTGTAACCGCTGGTGGACCGAACTTCCGATCAACGCGTCGAACGGGAATGTCAACGCCAAGAGCTCCAATCATGCCCAGTTGCAAGGCATTAAGATCCGTCACGGGGCCGTCCTGCACCGTCACAACACCGTTGCTTGAACCTGGAATGAAGACATTGGCGAGTTCACCATTGGGGAACGTAACCGTCTTTGATTCCAAGGTTTTGGTGTGTACAAGCGACGATGAGACAACATATCCCGCATTAAGGCCAACGCGTCCATACACGGGTCCGAGGAACGCATACTTGGCGTACGCCGAAGCTGAAACAACACCCAGACTCAACGATGCCTCGTTGAGAAATTGAATCGGCACCTGGTATGTGCGTCCCGACGGACTCGTCTGTTCAGAGCCTTCGATCTCACGAAAGCGTCCGGTAAGCCCCCTTGTATCGTAGCCAAGTTGGCCTCCGATAACAATCTTGGAAGTAGTCTTGTCTTCGAACATCAATCCAACGGCTAGTCCGGTGCCAGCCCCGCCAGTGAAATCACAGTCGCAAGCTGTTGTGAACGTGCCCCCTTGTGATGCGAACGTTGGACCAATGTAGCCACCGAACCACATCGACGTTGGCTTCTCGTCGGGCGCTAGAGGAGTACTCGAGCCAACGATCTTTTTCTTTTGCTGCGCATGCAATGCCGACGGAATCAGGACCGCCACTAGGGCCATTGCAGCGATTACGCGTGTGAGGGTGATCATGGTAATGTCATGTTGCAGAATGAGTTGGACAACTTAACAAATGCACTCCTATTCAGGCTCGTGCATTGCTTTTGTATACTTGCGGTACTATGAGCAACCAACAAGCACCTTTGACAGACCGAGACGAACAAGCAGCACCTCGCATTGAAGATTCTGCGTCCGCAGTTCTTCAGACTGCTCGCGGTATCGCGGTAAAACTCCTTAGCCGATACGAAAACAGCGACTCGTACATCGACAAACTCCTCGACGGTGAACTGCGCCGCTCAGAGCTCGAACCCGCAGATCGTGCCCTCGTGACCGAACTTGTTAACGGTACGGTGAGGTGGCAATCCCGCATCGATTGGGTACTAACAGGATTCTATCACGGCGAGTTCGCCAAATGCCTGCCCCTTGTCAAGAATGCCTTGCGTATTGCCCTCTACCAGATGATGTTTCTCTCCAAGATCCCTGCTCCGGCGGCGATCAACGAATCAGTGGAGATCGTCAAACGCATCAAGGGTGATCGGCATGCAGGGATCGTAAATGGTGTTCTGCGGAACATCTTGCGCAATGTTCAGTCGATACGCTATCCTGATCGGCAGGAGAATGAAGTGCTGTATTTGTCCGTGCATACGGCCCATCCGCAGTGGCTGGTTCGAAGGTACGTTGACAGGTTCGGATCTGAACAAGCAGAGGCTTTGCTAACGGCGAACAATAACCGTCCGATGCTGACACTGCGGGTGAACACGCTCAAGACCAATGTTGCTGCTGTTACAGAACAGCTTACTGCATTGGAGATCAAGCATGAGATCTCACCTGTTCACCCTAACAGTATCCTCATGACGGCCCTTCGGGATATACGGGGCTTGCAGCTGTTCCAAGACGGACATGTGACCGTCCAAGATGCAAGCGCCAGCATGGCCATCATTCTTGCTGATCCCCAGCCGGGTATGCGCGTTATCGACCTGTGCGCCGCTCCCGGGGGCAAGGCCGTCCATGCAGCAGAGCTGATGAAGAACCAAGGCACTGTTGTGGCTCTGGAGAAGCACGACTCAAAGCTTCGCTTCATCGAAGAGAATGCCGTTCGCTCAGGTACGTCCATCGTTGTTGCCCAACAGGGTGACGCGCGCGAGTACGCTACCGACACGCCTGCAGATATCGTGTTGGTTGATGCACCCTGCACCGGCATGGGCACACTCTCAAAGAAGCCAGACATCAAATGGCGTCGGCATATCGACGACATTCGCAAGATGACCGCAACACAGAAAGCGATACTTGGTCACGCCGCTACCCTTGTGAAACAGGGCGGCAGAATCCTTTATAGCACATGTACGATCGAACCAGAAGAGAACACCGAGATCGTGAAGTGGTTCCTCGAACAGCATCCAGACTTTGAGCTGGAGCCCGCAGAGAAATTCCTGCCCGAGAGCGTGTGCAAGGACGGATGCATGCAGACGTTCCCGCATCTGCATAGATCAGATGGGGCGTTTGCTGCGAGACTCGTCAAGCGCCGTTAAGCGTTTTGTTTCGGCTTCCACGGTATGTCGGCCACACCCTGGCTGGCGTTAGCTACCCGTGAAGCCGTAAAGAGAAAGTCCGACAACCTGTTAAGGTAGTGTAGAACTACCGTGCCAATATCTTCCTGCGAAGCCAATGCTACAACGCGGCGTTCAGCCCTGCGGCATACCGTGCGTGCAACGTGCAGATGCGCGGCAGCGGGAGTGCCCCCTGGCAGGATAAAGGTCTTCAGCGGCTCTAGTTCAGCATCATACACATCAATCCATCGTTCGAGCTCGGCTACGTGGTCTCCGGTTATACGCGGGATCTCGTACGTTGGCGGCGGATCAAGCGGTGTGGCCAGATCGGCACCGAGTGTGAAGAGGTCGGCAGAGATCACGCCCAGTTGTTGTTCAAGCTGCGCTGGTAGCAAGCACGTACGAACCACGCCGATCACAGCATTGAGTTCATCAACAGTACCGTAGGCCTCGATACGCAGGTTGTCTTTTGAGACCCTGCTGCCACCAAACAAGCCGGTCGTGCCGTCGTCGCCGGTTTTCGTGTAAATGCGAATTGACATAGGCGCGAAGATACCCCTCGTTGGGGTTTTGTAGGTTTGCATTCATGCGCACCATGAACATTCTTTTCATCGGCGATCTGGTCGGGCATGTTGGCATGCGCGAACTTCTTCGTCGGTTACCCTCGCTGAAGTCGGAGTATAATCCTGACTGCATCATTGTAAATGGCGAGAACATTGTTGATGGTAAGGGGCTTTCAGACGCCGAAGCAAAGGAGCTGTTCGACGCCGGAGTCCACTGCATCACAACAGGCAATCACATCTGGGAGAACTGGAAAGCTCGCCCCCTGCTTGCCTCAAATCCACTTGTGCTTCGTCCAGTGAACTATCCTGCCGAGAATCCAGGTCGTGGGTGGACGGTTGTAACGCTTCCTGGCGGACGCAAAGTTGTTGTGATGCAGGCGCAAGGGCGCGCCTACATGCAGGCAATCGATTGCCCGTTCAAGGCCGTCGACGCCGCCCTGAACAAGGTGGCAATGGAATCGAAGATCATCATCCTCGACTTCCATGCTGATGCTTCAGCTGAGAAGATCGCCATGGGATGGCACTGCGACGGACGTGCTACAGCTGTTTTAGGCACACACACACATACCCAGACGAATGATGGGCAGATCCTACCAAAGGGTACAGCGTTCATCTCCGATGTGGGGATGACGGGTCCGTACGACAGTGTCTTAGGCATGAACAAGGATGTAGCCCTCAAGAGGTTCTTGCTCCAAACAGCGCACAAGTATGAGGTAGCCGAAAACGATATCCGCATTTGTGGCGTCCATCTTGTTGTTGATGAAGCAACAGGAATGGCACAATCGATCACACCGTTTATGTCACCCAAACCGCGAACATCGCGTTAATCACACAAGAGTTTATCGTGAACACCACTCGCGTCATGCTCAATCAAAAGGCCAAGATCCTCTGCACGATGGGTCCGGCCATTGCCTCGCGCGAAAAGGTCATTGCCTTGGTCAAAGCAGGTGCAAACGCCTTCCGCCTGAACATGTCTCATGGATCGCATGAGTCGCATGCACAGTACATCACTGCTATTCGCTCTGCCGAGGAGCACCTCGATGTGCACCTGCCGATCATTGCGGACCTGCAGGGTCCGAAGATTCGCGTAGCTGATTTTAAACATGTTGATGTAATTCCTCTTGCCAACGGCAAAGAGATCCGCATCGCGGATGTCGGCGCTCTTCGCGGCAAGAAGTTCACAAACAGCGACACCGTCGTTCCCGTGAATTATCCGACCATCGCAAAGGATGTGAAGAAGGGCGACATACTGCTGTTTGATGACGGACTCATCAAAGTGCAGGTTAAGGAAACCGATGGCACCATCATCAAAGCCATCGTCGTGCATGGCGGGAACCTCAAGCCCCGTAAGGGAATCAATCTGCCCCACACAGCAGTGTCGCAGCCATCGATGACATCAAAAGACCGCGCCGATGTGCGATTCGCAATTTCGCAGGGCGTGGACTATATCGCACTGTCGTTTGTGCGCAAGGCAGAAGATGTCGAAGCTGTACGCAAGTACATCACCAAGCATGGCGGGTCGCAATGGGTGATCGCCAAGATCGAGAAGCCGGAAGCCCTGTCAAACATCGATGCCATCGTTGACGCATCCGATGCGATCATGGTGGCACGGGGCGACCTGGGTGTAGAGATCGCCGCCGCCGCTGTACCGTCTGTGCAGAAGCGGCTTATCAGACTCTGCAATGAAAAGGCGAAACCTGTGATCACGGCAACACAGATGCTCGAGTCGATGATTCAGAACCCACGTCCTACACGCGCAGAAGCAAGCGATGTAGCAAATGCTGTACTCGATGGTACTGATGCGGTGATGCTAAGCGCAGAAACGAGTGTTGGCGCTTACCCCGTTG
>CAZAGH010000049.1:0-13492 GCA_964484755.1 uncultured Melioribacter sp. | reverse complement strand
GTACCTTGTACCTTGTACCTTGTACCTTGTACCTTGTACCTTGTACCTCGTACCTATCTCTTTTTCATCGCCTCGCTAATCCTGTTCAACGCATCGTTGATCTTCTCGATGCTATTTGCATAGGAGAAGCGGATGAAGCCTTCGCCATGCGCGCCGAATGCAGTGCCGGAGAGACAAGCGACACCTGCTTCGTAGAGGAGGAAGTCGGCTGCTTCTTGGGAGGTCATGCCTGTGGCTTCGATGTTCGGGAACACATAGAATGCGCCATGGGGCTTGTGGCAACGGAAGCCTGGGATCTGGTTCAGACCGTCGACGATGGCATCGCGGCGACGTTCGAATTCCTTAAGGAATACGTCGACGTACGGAAGTGTGCGGTCGTCTAGGGCTTCGATACCGGCGATCTGTGAGAATGAGCTTGTGCACGATGTGCAGTTTGTCTGAAGCTTTGCAACAACCTTGGCCATTTCCTTCGGGAACAGACCATACCCAAGACGCCATCCTGTCATGGCAAATGTCTTTGAGAAGCCATCAAGGATGATCGTGCGCTCCTGCATGCCTTCGAATTCCGTGATCGAGGTGTGCTTGAAGTCGCCGTAGGTAACCTGTGAATAGATCTCATCGCTGAGAACGATCAGGTTGTGCTTGATGGCAAGCTCAGCGATCTGCTCAAGGTCTTCGCGGGTTAGGATGCCCCCTGTCGGATTCTGAGGTGTATTCAGAATCACCATGCGCGTCTTTGGTGTGATGCGAGCTTCGAGATCGCCCACGTCAAAACGGAACTCCTTGTCCTCGCGCAGAGGGAGAGGCACAGGCTTTGCACCCAGGAAGTTGATGACCGATTCGTAGATCGGGAAGCCTGGATTTGGATAGATCACTTCGTCGCCTGGATCGATGATAGCCATCATGCCATAGAACATGATCGGCTTAGCGCCGGGTGTGATCACGACGTGGTCGGCATCCCACATGTCGTAACCGCGTGTCTTGTTGATGTAGTCAGCAACGGCCTTGCGCGCCTCTGGCAAACCAGCGGCTGGACCGTAATGCGTAAACCCCTTATCGAGAGCGTCCTTGGCAGCTTGAATGATGTTCGGCGGCGTATCGAAGTCGGGCTCCCCGATCTCGAGATGCACGACACTCTTGCCCTGTGCTTCGAGGGCGCGGGCTTTTACAAGGACTTCAAAAGCTGTTTCTGTTCCAAGGCGCGAGATGCGTTCTGCTATGTGCATGACGGGGTATCCAACCGATAAAGGTGTGAAAGTTGCGTAGTAAAGATTCTGCAAAGATACGAGCTAATCTCAGGCGTGCTCGTGTGTAACTGGCTCGTGCACCGTGATGAGGCGGACGTCGTCGTTGGCCTCGTCTTGGACGATTGAAATCTTCCAGTGGCGCTCAGGCATGTGATGGGCGGCCTTTTCGGGCCACTCAATCAGTTTGATGGCATTCGGCGTGAAGACCATGTCGTCGAAGCCTACTTCAGCCAGTTCTGACGGCGAGTCGATGCGATAGAGGTCTACGTGATAAATCTTGACTGGCTCGCCCCCTGCCATCGTACCGTCGTATTGGTTGATGATCGAGAATGTTGGACTCGTTACCATGTCGGTTACATCAAAGTACCGGCACACCCCTTTGACGAATTCCGTCTTACCAGCGCCGAGATCCCCTTCCAGCGTGATAACGTCCCCAGGCTGGAACTGAGCTGCGATCTGCTCTCCAAGGAGGATGGTCTCCTGCTCGCTCTCCGAGCGAAGCGTAGATTCTCCCATGTTGGTCTATCCCAGTAATTCAACAAAAGCCTCCGTCAGAAGCGGCCGCTCCTTAACGGGGCTCCAAAGTTACCACAGGAAGAACCATCTCCTCGAGGGAAATTCCCCCATGTTGGAAACTATCCTTGTAGCGAGACAGGTACTTGTTATAGTCCGTTGGATAGACAAAGTAATGGTCTTCTTTGGCGATCACACAGGTGGTTGAGGATGTCGTTCCTGTTGGAATCTTGTATGCCGCAGGATCTTTAATAATCAATGCGTTACGCGATTCGGCTTGCACATTCCTTCCCAGCTTGTAGCGAAGATTTGTGGTCGTTTCACGGTCTCCCATGACCTTGCTGCCACGCAGACAACGTACGCTTCCGTGGTCGGTAGTGATCACGATCTGCACGTCGGGGATGGTAGAAAGTGTACGTAGAATTCCGTAGAAGGAGCTGTGCTGGAACCATGACTTTGTCAGCGTCCGGTAGGCCGATTCATCAGGGGCGATCTCCTTCAGAATCGGATAATCCGACCGAGAGTGAGCAATCATATCAACGGCGTTGATCACGATGGCCGTAAGCTGATGCTTAGCGTAGCGCATGATATCGGCTTCGATACGCTTGCCAAAGTCGGTGTCGATGATCTTGATGTATTGTAGGTCGTTCTTCAGTGTTACGCGCCGGCGCTGCAGCAGGAGCTGCAGCAGTTCCTTTTCATGACGGTTCAGGGTGTGCTCGTCGGCCGCGCGCTCGTCGATGGTGAACTGCGGATAATGCTTGTTGATGTCCGTCGGATAGAGTCCGGCAAAGATCGAATTCCGCGCATACGGAGTGGCCGTTGGAAGGATCGAGCAGTAGTAGTCGCGCTGAATGGTAAAGAGTGGACGTATGAATTCCTCCATAACCATCCACTGGTCAAGGCGCATACAGTCCACCACGATAAAGAACGTTGGACGTCCGTTCTGGAGCTTCGGTAGAAGGTAGGTATCGGCAATATGTGGTGAGAGAAGGGGCGCCCCCTCCGGACGCTTGTCCTTGTCTACCAGCCAGTCGGCATAGTCGTCCTCGATGAACTTCGAGAACTCAGCGTTACACTCCCTCCACTGATCACGTAGCGACTGCTCAAGGCCCACATCAGGATGTTTATCGAGCTCAATGGAGCGCTCGACCAGCTTGAGATACACGTCCAGCCACTCGCTCCAGTCCATACGGTCCATGAGCTTGCGCGAGAGCTGCGAATACTCCTGATGGAAATCCTGGGTGATCTTCTGTTCCTTGATCCTCTGGGTCTCGAGGAACTTCTTACACGCCGCCAGGATCTGCGTCGGATTCACAGGCTTGGTCAGGTAGTCATCGATCTTCCGTCCGATGGCCTCTTCCATGAGCGACTCTTGCTCGTTCTTGGTAACCATCACAACAGGCACCGACCGATCAATGTCCTTGAGCACCGAGAGCGTGTCGAGTCCCGACATCCCCACCATCGACTCATCGAGAAAGATCAGATCAAACGATTTATCCGAGGCCAACTCAATGGCATCTTCCCCATTCGTTGCCGTCGTTACGCTATATCCCCGTTGCTCCAACAAAATGATATGGGGCTTAAGCAGGTCTATTTCGTCGTCTACCCACAGGATGTTGTTCATGGTTGTATCACCGCCATCGTTGTTGTTGCTTTTGCAATCAATATCTCGGATCCATCGTCTTGCACGCAGAACACCTCGGCTTCGCAGAAATGCATGGCATTTCCGGCCTTGGCAACGGTGCCAACTGCGCGGAGACGCGTGCCCCTTCCCTTTCGGAAATACGAGACCTTGATCTCTGCCGTTACCGTGTGCTCGCCCGGTCCAACAAGAGTAAACCCAGCGAACCCCGCGGCAACATCGGCAATCGTTGCCGTAACGCCCCCGTGCACAAGTCCGATCTGCTGTTGGTGTTCTTTCGACAGATCGATCACGGCCTCGACATACCCTGGTTCGATCACCGTTAGCCGGCAACCGATGTGCTTCATGAATTCCTGACGCTCGAGATGTCCGAGGATTGTCTCTCGAAACTGTGGATTTTTTGGAGTGAAGTTCATCATGCAAAACTACCACTATGGAATGTCAACTATACTTGACATTTAGCGCTGTGTCAAGTATATTTGACAATGGCTGAGCCAAAACTCATTAACCGTGTCCGCGAAGTACGCACCGAACATGGCATTACACAGGCCACGCTGGCCGAGCGCGTGGGCGTGAGCCGGCAGAGTATCAACTATATCGAGCAGGGTACATATGCCCCCTCTGTAGCACTTGCTTTGCGAATCGCCGCTGAACTCGGACAGAGAGTAGATGAGATCTTCATTCTCGCAGAGGAGTAGAACATGAACCCAACACAACAGATGAATGCAATCCACAACGTGGAGGCGATGATTGTCAAGGACGAGGCTCTGCGCTATCGTACATATCACACTGCATACATCCTGCTCCTGACAAGTCTTGCCATTATGATGGGCATTGGTGCGGTCTACCTATACCTTTTCCCCGAACTCGAGCTTGTTGGAATCACACTTGTCTTTGCATCGATGCTCATTGGGCTCGCCTACATAATTACGCTCAAGGTACGAGGCATCGTAGGTGCGGCCAGTGAGGTCGTGCTGAAAACACGGCAGCAACGCAAAGCTGCACGCAATGAGATCATGATCCGCGG
Organism: uncultured Melioribacter sp.; assembly: GCA_964484755.1. Lineage (GTDB taxonomy): Bacteria > Bacteroidota > Ignavibacteria > Kapaibacteriales > Kapaibacteriaceae > UBA10438. The sequence continues at coordinate 9,060 of CAZAGH010000049.1, read as the reverse complement.
TGCTGTATTTGCTGGCCTCATGACTATCTGGTCGTGGTTTTCAGACGATGATGTAACAACTGCAAAACTTGCCTTCACCGCCGTCTTCAATTTTGTATTCTGGTCGCTGGGTATGTATGCCTACTATGTAATTCGGAGCAGGAGTAAATCATAAGATAGCAGCACTGAGTGAGGCATTATCCTGTTAGGAAGAACGAGAAAAAACAAGCTAACGTCGCGTTCGTCATAATGGTTCAACACACTTTCGTGTAGGCAAACCTTATGAACATGAACAAACTCACGGTCAAGGCGCAGGAGGCTGTGCAACAGGCGCAACAGCTTGCCGCCGACCATACGAACCAGGCTATTGAGCCCCTTCACATCCTGGCTGCCCTGCTGCAGGATGCCGGCGGAATCGTAGTGCCTGTACTCGCAAAGGCAGAGGTGCGCACGGAGTTTCTGGCAGACAAAGTGATGCAGTCGATCGCGGCCTTGCCAAAGGTGCAAGGGGCTGGTGGACAGCACATCTCGAATGATTCGCAGAAGGTTCTGCAGGATGCATTTGCTGAAGCATCAAAGCTCAGCGATGAATACGTGAGCTCAGAGCATCTGCTTCTCGGAATCGTCGCGTCTAAGTCAACGGCTGGACAGCTCATCCGTGATCAAGGCGTCACGCGCGACGTGCTCATGAAGGTGATCAAGGATGTACGTGGTAATCGCCGCGTAACCGGACAAAACGCAGAAGAGACATACCAGTCGCTTGAGAAGTATGCACGCAACCTGAACGATGAAGCACGTAAAGGCAAGATCGATCCTGTGATTGGTCGTGAAGATGAAATACGTCGCGTACTGCAAGTGCTCTCGCGCAGAACAAAGAACAACCCCGTACTCATTGGAGAGCCCGGCGTTGGCAAGACGGCCATTGTTGAAGGTATTGCCCAGCGCATCATTTCTCAGGACGTACCCGAAACACTGCAAAGCAAGACCATCTACTCACTGGACATGGGTGCACTCATCGCAGGTACGCAGTATCGGGGTCAGTTCGAAGAGCGACTCAAAGCCGTCATCAAGGAAGTGTCCGACTCCAACGGAGAGATCATTTTGTTTATCGATGAGTTGCATACACTCATAGGTGCGGGTGCAACGCAAGGGGCTATGGATGCCGCCAACATCCTAAAGCCAGCTCTTGCAAGGGGCGAGCTACGCGCTATCGGCGCTACCACGCTTGACGAATTCCAGCAGCACATCGAAAAGGACAGCGCACTCGAGCGTCGGTTCCAAAAGGTCTACGTTGCAGAGCCAAGCGTTGACGACACCATTAGCATCCTGCGTGGTCTGAAAGAACGGTACGAAGTGCACCACGGCGTCCGCATTACCGATGCAGCAATCGTTGCAGCGGCGCAGCTTTCCAACCGCTACATAACTGATCGTTTCCTTCCCGACAAAGCCATCGACCTCGTTGATGAGGCCGCATCCAAACTCCGCATCGAGATCGACTCCATGCCCGAAGAACTCGACTCGCTCGAGCGCCGGATACGTCAGCTCGAGATTGAGCGTCAGGCGTTGTTGAGAGAACTTGCGTGAGCGAGTGCCGAGTACCGAGTGCCGAGTACCGAGTGCCGAGTATTAGGCGTAATTCCCGCGAGAGAACGTCACCCTCCGCGAAAGCGGGGCGCGGGGATCCAGCATTGTATGAAGATAGATTCCCGCTTGCGCGGGAATGACACTCGGCACTCGGTACTCGGCACTCGGCACTCGGCACTCACGTAAGTCGTTTCTTCAGCGCCTCGTACATCTCGGGAATCTTACTCGATACGACATCATCCTGATATACAACCCATCCAGGGATAAAGCCACCCTCGCCGTCGTCGCTCGGGCCATAATGGGCTAGCTTCATTCCGTAACGTGAATAAAAACGATAGATCTCTTCCGAAATCGTGTTTCCGACCATCACGGTATCAGTGCGTGCAAGCACATTTCCAAAGATATGTATCCAGAGTTCCAACTTTTCTCGTCCATTGCGCCGCTCTGCATCAACCCATATTGTACCAAGCTCGTACGTCTGAAGTCCTTCTGCCTGCCCGCGCAGGCGGCCGGCCACCTCTGCCGGAAGAAAATCAAGCGTACGGTATGGTAGATCCGTGTTGATCGAGTAACCAGCAACCGGGGCTCCTTGCATATCTCGAAAGAGATAAACTTCTTGACAACCTTGCAGAAACTCCAGACTCAAAATACTTCCACCGTATGCCTTGTCATAGCATTGGATAAAGGTGCTTAGATCCTCAGTTGATGTAGTCTTTTCTGCAGTTGTTAGCATTTGGATTATTGTGTTGGTTGATCGAATGTAGAGATGTAAGGATGTTCGAGAAGTGTCGGATCTTCGAGATGACGTTCAAGGATGTGAACAAAATGTCCGATATGGTAGCCATCAACAAGTCCGTGGTGAACTTGCAAACCTAATCCAAGTTTGATGCGACCTGCATCCTCGTACATCTTACCAACACAGAAGACAGGAACCGACGCGAAACGCTTCGTGAAGGGAGCTTGCACAGCGGTCTGCGTTGTCCACGGATTGACGGTGACAAAGACTTGGCCCAGGTTTTCCGACCGTGGGGGCACGGCGAGCCCCTTCGCTACCATATCATTGATGTCGAGGTTCTCTCTGTAATCTGATGCGAAGTTATCGGTGTAGACGCCCTTCGTCATCTCGAAGACCTTGTTTTCGGTCATGACCGTAAATGATGGAATGATCTTGTCGTATGCAACGGGTCCATCGTTTTCAATTCGATGACGAAACTCTGGAACATGATTCGTCGCGCGCATAAGGATCAATCCAATCGTCATCGAGAACTTGAGACCATTACGCTTGCAATAGTCCTTGAGAGTAGTCACATCAATCTGAATTGTTCGATACGTGACGGGAATCTCAAACTGTTGAAAGTGCTCGTACCACTGACGTCGTGGGTATGTATCAAGGTCAATCGGCTTTCCTGTTGGCCATTCAATCATGCAAGTTCAATGCTCGGTTTGTTGGGAATGATCGTGCTCGTCAGCCAATCTACAATTTTCAAAACAACCGGATCGATACAAGGCGGACACCATAAAAGCCACATCAACCCAAACGCTGTTTCAGCTGCTCGTAGGCCTCCGGTATCTTACTCGCAGCAATATCTTCCAGATAGACGATCCATCCATCAATGTATCCACCGTCACCGTCGTCCATTGGTCCGAAATACGCAAGCTTAACACCACGATCCGCATACGCGCGATACAGTTCTTCCGAGACAGTATTACCGATCATTATCGAGCCAGCACGGGAAAGCATGGTGCCAAAGATGTGAGCCCATAGCTCCATCCGTTCACGAAAGCTTCGGCGTGATGCATCAATCCATACCGTTCCAAGCTCATAGGTGTCACGTCCCTGCGATCGTGTGCGGAAGTGAGTCGCGAGCTCTACTGGGATGTAACTGAGCGTTCGAAACGCCTGCTTTATATTTATGCTATATCCAGCGAATGGCACACCTCCCTCATCACGGAACAGGTATACCTCGTCGCAGTTGCGCAGAAAGTCGAGACTCACGATGCTGGCTCCGTATGCATGCTTATAGCATTCGGCAAAGGTGATAAATTCTTCTTCGTCCGTTATGCGGGTAGCACTTGTTCTCATATCACGATGCTCTCAAACAGTGAATGATACTCACGTTGTATCAAAGATGGATCATCTAGATGGCGCTGCACGTTGTGAACAAAATGTCCAACATGGTATCCATCCATCAGAGCATGGTGCACCTGCAAGCTAACAGCCAGCTTTAAACGACCAGACTCATCTTCAATTTTACCGATAATATACCCTGGGATGGAAGCCAGTCTTCTGGCAAACGGGAGCTGTGCAGCTGAATGTGTTGTCCAAGGATTCGTCGTGATAAACACTCTGCCAAGATCGTTGCCTCGAGGAGGCATCTCTACTCCATTGCGTACTCGTTCTTGAATTGCAATATTCTCATTGTAGTCATCGGCAAAACAGTCGGTATAGACACCTTGCATGAACTCTACGATCCTATCCGGTTTCAAGACCGTAAACACTGGTACCACCTTATCGTATTCAAGAACCACATCGTCATGGATGCGATGTCGAAACTCAGGGACGTGGTTCGTAGCCCGCGTCAAGATGAATCCCATCGTAAGTGAAAACTTTCGGTTGTTCTCACGACAGAACTTCTTGAGGTCTGTGACATCGAACTGAACCGTCTTATAAATCAGCGGGTTTTCAAATTCACAGAAGTATTCAAACCAGTGCTTCCTGGCATACGACTGCATATCGATAGCCGTTGCTTGGGGGTCTGTGTGCATCATGTTGTCTCCTTGTAAGGCATTATATTACCAGATAAATAAAAAGTGCACAATACCTTGCTTCACGTCAATTTGTGAGAATTCAGCACCACGATGAAGGACGCACAATCACTGCAACACATCATCTCGATTAACCCCGATCGATGCCAGGGTCACAGCCGCTGTTGCATGCTCGCACCCGAGCTCTTCGACTCTGATGAGCTGGGTTATGGAGTTGTACGGGGCGAGGGCATTGTTCCCCATGAACTTCTAGAGAAGGCTCAGCTAGCAGTAGCAAACTGCCCGGAGTTTGCGATTGTAATGAAGCGAATTCAGAGTTGAGAGTGGAGAGTTGAGAGTCATTCGTCATTCGTCATACGTCATTGGTAATTCGCTATGCGTCCACCTGTAACAGACTGGGAAATAGATTTTGATCATTTCGACCCGCGGTGGACGGAAGATCCATTTACACTCTGGAGAGAGCTGCGTGCCACGTGCCCAGTAGCCACGACGCAGCGATTCGAGGGCGGTGCATACTTCCCGATGCGATATCAGGACATTTATGATATCGCCTACGACACGGAGCATTTCTCATCGCAGCGCATCGTTGTACGTGAGCAGAAGCTCCCGATACTGGGTATGCCCCCTCTCACGACAGACCCGCCCCTGCACACGCCCATGCGCAGATTGATTTTACCGCCATTTGCACCAAAGGAGGTCGCAAAGCTTGAGCTACGTATTCGCGAAATTGTTGTGTCGCTGCTCGATGCACTCGAAGGACGTGACGTCGTTGATGCCTCGGCTGAGTTTGCTCGAGAAATTCCCGTGCATATCACTACTGACATGCTTGATGTCGATCCTTCGGATGGTGCGTTGTTTCGTGCATGGATACAAGCACTGGGCACCGACAGTGTATCTTCTGTTGAACCTGCGATGAAAGCTGGCGAAGAGATCGATGAATACTTCGGTCGGTACATGCAGCAACGTCGTGCGAATCCAGGCAATGACCTCATCTCCTATCTCGTACAGGCCGATATGGATGGTCAGCCCCTTACCGACCAACACATCATTGGTACACTTACGTTGATCATGGTTGCTGGTACGGAAACAACATGGAGTGCAATTGGATCAGCCCTCTGGCATTTGGCAACCCATCCAGAAGACCGACGTCGACTCGTAGCTGAGCCTGAGCTTATCCCAACTGCAATTGAGGAGTTTTTGCGCGCGTACTCGCCTGTTACCATGGCACGCGAGGTCATTAACGACACCTCAGTTGGCGGATGCCCGTATTCGAAGGGTGGTCAGGTCTTGCTTTCATTCCCTGCAGCGAATCGCGACCCCGAAAAGTTCGATAACCCAGACCGCGTGATCATTGATCGCAAGCTCAACCCACATGCCGCATTCGGTCTTGGACGTCACCGATGCCTTGGCTCAAATCTTGCGCGCCTAGAGATGGCCATTGCCCTTGAAGAATGGCTCAAGCGTTTTCCGGAGTTCGAGTTAGCCCCGGACAAAGAGGTTACTTGGTTCGAAGGACAGCTTCGCGGACCAAGGGATCTGTGGGTGAGGGTTGGATTGTAGATACGAGGTACGGGTACAGGTAAGGGTGTTTATTGTTCGCTAGATTAGCACTACTTCGCACTGTTGTTTATCGATATTCTGTTGCCCGCTAATGTCATACTTTGCCACCATTATCATTGTGGTTATCCTATTCACCTCGATAGGCTGTACAAAGCCCGATACATATGGCAAATCAGCCATTGAGGCTCTTCGTGAGCAGGACCTTCCCAAAGCCTTTGAGCTGTCACTGAAGGCCATGAATGATGGCAGCACCGACCAATTGGTATGCTACATCGCGGCTATGGCAAAGTTTTACGAAGGAGACCTTGCTGCATGCATGGACTTTGCGAATAGAATCGCAGAGACCGATAGCATGTACTCACGGGCACGGGTGATCTATACATCAGCGTGGGTGCAAGCACATCCAAAGCAATGGGTTCCCAAGGGGCTGATTGATTCGCTGGAAAGGCAGATCAAGGTCGAGACCGATGATCAGGACCTGTCTGTCCTGCACGAGGCACGCCAGCTTGTGTATCGTCAGCTCTGGTATAAGGCAGACAGCACAGATCCCTATCGACCAAGGTATGGTATGGAGATGATGATGTCTGCGACAGCTGCCATAGCTCATGACTCCGTCTCCCTGCCCTCTTGGAAGGTGATGGTGGAACGTAACCTACTATGGGGCTTTCCGACCTTAATAAAGCTGCTTTACCGCACTGCTGACGATATCGCTGGTGATGATCGGCTGTTTCAACCTCAAAAGTTGGGATTGGTGTATTTAGCAATGCGCATTGCAGCAGACAACGAGGACATTGCTCTGTTGCGTCACTTCGCAGAACTCTACGTAAAGCTTGATCCCACCGCTGAGAGCGTTGTCTTTACTAAGATCGCACAACTCAAGGATGGAACTCCATACGAGAAATGCTATGAACTTCTTCAGCTTGCTCTTGAACAAAGCACAGTCCTCTACCAAGCATTCATTGAAAGCGACTATCCACGCATCCTGATGCCAAGGCTGGCGGCGAAGGAAAAGGAGAACGCGTGATATGGCCATAGCACAGGTATACAGCCCAGCGAGGCTTGTACACTAGTCCGATCCCGAGTTTTCGTCCTTCGTTTACTCGAATCGACGACACGTGTTCTTTGCAGCTCACGAACCAATCCAACTTTCTGCGAACTCGTCGGCCTCAGATTCCATGTGTGGTTGAATGTGATGGCTTTGACTGTTCTCGAGGAAGACATTCTTCTTTCCGTGCAGCAGAACATGTCCTACCTGGTGGAAGTACCGATACCAAAAATCATCATTGATTTTGTCTGTCTTCGTTATCTGAACAACGGGATTACCATTACACCAGCGTGTTGCCCCTGTTACCCCAGAGCTGCGCAGCATTGGAGTCCAAACAACTTTTAGCCCCGCCTTGCTCGAAATCTCTTGAAGTCGTTCTAATGAGTTAGGCGAGTTCTGTACCATTACCCTCTGCATCTCAGGCAAAGCACCCCTGAGAGCAGTTGTCGAGAATTCAGGTGTCCTGAGTTCGTTAGCCTGCTGTTCACCTTTGCGGAGCCATGCAGATAATGCATGAGGCTGTTGCATACCATTGATTGATATCCCAAAAGCAACTTTCAACTGCTGTTCGCAATAGTACTTCGACCAGGCAGTATGACTTGCAATTCCGAAGAATGCCAGCAATGCAAGCGTCTTATCCTGCATTGCCTTTGTAGTTGGCAGCCAACCCTTCTTGGTCATCTCTGTCATTGGGAATTGCTTAGCCCACTCAACAGACGCTTCAACGATCCCCCGTTGCTTCTTGCGTGCTACGTATTCGTCGTATGCACACTGATGATTCATCCAAAAGCTTGCTGGTATCATTGTGACGGTCTCAAAGGCTATCGCCATATCAGGAGTGATTGAACTTTCGCCATTGAGAACCGCGATAATCGTCTTTTCGGGCTTACACGCGCGCAGCGCAAACTCTTTTGGTCCCATTCCCAATTCTTGAAGTTTCTCACGCAACGTTTCACCTGGATGAGGTCTCGATTGAGGATGATACTGATGAACAGCCATGTTACCCTTCCTTGTGATAGTTAACAATTTCAAGAATTGACACCCCACGAATCTCCGACCATACGTATCGTCCATTAACGTCGGAGGGTATGGGATCTTCTAACGGTTCAAAAACAAGTCTATACGGTTGATCAAGATCACAGCTCCATTGTCCCTTGCGGTCTGCCCTTAGTTCGTGATAGTTGCCAGGCATATATCGTAAATCCTCTAAGCAGTTAGCATCTGAGAGCTGACTTAAGCGTAGTCTATACTTTTCAGCGCGTTGTCTGCCCATCTGTGCAAGTGCCTTCCGATCGTCATTTGCAAGTCTCTTGAGAAGCTTTTGAGCAAAGAGTATGACCATTGCAAGATAGCCTTTTAACTTACATTTCCTGTTACTTTTTATTATGGCTTGCCACCTACTATCTATGTGTAAGTTTTGTCAAGAAACGTGACATATTCACACTTCTCAGCCCCGAACCCCATGCTAACACCTGAACTTCTCGTTTCATACAACAGCACCACCTTCATTGTGGATGCCGTACATAGTTTTCGTGTGGGCCAGCCCCTTCCAGAGGACCTTGTACAATGGCTTCGAGAGAACATCGCTACAACGGGTGTGATTCTGGGAGCTGAGTATCCGTACTCGCAGCCGACCACTGATGAAGAAAACGAGCTGCGACACCAGCACCTTATAGCAGAATGCAATGCGCGTTCCCTGGCATGGCTGCCGGCCGTTGGACGTTCTGATAACTGGCAGGAACGCCATCTCTTTGTTGCAGGAATCACCAACGCAGAAGCTCTCGACTTCTGCAGGCGCTACGAGCAAAACAGCATCGTGTTCTGCGTGGCAGGGGGCTTAGCACGGCTGGTGATGGGGGGATCGGGGCCGCAGCATACTGCAACCTAAAGGTCGATAGATATCGGGAGGGACCTCGTCGCTAGCTCATTGGGATGACGCTACGCGTAGCTTTCTTTTTTTACGAGCGGGCGAGCCATCGGCTCGCCCTTACATCCTATTCTGGGTTGTGGATCGTATCCGCGATGCCGACGGCGCCTGTGTATTGGGCATCCCCAAATGCTAGTATGGGAAGCATGAAAGGCGCAAGAAAGAACAGACCAACACCATATGCTGCGCTGCGACCGAA
>CAZAGH010000048.1:11695-13967 GCA_964484755.1 uncultured Melioribacter sp. | reverse complement strand
ATTCTCAAAAACTAGACGCACTGCTTGATGATGCAGGCCGTTTCCTTCATCCGTTCATCGGTAAGGGGCAGGCATCGCTCTCATGGGAAGACATCGTCTCCGCCGAGCGTATCACGTCGTTTGCTACACAGCAAGTCACAGGCATCATTACGCTTCTCAGTGATAGCGTAATGGTTCTTTTGTACCTGCTCTTTATGCTCCTTGCTGGCGATACGCTTCCTGCCAAGATCCGTCAGGCCTTCCGGAACAACGACGAAGAACGTCTTGTGATGATCCTTTCTGAGCTGCATGGCAAGATCCGTAAGTACCTGCAGGTCAAAACAGCGTTCAACATCTTCAATGGCTTTGCAACATGGCTTGTGTTAATCTCCTTTGGTGTTGACTTCGCAGCACTGTTTGGATTGATCGCCTTTGCTATGCACTACATCCCCAACATTGGCTCTATCCTTTCAACAGTGCTGCCAGTGCTACTGTACCTAGTGCAGACTGGTGATCTGGCAAGTGTGGTAGTACTCCTGATCGTGTTAACGCTGGTGCAGAATCTCATTGGAAATGTTCTCGAGCCAAAGGTCATGGGCGTTCAGCTAAAACTCTCACCTGTGGTTGTTCTTTTCTCGTTGATCTTCTGGGGCTGGATGTGGGGTGTTGTCGGCATGATTCTGTCGATCCCTATGGTAGCTGTCTTGAAGGTCATCCTCGAATCTTTCCCATCTACACGACCTCTCGGCATCCTGATGGGCAATGGGACCGAGCCTACTGATCAAGCTTCATGATAAGGTTCGAATAGTCATGCGCATAGAACTAAATGATGCTGAATTCACAGTTAGTGGCCACACGATCGTCAAGGGCATCAACCTGGTTGTTGACTCATGCAACACAGCAATCATCCGTGGTAAGAGCACATCAGGGAAGACAACTCTGCTAAATATCCTCCGCGGTTCTCTCCGCCCAACTTCTGGACAGTGGATCGCTGATGGAACGTCAATCGGCGACCCCACAACGTCCACAGCTAGAACGATTAGGAAGCATATCGGCTACATCGAACAATCGCCGTCATTCCACGAACATTGTTCAGCGTTTGATAACGTCCTCGTTGCGGCCGCTGCGCGTGGCGTTAACAGTGCACGGGCCACGTCGGAGGCTCTTGAGTATTTCGCCGACTTCGGCATAAGCCACGTTCGCTCGCGCGTTGTTGCCGAACTTTCAGATTGGGAGCGCCGACTTGTTGCTGCGGCACGAGCATTCGTCGGTGGTACATCGGTGATCATCGTCGACCAGTCCTTTGATGGATACGATGAGGCCTCTGTGCGAACAATGATTGATGTTGTCGTCCGCCTCTGCTCTGGACAGCGTACACTCATTGTTACGACAACGTCGGAGAATCTGGATGCAATCCTGCCGCATGCATCGGTGTATGAACTACGTGATGGATGTCTCACGAATATTTCGAAACTTCCTTCCGAAGAATTGCAGTCACAGATCGGAGAGCCATCATGACACGTGTAGCCATCCTCGGATACGGGGCAATGGGCAAAGAGGTAGAGCGTCTCGCTCCAAGCTTGGGCTGTGAGATTGTCTACATCTACGATGTCGAGCAGCCGATCAACGAGCTGTCGCCCGCGGACTTCGATGTTGCAATTGATTTTACAGCCCCCGACGTTGTGATGCAGAACATCAAAACGCTGTGCGCTTTGAGGCGTCCGATTGTCATCGGCACTACGGGCTGGTATCAACATATGCATGATGTTCGAGCGATGATGCACGAGGCCGACACAGGATGCGTTTGGGGCTCGAACTTTAGTTTAGGCACGCACCTGTTCTTCCGCCTGGTACGCAATGCCGCAACACTCGTGAACGGCAACTCCGACTTTGACATCATGGTACACGAGTACCATCACTCACGCAAGGTAGATAGTCCAAGCGGCACAGCCCACACAATCGCACATGACATCCTACAGCGTGTAGATCGCAAGACAGCCGTTGCCACAGAAACACAGCATCAGCGCATCGATACTCACGCTCTGCATGTGACATCAACTCGTGGCGGCTCCATTGTTGGCAAGCACATTGTCACGCTTGACAGTCCGTTCGAGAATATCGAGATCGTACACAACGCCAAGAACAGAAGTGGCTTTGCGCAAGGGGCTCTCCTTGCTGCCGCCTGGATCGCCGAACGTAAGGGTTGTTACGACGTCACGGAGATCATCGATGATCTTGAGGCCTTGTATCGTTCAATGCACCAATGATCGCCATACTCCTTGCACTCGGCATG
>CAZAGH010000048.1:0-11595 GCA_964484755.1 uncultured Melioribacter sp. | reverse complement strand
GGCATGAACAACGTTGCGCTTGTAAAGCAGGGACGCCTGAGCGTGCTACCTCTTACGGAAGAAGAGTACAAGATCATCGTAGGACTAGGGGGCTAAGCACCAACTAGTATTTGATCTCTTCGCTGATGCGGTCATCAATCGTGAATGACTGCATTGCCCAACCTTTAGAGGCTTTGTAGAAGACCACTACGCAGCGCAACGCTCCGCGTTGCGACTTGAGTGCATATGCATGACGGGTGAAGGTCTTGCCCTTCGTTGTCGATGATATCAGGTCGACCTCTATTAGTGGTCCATTTGCCACCACATGTTTAGCAATCAGGTCTGGTAATTCGCGCATTGCATTGGCGACGGCAACTGTATCCATGATGGCAAACATCTGCAGTTCACGAGCCCCGTTCACAAAGTCACCTTTGATGATGCTCTGCGCAAAGCGCTTGGAGAGCATCTCGGTGTCGGAGTTGGAGGAGAGAAGCTGCTGAGCCGTTGCTGACGGAGTAATAGCGCCCAGTATGATGACGCTCATGAGAGCAATGAGTATCTGGCGGTACATCGTGTGTCTTACTCCTCAACAACGTGAAACGTATCAAAATCTGGTATGACGCCCATTTCATAAAGCATGAAGCTGAACTTATCTGCCGTGCCCTTGATGTTGGTCTGCCTGTTCACAGCGCCATGACCTGAGTTCGTTTCCACGCGAAGTAGCATCGGACGATTCCCCGTGTACACGTGCTGCAGTTGCGCTGCATACTTGAAGCTGTGCGCTGGCACAACTCTATCGTCATGATCAGCCGTCATGACCATGATGGATGGATAGTCAACACCTGTCTTGAGCTGATGATACGGAGAGTAGGCATGCAGCGCATGGAATTCATCAGGCTTCGTGATTTCGCCGTAGTCAGACTGCCAGTTCCAACCGATCGTGAACCGATGGAAGCGCAACATGTCCATCACACCAACTTCAGGGATCGCAACACGGAACAGGTCGGGACGCTGATTTACAACAGCGCCCACGAGGAGTCCACCATTGGAACGTCCATTCAACGCAAGCTTCGACGGATTTGTATACTTGTTCTCGACTAACCATTCGGCGCATGCAATGGCATCATCAAACACGTTCTGCTTTTGCCTCTTGGTTCCGGCCTTGTGCCATGCATCTCCGTACTCCCCGCCCCCTCGCAGATTTGCCAGTGCTACCACGCACCCCTGATTGAGCAGAGCTACATAGCTTGGACGAAACCCAGGGGTCTGCGAGATGTTGAAGCCGCCGTATCCATAGAGCAACGTTGGATTGCTGCCATCGCGCTTGATCATCTTGTGGCATAGAACAGTCATCGGCACAAGCGTCCCATCCTTGCTCTTGACCTTGACCTGCTCCGCAGTGTACTGTGTTGGATCGAAGCCGTAGTCCGCTGTTCGCCATACGCTACTGGTGTTGCGCTTGACATCGTACTCAAAGATTGTTGTAGGCAACGTGTATGAGCTGAATGAGTATGTCAGTATGCTATCCGTATCGCGTCCGTCAAAACCGGAAACCGAGCCATTCTTTGGAAGCGATACCGAACCCGTAATCTCGCCATCCATGTCGGCGATCTCTACTATGTGCTGCACATCCTTCATCCACGTGAGAAAGATCTTGCCAGCCCCATACGAGACGTCATCAAGCACGTAGTCGCGCTCTAGGACTATCGTCTCGAATTGAGCAGATCCAAGTGGATCTTTAAGGCGCACCAGCTTGCTGGTTGGAGCATCCTGCGTGCTCGTGCCATAGAGCATGCCGTTGTGATAGTGACTTGGATACCACGCGTCTGTTTCGGAATCCCAGATCTTCTTCCAAGGGGCTCGAGTTGAGTCTACATGACGAATGTAAACCGTGTTGCCGTTAGATGCGGCCAGACGCACCGTGCGGATCAGATACGGACTATCTTCTGGAACAAAACATCCGATGAATGCCTGCTGCAGCGCCGGGTCGGCAAAGACAAGAACATCTTCGGACTGACGTGTACCAACACGATGATACATCACCTGCTGATACGAGTTCTTTGCCGTGAGTGACTTTGTGTCGCCCTGCTTTGCTGCGTAACGCGAGTAGAAAAAGCCATTCTTGTACCAGCTCACACCACTATTCTTGACCCATGTGATTGTATCAACAAGCATGCGCTTCGTCGAAAGATCCATCACGTAGATATCGCGCCAATCGGATCCAGCCTGCGACTTACCGAAGGCAAGGTACTTGCCGTCGGTGCTCACACTTGCAAAGGCGAGCGAAATGGTGCCATCAGCACTAAATGTATTTGGGTCGAGCAGTACTTCTGGTGTGTTTGTGCCATCCGGCTGACGATACAGCACACTGTGATTCTGACGGCCAGTGTTCTTGTAGAAATACATCACTCCTGCTCTGCGCCATGGAGCTGAATATGTTTCTGCGCTATTGAGCTGATCGAGCACGTCATACATCTTTTTACGAAAAGGAATCTGTGCCAGATACTTCTCAGCGACATCAGCCTGCGATGCAACCCAGCGTTCAACTTCAGGATCACGATCGTCCTCCAGCCATCTATATGGATCCTGGACTACTACACCATGAAATGTATCGCGAACGTCGACTCGTCGGGTCTCAGGGTATGAGACTTGTGCGAAGCTAAGGGTGCTTCCAAGTATGAGTACAAGCGCAAGTGTTTTCATCACGGCAAATTACAACAACGAAAAAGCCCCTTCCAGATTTCTCTGAAAGGGGCTTGAAGTTGCGTCACTTCTGTGATGTTTAGCCGACGAAGAAGTCCCCGCCACCATCACCACCATTATCACGTGGACGTTCCTGACGTGGCTCATCGCTGCCACGCTCTGGACGATCGTCGTGTCTGCGCTCTGGGCGTGGACCACGATCGCCACGATCTTCGCGATCTCCGCGTGGACCACGATCGCCGCCACGGTCACGGTCGAAGCTGCGTCCACCGCGGTCGCCGCCGCGATCGCCGCCACGTCCGCCGCGATCACCACCGCGTCCGCCACGATCACCGCCACGTCCACCACGGTCGCCGCCGAAGCGATCTCCGCCTGGACGAGGTCCGCGTGGGACATACTCTTCTGCTTCCATGCCTTCTGGCACTGGTAGAAGAGCCTTACGTGAAAGACGGATCTTTCCGTCAGGCTGCACTTCTACAACCTTGACTTCGATGATATCGCCAACCTTTAGCACATCGGCAACATTCTCGACGCGCTTATAGTCGATCTGCGAGATATGCAGAAGGCCTTCCTTCTTTGGCTTGAGTTCGATGAACGCACCCAATCCTTCACGGATTTCCTTGACCTTGCCCTTGATGATGCTATCAAGTTCGATCGGCTTGGTGATATCACGGATGCGTGCGATGGCTGCATCAGCGCTCTCCTGATTCACGGCTGCAATCGTGATCGTACCATCATCGTCGATGTTGATCTCTGCACCAGTTTCCTTGACGATGCTACGGATCATCTCACCACCTGGTCCGATAACCGCACCGATGGTTTCGACTGGGATCTGGATCGTTGTAAGCTTTGGAGCGTACTGCGACAGTTCGGCATTTGGAGCAGACATATGCTCATTCATGATGCCAAGAATATGCAGACGTCCGTCGCGCGCTTGCTGCAGTGCGGTGCGCATGATGTCTACCGACAAGCCTTCGATCTTGATGTCCATCTGACAAGCCGTGATGCCTTCGTTGGTACCTGTGACCTTGAAGTCCATGTCGCCAAGGAAGTCTTCATCACCGAGGATGTCGCTCAACACTGCTACGCGTGAATCTTCCATGATCAGACCCATTGCAATACCTGCAACGGCCTTCTTCATTGGAACACCAGCATGGAACAACGCGAGCGAACCTGCGCAGACCGTTGCCATTGATGATGAGCCGTTTGACTCAAGAATGTCCGACACAACACGAATGGTGTATGGGAAGTCTGTTGTCGCTGGGATGAATGGCTCTAGTGAGCGCTCAGCCAAGTCTCCGTGACCTGTTTCACGACGGCTGGTTGCGCCGAAACGTCCCGTCTCACCGGTTGAGAACGGCGGGAAGTTATAGTGCAGCATGTAGCCGATCTCGTACGTTGGCAGAAGGCCATCGATGAGCTGCATGTCTTTCTTCGTGCCGAGTGTTACCGTCGTAAGCGACTGCGTTTCGCCACGTGTAAAGAGTGCCGAACCGTGCGTGCGTGGAAGCACACCTGTCTCAACTGTGATAGGACGGATCTGCGTGGTCGTACGACCATCGAGACGACGTCCCTCTTGAAGGATCATCTCACGCATTTCACGCGCTTCGATCTTTTTCACGATGCCACCGATGAGCTTGTCTAGCTTCACATCAGCGTACGCATCTGGGTTGGCAGCAACAACTGCAGCAACAGCGTTTGTTGCAAGTGTCTTGACCTCTGTGCGGAATGCAGAGCGCTGTTCCTTTGAAGACTCAATGCGAATCTGCTTCTGGATTGGCGCAACGATCGCGGCTTCGATGGCAGCAACGATCTCTGCAGGGGGCTCACTCGATACTGGTGTGCGCTTGGTGATCGTGAGCATATCCATGAGCTCGCGCTGCATGGCATTGATCTCGCGGATCCAGTGATGTGCGAACTCCATGGCTGCAACGAAATCATCTTCTGAGATCTCCTTGCTTGAGCCTTCGACCATTACGATCGATGTGTCGGAACCAGCAACGATGATATCGAGATCTGTTTCCTTGATCTGCGAGAACGTTGGGTTGATCACGAACTCACCGTTAACACGGCCAACACGAACTTCTGCGATAGGCCCCTTGAATGGGATATCGCTGATCATGAGGGCCGCAGATGCACCGATTGTGCCGAGTACATCCGGCTCGTTCTCCATGTCGTAGGAGTAGACGGTTGCGATCACTTGCGTGTCGTTGCGCCATTCTTTTGGGAAGAGTGGGCGCAGTGGACGGTCCATGAGACGAGAAGAGAGTACCTCTTTGTTCGTTGGACGTCCTTCACGACGGAAGAAACCACCTGGGATCTTACCTGATGAAGCAAGCTTCTCGCGGTATTCGCAGGTGAGTGGGAGAAAATCGATGTCTGGCTTTGGTTCAGCGCTTGCGTTTGCTGTGACCAATACCATTGTCTCGCCGTAGGTCAGCATGACCGCTCCGGCAGAGAGCTTGGCAAATCGACCTGTCTCGATGATCAGGTCCTTGCCATTGATTGTCCGTTTGACAGACTTCATAGATGCTCCTGTATGAACTACAGAAATGAACGAGAAAGAATCTCGGCATCGCGGTCAACAATCACTCCTTGTCAGGGGGCTTGCACCCTAAAAAGCCCTTTGACAAAGAGTGCCACGACGCCGACTACATGGACGTACCCGTGGGTACAATAGAAGGGTGGCGGAATCAGTATCTGTTCCGCCACCACAAGAGAATAGACTTACTTACGCAGACCAAGCGCAGCGATGATTTCGCGATAGCGCTGGATGTCGTTCTTCATCAGGTACGAAAGCAGATTCTTACGCTTTGCAACCAGCATGATCAGACCACGACGTGAGTGGTGATCCTTCTTATGCTGTGATGCATGACCCGACAATGCTGTGATATGCTCCGTTAAAAGAGCGATCTGCACTTCAGGCTTACCTGTGTTTGCACTAGAACCGCCATACTTGGCGATGATCTCTGCCTTGCGTTCTTTGGAGATCATGAGTTCCTCCGTTCTTGAATGAGATGTTGATAGATAATTGTTTGTTGCTTGTCTGATTCGAGTTGGGCAAGGAATTCCTCGCGTGACCCGAACTTTTGCTCTCCGCGAAGTCGTTTGTGAAACTTCACATCAAGCGTTGTGTTGTAAATATCGTTATCGAATTGAAGAATGTGAACTTCGAGAGTTGGTGCCGTGTCAGATGTAAACGTTGGCCGAACACCAATGTTGGCCATGCCGACATATTCCTTGCCGTCTATCTCGATGGACACGACATAGACACCGTTAGCTGGCAGCAACTTGTGTGAGTCAGTGGGGACCACATTCGCTGTAGGTATTCCCAGTGTTCGCCCCCTGCCATCTCCCTTGACCACCGTTCCTCGTACACTGTAGGCGCTGCCAAGCATTGTTGTCGCTGTTTCTACATCGCCAGCTTTAAGCGTCTTGCGCACGAGCGTGCTGCTAACTACGATACCGTCTGTCTCGAGTGGTGGGATGCGTTCAACCGTAAATCCAAGCTCTGCTCCAAGATGTCGCAACAGCTCTTCATTGCCGCCACGGTCTTTGCCAAAGGCATGATCGTGACCAATGAAGAAATGTTGCACATCGATCATTGAGACAAGTTCGCGGATGAATGCATCGGCAGACTTCTGAGCAAACTCGAGCGTGAACGGGATCACGATTACATCATCAACACCAACAGCCGATAAGCGTTCGCATCGTTCTTCGATTGAGCTTAACAGTGAAAGCGGCTCGCGTCCCGACTTTGCAAGAACAATCTGCGGATGCGGGTCGAAGGTTACCACGACCACACGCAGCCCCTTGGCATCTGCCAGAGAGCGCATCAATGAAATCACGCCCTGATGTCCAAGATGAACACCATCAAACGTACCTACTGTGATGCAGGCTTTCTGCTCGTGTGGCCAGTGCATTTGTCCAAAGTGGATTACGTTCATGCTGCCACCTCAGGTGAGAGTGCTTCACGAATTTCTCCAATCGTAAGTGCTGCATCAGCCGAGAACCCTCCGCTTTGTGCACGACGCAAGGTCCAGACATACCCGCCACAACCGAGCAACTGTCCGAGATCACGCGCAATGGAACGGATATATGTTCCCTTGGAGCAGGTTATTCTGCAGGCGACATGAGGCCAATTGACAGCCACATCAGTGATACTGTGTACGGTAACCTCTCGAACCTTTGGTGTGAAGTCTTTGCCTTCACGAGCAAGATCGTACTGACGTCTCCCCTGGTGCCTGATCGCACTAAATGCAGGAGGAGTCTGCTGGATCGCACCAACAAACGTTGTCAATGCTGCTTTGATAGAGTTGGCATCGACTGCGGCGGCTTCCCGGAGTTCGACCTCGCCACCACGATCATCAGTGGTAGACGTTGCCCCGAGGAGAATGTCAACATCATAGATCTTGACGTCGTCCTGCAGCGTAGCAATGTCCTTGGTGGCCTTCCCAAAACAGAGAACAAGAAGCCCCGTTGCCAGAGGATCTAGCGTTCCGGCATGCCCCACACGTTTGATACGCGTCAGGTTACGAACCTTTGCAACGCAATCAAACGAAGTCCACGTTTCTTCTTTGTCAATGAGCGCGATAGCACCAACCGTTCTCGCTTGCTCCAGCCATTGATCGATATTCTTGAGAGAAGACCGATCAAGTATCATTCGTTCATTCGTCGTTGTTAGCATCACCGTCTTCTCGATCTACGTCCGCTGGACGCACGCGATCAAGGATTGCCTCGATGCGTTGTGCCCTATCCAGAGAATCGTCGATATAGAATTTGAGCTGCGGAGTATACCGCAACCGCACGGACTTGGCCAATTGATGTCGCAGACGCCCCGTCTCGTGTTCCTCGAGATGGTCGAGTACCTCTGCCGGCGAACGACGTCCACCAAACACACTGAGGTACACACGCGCGAGTTGCAGGTCCGCAGACAAACGGATCTCCGTCACCGAGATGAACCCTGCTGAGAGTTCCTCGGCGATCGTACGGAGGGGGCCGGCAAGCGCCTTTTGGATCTCTCCGGCAACTCGTTCTGTGCGAATCGACACTGTTACGTAAGCTTCCGTTTCACTTCAACTGTCTTGTAGCCTTCAATGATGTCGCCAACTTCAAGATCGTTGAAGCCTTGAACGCCAATACCGCACTCGTAGCCTGAATCAACCTCGCGGACGTCATCCTTGATGCGCTTGAGAGAGGCAAGCGTACCCTTATAGATCTCAAATCCGTCGCGCATCACGCGAACCTTATCGTTCCGCGTGATCTTACCATTCAGGACATAACATCCAGCAATGGTTCCAAGCTTGCTGATCTTGAAGATCGCTCGTACTTCAACGGTTGATGTAATCTCTTCCTTGATGTCCGGCGTGAGCATACCCTCGAGCGCCAACTGTACTTCGTTGATACAGTCGTAGATGATCGAGTACAAACGCACATCCACATTCTCCGCTTCTGCAAGCTTTCGGGCTGCAGGGGGCACGTTGACCTGGAAACCAACGATCACGGCGTCGGATGCCGACGCAAGCATGATGTCGCTTTCTGAAATCGCACCGACACCGCGGTACAGAATGCGGACCTTGACTTCTTGTGTTGAGAGCTTCTGCAGAGAGTCGGACAACGCTTCGACCGAGCCGCTTACGTCGGCGCGTACGATCAAGCGAAGTTCCTTGACGCCACCCTGCTGGATCTGAGCAGAGATATCGTCGAGTGTCATGTGACGCATACCACGGAACTGCTGTTCACGACGAAGCTGCTGACGGCGTGTTGCCACGTCACGTGCTTCTGCATCCGTCTCCATTTCAACGAGGATGTCGCCTGCGTTCGGCAGACCATCAAATCCAGTAACCTGAGCTGGCATCGAAGGGCCAGCTTGGTCCAGACGATGACCACGTTCATCGAACATGGCACGAACACGACCGGCGAACTGACCGCAGACGAAGATGTCGCCCACATTCAGTGTTCCCGTTTGAACCATCACTGTCACAACATTACCACGCCCCTTGTCAACATGGGCCTCAATAACCGTTGCTTTGGCATTGCGGTTTGGATTGGCCTTGAGATCAAGAAGATCGGCTTCAAGAAGGATCTTCTCGAGAAGCGTCGGAACGTTGAGACCTGTTTTTGCTGAAACTTCGGCCACCTGGAACTTACCGCCCCAGTCTTCTACCAGAACGCCGTGGTCGGCAAGTTGCTGGCGAATACGGTCTGGGTTGGCATCTGGCTTATCAATCTTGTTGATCGCCACCACGATAGGAACACCAGCGGCCTGAGCGTGAGAGATAGCTTCGACTGTTTGAGGCATGACGCTGTCATCGGCAGACACAACCAGGACCACGATATCCGTGACCTGGGCACCACGGGCACGCATGGCTGTAAAGGCTTCGTGACCTGGTGTATCGAGGAAGCTGATGGAACGTCCATCTGGCAGCTCAACGCGATAAGCACCAATGTGCTGTGTGATACCACCGGCTTCGCCGGCAACAACGTTAGCATTGCGGATATAGTCAAGAAGCGACGTCTTGCCGTGGTCAACGTGACCCATGATCGTCACAATCGGCGACCGTGGTTCAAGTGTTTCCGGTGAGTCCTCTTCCTCCTCGACAACCATGTCCTGCTGATCATCAACAAAGACTACTTCAAAACCGTAGTCAGAGGCGATCAGCGTGATGGTATCCTTATCGAGTCGCTGGTTGATGGAAACCATCAAACCAAGACCCATACACTTCATGATGATGTCTGATGCAGTAACGCGCATCATATTTCCGAGGTCTGCCGTGGTAACGAACTCAGACAAGCGCAAGGTTGAGCTCTCACGTGCGATCTCTTCCTGACGGATGGCTTCCTTCTCCTCGCGCTCGAGACGCTTGCGCATGCGCAGCTTGGCACGACCGCCGGACGGAGCATACTCCATACCCGAGAGTGTTTGACGAATAGCCCGTTCTACGTCTGAATCTGATACCTGGGTACGCATACCCTTGGTATTGGTCTTCTTCTTTTTCTTGTCGTCCTTCTTTGCCGTTGCAGGAGTTGCATTCGGTCCGAAGTTTGGACGAGGGCGATTATCGCCCTGCTGCTGTCCACCAGGACCGCCGCCTTGCTGTGGCCCACGACCACGCACAAGTGCGTCGCCGATAGCTCCTCGGCGTTGATCACCACCGCCACCACCACCGGAAGGACGACGATCATCGCGCTTCGGACGTGGGGCTGGCTTCGGAGCAAGATCAATCTTACCGACAACGGTCAGACCACGAAGCTTGGCACCTTCACCTGGCTTGTATTCAACTTCAATAACGCCTTTACGACGGCGCTTTGCTTTCTTCTCATCGGTGTCGGCACCTTCTTCAGTAGGTGCTTGTGCCGGCTCTGTTGGAGCTGCAGGTGGTTGTTCCTGCGTCGGCGGCACTTCCGGCGCTGCCTGCACTACAGGCGCAGCTACAGGCTCTGCTTCCGGCTGCTGCACAGCTACAGGCTCCGCAGCTTTGGCCTCAGGCTTTGCCGAAACAGGCTTGGCCGCCTCTTTCTGACCCTTCTTCGATTTAGCAAACTTCTGGGCGGCCTCATCGATCTTCTCAAGCTCTTCAGCCTTAGACAGATCAATGATAACCCCAACTGTTGGGCCCGCAGGCTTACCAACAGGTTCAGGCTCGGGCTGTTGTGGCTCCACGGCGGCAGGAGCTTCGGGCTCGTGCACTTCCACAACTGGCTCGGGAGCAGCTGGTTGAGCAACGGGCGCTTCTTCATGCTCGTGCGCCTCGACCGGACGCTCTAGACGCTCCTCGATCTCGCGCTCGCGCTCGTGCGCTTCCGCAATTGTGTCGATAGACACAGCGTTGCCCTGCTCAAGATGACTCTTGCGCACGGCCTGCTGGCGTTGGACTTTCTCACGCTGCTTTTGGGCAGACTTGAGTTCCTTCGCGAACTTTTCGATAACGAGATCCAACTGCTCATCGGACAATACAGTCGTAGCCTTGTTGTCGATCTTGTGTCCCTTCGACGCCAGGTACTCTACGATTGCATCACGACCAATGTTGATCTGACTCGCAACCTTAAAAAGTTTATTTCCGGTAGAACCAGCCATACAACCTTCGGTTATTCATCACCTTGTTCATTCGAAGCATCAGACGCATCTTCTTCGACAACGTCTTCAACCTCTTCTTGTTCGTACACTTCTGGAGTGTCCTCCGCGTACGACTCTGCTATTTCATCGTCCACTGTCGACGTGCTCGGCGTGTTGCGAGCTAGGTCTGCGTCCTCAAGTGCGATGAGATAGTTCTGATCTTCTCGCTCTTCAAACTCTTCAAGCATCACACGACGCAGGCGCACGATCACATCCTTTGGAAGGATCGCAAGCAGCCCCATCGGCTCAGCTTCCAAAAACTCACGTGCGGTATCGATACCAGCACGAATGAGCTTATCAAACAATTCACGACCGATTTCATCACGGAACTCGATGAGTTCAATGTCTTCGGCACCTTCCTTCACAAGTGAAAGCGAGTAGCCGGTAAGCTTCGATGCAAGACGAACATTCTGCCCCTGCTTACCGATGGCAAGCGAGACTTGGTCGTCTGGAACGATAACCACTGCCTGACGTCCATCCTCGCTGATCTGCACATCACGCACCTTCGCAGGCGAGAGTGCGCGAGCGATGAACAGACGCGGGTCTTCCGTGAATTCGATAATGTCGATGTTCTCGTTTCCAAGTTCACGCACGATGGAGTGGATACGAATACCCTTCATGCCCACACATGCGCCTACTGGATCTACGCGCTCGTCGAATGAGGTTACCGCAACCTTCGCACGCTCACCAGGTTCACGTGCGATAGCACGGATCTTGATGATGCCGTCAAATATTTCTGGAATCTCCTGCTCGAAGAGACGCGCCATAAAGGAATCGTCAGCCCTCGACAAGATCAA
>CAZAGH010000047.1:3193-14022 GCA_964484755.1 uncultured Melioribacter sp. | reverse complement strand
GTGCCTTGTACCTTGTACCTTGTACCTTGTACCTTGTACCTTGTACCTTGTACCTAACTTTCTACTCGCAACCAACCTCATTGCAGAACACTACGCTCTTGCCAGCTGGTGGTTTCAGTCCAGCGAAGCGTTTGGTGTATTGCGGTACGCGGATCTCGACTCCTGCTGCTCGCTTGAGTGAGTACGGCAAATCGCGTTGATCGATGGCTTGTCCGCGTGAGCGGACAACGAGCATGCCTTTGTCCTGATACGCTCGATAGAGCGGAATTGTCTCACGGCAGAGATTGTCGAACAGGATGGCAAAGTACATCGACCGCAGATCGCTGAGGAGCTGATTGCCCCCTGCCATCCCTCCATAACCACCGCGGTTGTAATGCTGTCCGTTCTTGATGTATGGGACGATTGCACTATCCACCTGGATGTGTGGCGCGAGAGCGTGTACTTCGTCAAAGTCACGTCCGGTGTACATGCAGTTTGGATGTATGCTGCGATCATCCGTTGTCCCAACGTAGGTGATCTCAACACGCAGCCCAGCTTCGATTGCTGTTGTTACGCACTGGTCCAAGAGAGCGCTACGCACTTCATCGCGCATGTGCTCGATTGTGCGGTCCACCATGGCTGACCAGACAGCACCACTATCGACCAGCTCATTGTAGTTCACACAGTTCTCGGCGCCACGTCGTGTGCGGATTAGGCGTGCAGGTTGAAACTCGTAACGGTAGGCCTCATTCGTTTCGCAGTGCTCGGGCTGTTCGAGGTTCTCGCATGGGACATCGTCGGTAAACAGTGATGTGCAAGGGGTATAGTCTTTGTATTTCTTCGTTGTCGGACACCAATACGTTGTCACGAAGAACGGCACATTGAACGTACGGAAGGTAAACTCGCATGTCTTTCTGCGTTCTGTTGTATCGATTAAGTAGATGGTATGCTCGAGATCACGGCCACAACTGCCAGTGCCAACCACGATCGTATCGATGCTGCTCACAAACCCGCGTGGCACCGTTGCTGCCTGAACGACATAGGTGCGTGTCGGCATGTCCATACCGGGAGTTGCTGTTGACGCTGCAATGTCAAGCTTCCAACGTGTATAGCCATCGACATCTGTCACTCGTGTAAACTCTGCGCCGCTCCCCAACTCGCGAATTCGTATCGATGAGCGCACAGAGTAGATGGAGTCCAACCTTCCAAAGAATCTAATTTTCTCAGGATCTCTCACAAGTGTGCGTGCAGTTACACGCAGGCCGATCACGGGGTCTTTCCGGTTATCGAGCTTTCGATAGTAGAGCCGATACTGTCGCATACCATCAACGATGCGATCACTTGAGAACATGATAAACTGTCCGCCAGGCGTAACAACTGGATGGTACTCATTGGCACCTTTCATGTTTACGCCAGCGGTGGGAAGGGGCTTGGCAGCTCCACGCGGCAGCCCAGTCGAGGGCTCCAGCTCCACGGTGTAGATGTCTTGGTCGCCGTCCTTGTTGCTCGAAAAGTACAACGTGGTACCAACAACAAACGGCGATGCCTCGTGGTCATTAGCGCTGCAGATCGATTGCAATAGCACCGGCTCTGACCATGATTGACCATTGTACGTGGCCATATAGAGATCCGCTACTCCAGAGCCTGGTCTTCGTCTGTCGGAGGCGAAGTACAACGTTGTGTTCTTGATTCCAAAGGCAGGTGTATCCTCCCATGCATCCGTGTTGAACGGCAACCGCTGAGCTGTCCATGAGTTATCTGCTTGTTGCTTGGCTAGATACAGATCGTTCGATCTGCGAGCAGAACCTGGGACGGGGCGATCGGAAACGAAGACCGCACGAGTTGGGTCGCACGCATGGAACGATGGCACGCCGTTGTAGGCAGCAACTGTGTCATTGAGGGCCTGACTACCGATGACTGCTGGTGTTGTAAAGCCTTGCTGCGTACAGTTCGACAGAGCGAGCACGCGCCGGCCATCGTCTCGTGATGTTGTGGCAAGCGTGAGCCATGCCTCATACGTCGTACCCAGATTGCGAAATGCCAAAGCATACACGTCGGAACGTCCATTGAGTCGCGGATCCAGGACAACAGTCGTGGTATCAGCCAAGGCAATACTACATGCCAGAAACAGAATCAAGAAAGCACTCATAGATTGAACACCGGATAGCAGATTTCCAAACAGACCTGTGGCAGTGCCACCGCTCCCGGTCTATCAGGGCCGATTGACTGGATCCAGATCAGCGCACACTGCTTGCCGCCAGCCCCCTGCTTGACATACAGGACAACATCACCCTGACGCAATCCACTGAGCGTTGGGGTACCTGCTTGTGTTCCCGCCTTCGCGGCACTGCAAGTGGACTCGGCAAGCATTGGATAGGTGTCACAGATGTTCTGACCTGGCAAGACAGCGAAGTTCGAGGCAATTGGATAGAAGGCTCCAAAAGCCTGACCCAATATGTTCGTACCTGTTGCAAGTGTTACGGTGTATGCCCCACCCACTTGCGCGATGCTTTGGGCATAGATGTCGAAGACCTTGAAGTTTTGATTGTCGTTTTGATACAGGATCTGTGCCTTTTGATCCAGCAGCTCCATGCTCTCGGCATAGACGCTCTCAAAGCCTTGCGGTCTGAACTGTCGCAGACACTGGTACTTGAAGGTATTGCACTGCACTGTGGCGATGCCATCAACATCCACTGTTGAAGGTAGATCGCAACCGGTGATTTCGATCTGACCTCGGAAGTCCTTTTCTCCGAGCGGTCCACGGGGTTGCATCGGATTGGCATCCCAATCACGGCGTTGCGCATTAAAGCGCACGTAGACGCGACTTGTTTGTCCCGCAGCAAGCTGCAGCGCACTAGGCGATACCGTGAAGAGCGCACTCTTGCTTGTAACATTGATCGTGATTGGGCATTGCCCCGTGTTGCGGATCTCGATGCTGTCAACCGTTGACGAGTCATTGTACACACATTTACGAAGGGGGCCTACCTGACGCCGCACGATCTGACATGACCCGGTGATGACATTGATCCTAGCTGTGACGAGAAGTTCATCAGGACACTGCTGTGTCTTACCCGTCGCAAGATTGCGGACCGTTACACTGTAGCGCAGGGTGGTGCTGTACTGTCCCGTCTGTGTTGGCCTGATGCGTATGGGCAGATCAGGAAACTTCTGATCGCCGCGTAACGTGAATCGTGTTTCCGGATCAAACACGGACGTTGATCCAGCCACGAGGTTGAACTCTGCTTCGCAGCCAGCATCGAGATTCAGCGCAGGCAACAACGTTGACAGTGACACCACCGTATCGGTGGTTGTATTCACACAGTATGTTCCGAGACTCTCGCTCGTATCGGGCACCACCGGACACTCGCAGGTGCTACAATTCACAAGCCCCTTGACAGATGCTGTGAGAAGGAACACTGTAGAACCATCTAAGGCTGTTCCTCGCACGACGATCGTTGTTGTGTCAGTCGTTCCCGATGCCGCTGTTCCGGGAGGTTGATAGGTTATACAGAGCTCAAGCGTGGACTGGCTAGTGCCAGTTGAAGTGGTGGTGACCACAAAAGGTCCGCTTGTAGTTGAGCTTGCTGTAAACGTTACTCCAGCCGGACAGTTCGTTGGATAGATCTTGCAGATCTTCTGCTGTCCGGTTCCCTCTGTAGGGCAGGTTTGCAGCGAAAAAGAATCGCGGTAGTTGACGGTACCGCAGGCAATAATGGGTCGCACAGCGAGCGTTATCGTTGTGTCGTTGCACACCGCATACTTCAAACGTATGGGGTCGATACCCGACAGGTCGGGGTCAGGCGGCATCGACACCACCATTCCCACTGTATCACGAGTAAGTGACACGTTCGGAACGGTAAACTCCGCACTACCATCGGCGCCCGTGCGAGTAACACCACCAAAAGGTGCACTAAGACCAGTGAGCTTTTGCCACTCAACTACCGCACCACGCACTGGCGTTGTAGGCTCTTTGATAACATTGACAGTAACTGTTCGAGCAACCGTAATATCCTCGGGAGAGAATGGCACCTGACACGATACAGCAACCAGAAGTATGACTGCGATGAGAATGAGATGCAGACGATTGTTCATTACCACCCCCACGCTATCATAATGCGAAGCATCACGGAATGCACACTATTTGTATTGACTTGAAAAACTTCTGAGCAGCTCTCGCATGGTGTGCGCAGATTTACTCGCATAAACCGATATGCCAGCTGAGCGTGCATCCATGAAGCAATAGGGATACCACCACCAGCACCAATCTGATACTGACTGTATTCGTCAGGATTTACCGATGGTCTTGCACCCGATCCTTCAAACGGGCCATTGAAGATGGGTCCACCCTCGATGAACACATACGGAGCATGATCGGGATAATCGATCACCGTCTGACGTAGTAGAATCGCCGATCGGTCAACACTGTCAGGTCCATCGCGGCGTGCGGCACCGTCAGGCGGTGCTATCGTGTCGAGCCCCGTTACAACACCACAATCAAATCTGCATGCATCAGGAATGTACCGTATAGACTCTTTGCGCGATGGTGTTATGAAGGAGTATCGCAAGTGCCCCATAACCGGCAATCTCATACGTCCATCTTCGAAGAACAATCCCCCACCAAAAGCCAGCGCGAGTTTCTCACCCAGCAGACTTCCAAAGGGAGCATACAATGCTTCGACACCATACGTCACATCAGGGATCCCAATCTTGGGAGCTGATGAAGAGTCAGCACCGACATATCCTATCCACGGACCAACCTCAAAGAAGGAATTCTTGACAGGGGGCTCGCGCAACACCTGATACTCTGTCACTGGCGCAATGGGGATATAGAGCGGCGGCACCTTACCGAGCGTTTTGCCGACGACAAGATTAGCAACATGAGTTGCAATAAGTGTCGTGTCATAGCACACACCGTCTGCGATACCACTAAAGCGGTATGCCTGGAGGAACTCTCCACCACGCCATACAGTATCACGCACAACACGCGTATACGTGCGCATGGGATCAGGACGTCCACCTGTCAATCGAAGAGTAAAGACCTCTTCAGGCGTCCGTTTACATGGGAAATCACATGAACCACAGGTATCTATCTGTGCCGCTGCACGCGTTACAATCAGCATGCTTACGACAATCATCAATATCTTCAATCAAGATCTCCAGATTTTCTTTATCGCAATAGTTACTTATGGATACGCTAGCAAGACTCATTGAGCTGTTAACCCTAGACTATCTACAATAATCTGTAATGTATCGGCATCTCGCTGGAGCAATATACTATGCAGCGGACGTAATGGGCCGCCCCCTGCTACATCGGCGTAGCGTGCATCTACTCCCGTCAGCAGACGCTGACGCGGACCGCCGCCGCCGCCTGAAACAACGAATCGTTTACCGCTCCGCTCAAACATCTCCAATGCGTGACAGTGTCCGCTAAGCCATAGATCTGCCTTTGCAGCATTCATAAACAGAGGTACATAGGTGTCGCGAAGGACAGCATCATCATGAACAACTGTCGAATTCGTGAATGGCGGATGGTGGGAAGAAACCACGACTGCGCGAATCGTGACATCCTTATCGCACTGTGCTAGCTGTTCTTCAAACCACGATCGTTGCAACAACGTGGAGTCCTCCCCTAGGTTATGCCAGTTCGAATTCAGCATGATGTACGCAACACTATCAGCATCCCACCTATACCACGTTCTACGTGCAGCAGCAAAGCGCGATTGCATGTTCTGAAGTCCAACATCTTGATTACCGAAGTATTCATGATTGCCAAACAGCGGGAACACCGGGATTCCGGCATCGTGCACTGGCTGCATGATCTCATCAAAGAACTGCCAGTCGGCCTTTGATGACGAGCAAAACACATGATCCCCCAACAGTATCAGCGCATCTGGCTTCGGCGCCATTGCATTTGTTACGATCTGTGCATGCACTGTGTTCGACTCTTTCCAAAACTCAACCCACGACGTCCGCTGCTGATCACCAATAACTGCGATGCGTCTAGCCCCCTGAGGAACAACGTTTGAGAACTGGCGTTGTGCGAGGTACGGGGAGGCGCAGGAGGAAAGAAGGAGAGCAGCGAACAGCGAATAGCGAATAGCGAACAGCGAGGGCCTTTGCATCGAATTACCGTATTTTTCTTTACAATATCTGCCAGAGATAGATTGATTCCAATTCGACACATGCGCCCCCTACCAATCATAGTTGCATTCATCGTTATGCTTGGGCATTTCGATGTTGCAGCACAGCGCATCTCCACGAAGGGTACCGACTTCTGGCTAACGTTCATGCAGAACTCGGGTCTACCTAACACGTATCTGTTCTTTAGTGCAGACTCCGGCGCAACAGTCAACGTTTATCAGGGAACAACGCTCCTAGGCACGCTTGCAATACCTGCCAATGGGAATGTTCCATATCAAGTGATGGTGCTGAGCGCAACGCAGAGCAATAGTGATGTAGTCAATGTAAAGAAGGCCATACACGTTACGTCCGACAAGCCGATCGCACTCTCCGCTTTCAATACGGAGTTAATGAGCACCGATGCGGCAATGGTGCTGCCTGTTCCAGCACTGGGCGATAAGTACTACGTGCCATGTTATCGACATTACACTGGCACAGGGTCGGTTGGCAATGGTCTCGACTGGGCAAGTCAGCTCGCAGTGGTGGCACATGTCGATGGCACAGTCGTTGAGATAACGCCCAAAGCCCCAGTAGTTAAGGCAGGGGGCGGAATGCGTCCGGCAGGGATTCCATACACCGTAACGCTGAACCGCGGTGATGTCTATCAAATCCAGACAGATGTTGTCAATGACGATCTCACGGGCTCGCTTGTTCGCGTTATGAATGCAGGACCCGGTTGCGGTAGCATAGCTGTCTTCAGCGGGCACCAGCGCACGGCCGTTCCCAATTCGTCGCAATTCAGCCGCGACCATCTGGTAGAACAGATTCCTCCAACCCGGACTTGGGGCAACACGTTCGTTGTGCCACCTATCGCCTATACAACAAAGTTCATAGTCCGAATCTTAGCCTCCGAACCCGGTACATCTGTAACGTTCGATGGTACACCGACAACAATCAACAATGCCGGCGGCTTTGTTGAGTACACCGTCACCGGCAACAAGACCTACACCGTTGATGCAGATAAGCCTGTACTCGTTGCTCAATATGCGATGACAGCTAACGACGGTTGGGATCTCGTTCGCGGCGTGGGCGACCCCTTCATGATCATCGTGCCCCCTCTTGAGCAGCGTATTGATCGTTTTGTCTTTAACTCTTTTGTGCCCCCTACCTCTACAAGCACTGCAGTCCAAGATGGATGGAAGAACAATCTCTACGTTGCGCTGATAGGTGATAAAACAGAACTGGGCAACGTGACCATTGATGGGCTTTCACTGACGACCATTCAGGGCCGCACTGCGCTACCTGTTGTCTATAGCACAATCGATGCCACGCCGCAGGTGCAGTGCATAACGGTGCGCGTGCCAGAGGGGATTCACAGCGTGGATGCCTCACAAGGTAAAGGCGTGATTGGCGTGATGTACGGCATGACGTCGTTTGATTCGTATGGTTTTCTTGCTGGATCGCAGTTCAATAATCTGCGCACGTCGATCATCGTTAAGACCCCACCGTTTTGTCCTGGTAAGCCCCTTACCTTCATCGGCAGCAGTAAGGACTCAGCGGACATTACAGGTTGGAGTTGGTTCTTCGAACATGACAGCTCACAGGCTACCGGACAGTCAACCCAGAAGAACTTCCCACGTGCAGGCACCTATCGCGTCAGATTGATTGCTACTCGCAATGGTTGCATCACTGATACAGCATTCACAACGGTCGAGATCAAAGCTGCATTTACACTCAGCGCTGTTGTAGAACCCAACCCTGTTTGTGTCGGACAAGCTGTTCGTCTTATCGCTTCTGAACCTCAAGGGGCTGGCACTATCACCTACAAGTGGATGCGGGACTCAGCGTTTACCTCGGATCTGCGCGACACGAATCAGCGTGTCGCCACAGCCATACACAACACTGCAGGACGTTACCGATATCGTGTTGTGGCAACAGATACCAATGGATGTCCGGTTGAAAAGGTTGTGACTGTTTATGTCATCGCCGCTCCGAGAATCACTGCTCCGGACACGTTGCGACTTTGTGCAGGATCTGCAACCACCATTACAAGTACGTCGTCGGATACGGCAGCGTTTACGACACTTTGGACTGGTATCGGTGCTGCAAAGACAACCATCCAAACCAATCCGTCGCTGCCGAACATTCGGGTTCAAATCGATTCAGCAGGGTCGTATACCTATACAATCGAGGCAACGAACAAGTATGGTTGCAAGAGTCAAAAGAACGTTGTCGTAGTTGCTTACGAGCTGCCAAAGATTACCGGTGTCGATACCGCAACGCGCATCAGTTGCCTTGGAGCTAATGATCCTCCGGTACAGATTGGCGATAAGCTTACGATCTCAGGAGGCGTTGCACCGTATCGGTATGTATGGCGCGTAAAGAATGGCGACGCAAACTCGATCGTAGGTCCTACAGATACGCGTATCACGCAGGTGCGACCCGGTGTGTCAACCACCTATGTTCTCACCGTAACGGACTCACGCTCTCCCGTCGGATGCTCTACTGAGTTTGAGATCACGATTCAGCTGCGGTCTGTACCCGATGCGAATGCAGGACCAGACAGAGTACTGTGTGTATGTCGTGATACACTCGGCACATCGATTGGTGCAAACGCACAATGTGGGACGCCGCCATTCCAGTATTCATGGTCACCCAAACTGGGACTCAGCAATCCTGTTTCGTCGACTACAGCGCAAACCACTGCCAAACCAGACGTTACAACCCAGTACATCCTTACCGTCACCGATGCAGCACAGCGTGTGTCAAAGGACACTGTAGTCGTGCAGGTCGAGAGATGTCCGTCCATAGGCCTGCAGCCAACTTATTCAACCTGCTCATCGGCAGGGCAGATCAAGATTGATCCGAAGGTTCTTGGCGACACAATAGGAATGACGTACAAGTGGACACCAGGCTGGATGGTAAACGATTCTACTATTCGCGATCCATACGTTGTGTCGCTCGATTCAAATGCTGGGTCTAACCTACAGCTTATCGTCACCTCGCGTTTCGGCTGTGCATCAGTTGCTTCGACAAAACTCCTGGCCTCACCAGGCTTTGCCGTGAGCATTGTCTCGGGCAGCTCATGCGAAACTGACACGGTTTGTCCTTCTGATTCTGTACGAATGCAGGCAGTAGCGCAAGGGGGCAGGCAGCCAATTACCTATCGGTGGACATCAATCCCCGACATTGGATCTAACTGGTCATCAACACAGCAGAGCCTTGCATTGCAGCTACCGCGCACGACACAGATCATCGTTACTGCCACGGACTCGATTGGTTGTGTCGCAACAGACACAATCCAGTTCTGTGTTCGCGATAGAGGAAGTGTTTCAGCAGGCCTTGATACGGTGATCTGTGCTTCGGATGCAATGGCGATTGACCTGCGCCGCGGAGAGCCCGCATGGTGTGGGCGCGATCCGATTGTGTATTCATGGGAGCCCCGTGCAGATTGCATCATTCCAGATGCTTCACGGCCATGGAATGCCATTCTACGTCCGCGAACAACAACCACATTTATCCTTACAGCAACGGACGACAACGGCAGGGGCTCAACTGTCAGCGACACGGTGGTTATTACTGTACGTGATTCGATCCAACTTCGATTTGATGCACAGACTCTGCGTGTATGTGAAGGCGAACAACCCGCAGGAACACTGCTAACTGTATGGAATGGGGCTGGTCCATACACTCACAGATGGCAGCTACCCAACAGTGCAACAATCGATTCGCGCTCCGATTCTGTATCCAGCATTCCTGGTTCTGTCTTATCAGCATTCGCACAGTCCGGCTGGCTGCTCTGCATGACAGTTGATGCCAATGGCTGTATGCGCCGTGATTCGATCTATATCGACATCGTGCCGCGTCCTGTTGTTGTGCTTAAAGAAAGCGACAGCACATGCCTTTGCAGTGAGCGCACGATAACAGCAATAGTATCTGGCGGCACTCCATTCCCTGATGGTTCATATCGATTCACTTGGACCGAGAGTTCTGCCGACGCCCCCATCGGGACCGTGTCTCTTCTTGACACAACATCCCTGTCTGCACGTGTGCGCCCACGCTACATCACAACCTATGCTATCCGCATTGTCGATGCCAACGGCTGCACATCGAGCATGGCAATCACGCTTGCTCCGCCACAGTCGGGAAGCACAATTGAACTGCATGCCCCTTCCCTAGTAGTTGATCCACGAAAGGAAGACGCCCCGATCGACATCACTGCTATGCTCGCAGCAAGAAGTGCACAATGCAAGCCAGATGCAGTCGAGTTTTCACTCCAGTACAACGAATCGTTGTACGACCCATTCCCGACGGCAGAAGGTGGTTCGTTGCTATCGTCGCGCGTGGTTACATCCGGCAATGAGCGATATCGCCGCGTTCGATTCAATGTGACACCAAGTAAACCACTGCAGTCCGGCGATATGCTCACGCGCATCCACGGAAAGGCGCTCGTGGGATCGCCTGCCCAGACTGCTCTGGTGATTGATAGTGTTCGCGTATTGTGGCCATGTGATACGATACCCGGAATTGGTGTTGAGGGATCTCTCATGCTTGACTCTCTGTGTTTGAATCCGTCAAACACGCGCAGGGCGCTCGTCTTTAATGCTGTCACGATAACAGGTGTTCGCCCGAACCCAAGCAGTGGATCATTTACTGCAAGTGTTCGGTTGCAGAGTGATCAGCCGTTTGAGATTGAATTGTTCTCGCTGCAGGGAATGCGTATTTGGTCA
>CAZAGH010000047.1:0-3093 GCA_964484755.1 uncultured Melioribacter sp. | reverse complement strand
TGATCAGCCGTTTGAGATTGAATTGTTCTCGCTGCAGGGAATGCGTATTTGGTCAAGAACTGTTGATCCACAACTGCACGGATCCCTGCGTCAACTTGATGTTTCCATCGAAGCAGATATCGCACCAGGTGCCTACATGCTGAGCGTTCGCAATGGTGCCTCATCATCGTTCCACGCAGTAATGATAACGCAATGATCAAGATGTGTTGCTCCATCATGGCTCTCAGTCTGATATGCTGGACAGCATTCTGCGCCCCTTGCTTTGGAGCCGTCTGTATCGATAGCGTTTCGGTAGCCAACGCAGACGTGGTAGCAGTGCAGATCAATCCACTGAGCATAAGCGTTTCCGGACGCTATCTCAATCCAGCGTCCACTCTTGCGGCCTTTCCAGGCATACCAACATGTTGCGACCTCTTAACACCCACACAAGGGTGGGCTGCTAGCATCATGGGCGAGTATACGCGGTGGGTCGGTGACAATGTTGCCATTGAGGGCGCACTGGGACTCACCACTGCTTCATCCTCCCTTGCTTCGTCGAGCTTTGTGGGATATGCGCTTGACGGCACAGATGACAATGCCAAGGTCGTTCGAGCTGAGAGTGAAACGCGCGTTGCACTGTCATCACTCAGTCTTGAAGGCAGGATACTCGGATCGTGGTTACTCAGCAACCACATGTCGTCACGTCCACATCTCTTCGGAGGCCTCAGCGCGAACTACTTCCTGAGTGGCAACCTTGAACAGCGCGAGCAGCTTTTGTCCCCCACAAGTGCAGTGTTCGAAGACACTCGCACCAACACGCGACTTGTCTACTCCGAATCTGTTACATCACGTCTCAATCCATGGCTTACGTTCTCAGCTGGTTTGGGCATCAACGCTCTTCAAGCAGAGCGCTTTGATGTCCGCACGCGACTATCTGCAGAGCTGCCACTCACTAGCGTTGTGAGCGAAGCAGGTAAGGGGCTTTCATACGGTCTTCTCCGTCTGGATGTATCTGTCATGTTCAAGAGTGCGCCAGTACTCGTTACGCCGCCCCCTCCAACGGTCCGACATCGCATGTTGGCAGCTGACCTCAAGGTCAAAGCGCAGGATGCTGCAGGATCATTAGCCGATACAGCTGTTATCAATGTCACACAGGCTCTCGGCACACGCGTTTACTCGTTGCTCCCGTTCATCTTCTTCTCTCGCGGCTCCGCCGTGATTGACAGGCGGTATGATCAACGAACAACCGATCAGGCACTTACCTATCGTCCAACAACGAGTGTTGTGCTCGCCGATACATCATCAGCATCTGACACAAAGGCAACACTGGAGCTGTATTACAACCTGCTCAATATTGTTGGACGTAGAATGCGCACGGATTATCCTGATGCGAAGTTGTCCATCAAAGGGTATTGCGATAACCAGGGCGTTGAACGCAACAACATTGGCTTGTCACTCCAGCGTGCGGTGGCTGTGCGCGACTACTTACGGGACATATGGCAGATTGACACAACACGACTGGCCGTTTCTGCCGGACTGCTCTCGCCTACTGCGGCCAGCACGACCATGCCTGATGAGCGCGATCGTGCAGATGGACATGAAGAGAACAGACGTGTAGAACTTGAGTCAACCATTACTGAAGTGCTCGACCCCGTCGTGATATCTGATACAATGCTATCAATTGTACGTCCGGCTGTCTTGGCGCTGCCAAGCATCATCAGCGATTCAACAGATCATGATTGGATGCTTGAGACAGTGTGCTCATCAACAGCATCAAGCTTTGATCTGCGGGGTAGTGCGAGCCCCTTGCCTCAGTACACATTCGATAGTTCGGCCTGCCCTATCGTGGGTGGAGCAGAGCAACGCGAGATCACATCTACGCTGCATGTGAGCGCACACGATGGACGTCATGTAGATGCAACTGCTACGCTGCCAGTAGCAACACGCACACGCACCGTGTATATGCGTCGCACAGATGGCGACACCATCCAGTATCGCTACAGGCTAACACAGTTTGAGTACAACAAGCAGCGCATGCTATCTGCGCAGTCATCGATCATTCAGCGCTACATCACACCGATGTTACCTGCAAACGCGAGGGTTAACATCTATGGATATACCGACCGCAAGGGGCCTGCAGAGCTCAATCTCAAGCTTGCACAAGAGCGTGTGAACGAGACACAAACAGCCTTTCACACAGTACAGTCGCTAACTACGCTTGCAGTTGGCGAGGGCAGCGATGTTCTTGCGGTACCATTTGCAAACAATACGCCGGAGGGTCGGCTCTACAACAGGACCGTCGAAGTCCGTGTTCTTGTGCCGTTGTCTAGCGCGAAATGACGAGTGACGATGTAGCAACGCAGCCGTTACGCTGCATGCGTACAACGTAGACGCCCGATGCAAGATCCGCCACGGGGATCGTCATTGTCCGAACAGATGACGCTGCATCAAATGTTTGGCGCAACACCAGAGATGCCAGAGATACTGAATACACCTCGCACTGCACGGGACTTGCTGGTCCGTCATTCACATCGAGCGTAGCAGTTTGTCCGTCCGAAACAACTCGCAGTGAACACGAACCAAGTACTTCTTCTTCCACCGACGTAGTCTTACCAACAGTGACACGCAGGCGCTGCACAGACGATGAGTCCCATTCATCAGTTGCCTTAATGGATATCTCTGCCACACCGGCTTCACCTGTAGCTGGCTGCAGTCGGAGCGTTTGCATTGGTCCGCTTCCAAACAATCGGAGAGACCCCGCTGGGAAGAGTGTCGACGGTGTATGCACTATCTCGCAACGCACGCGATACGGAGATTCATCCTTGATACGAAATGGCACATCGAGAATAGTCGACATTGCCATACTTGTATCGCGCAATTGCACGATGACAGGGGGCTTATTCCTCGCTGTATCGGTTGACGAGAATTCATGAGCGCCGATATCGTAGCCATTCTGCGATGGCACATCGATCCCAAAGAAGTCGCGATTGCCTTGATCAATACCGACCATTTCTTTGAGGTTGATGCCATTGTCGATTGTAGGCGAGCCCTTCTGTGCTCGGTATGCATCTATCGAGGATGCTGCACGGGGCCATGCAATTGGGGCTGTTCCGA
>CAZAGH010000046.1:0-14120 GCA_964484755.1 uncultured Melioribacter sp. | reverse complement strand
CTCTTCCAACAACAAGTGACATGACCTCGTACCTCGTACCTTGTACCTCGTACCTCGTACCTCGTACCTCGTACCTTGTACCTTGTACCTTGTACCTATCCCCTGTACTTCTTCACAAACTTCTGTGTCTTGACCACAGAGGCTCCGCCCCACACGCCTAGGCCGCCTTTGATATTACTGAGTCGATAGTCGTAGGTGCTGCGACGTCCGCTGCCCACCTGGTAGAACCATTCAAGGAATTCTCGATTTGGAGCGAAGATCTTTATCTCATGCAGCCCGTGCCAGCGGAATACGCCCCATATCGTCTGGCTGGCTGTGAACAGCGTTCCGCCGAAGACGATACGCTCGTTTGCCACCAACGTTCCCTCGCGGTTAAAGAAGTCGGGCTTTGGTCGCGGCGTACGCGTATTGGTATCCGACGTCGGTGGATCGAGATAAGCCCCATAGCCTAGTGTGTCGAGGCACTCCAAAGCAATGATATAGAATTCGGTCTTTGGTACAGATGTCCATGAGACCACAAGGCTATCCCCACCCGGAAACAGCAATGAATCGGGACTTGGGAACTGGACCATCCTTGGCCCTTCCTGCACCCAGGAGATCGGGATTGGCGTGATCGTCGTTGCCTCGAGAGTCTTACCAAGAGCCTCAACGCGTATCATGTACGATGTGCTAGCGGCTACACGATACGAGGTGTCGCGCGCACGGAATGTACCGCCTCTGTTGTCGGCAACATACTCCATCGGAATCTCTTGACCGTTTGCGTAGACACGCACGATCGCATCAGGAAGTCCTGCCTCGGCGAACGAGAACGTATCACCGATGGGCAATGTTCGCATGACGCGTATGCCGGCAAGGGGCTCGCCTACAATTGTAAAGCCCTCTACAACGAGCTCTTCGGTGTAGTCTGTTGGAATTGGATCTTCACATGATGTAACCAAAAGCGACATCATGAAGACCGATGCAATCAAGCGAACTGTGGTAAGCAGTGTGGTTGCCATTAGAACTTTACCTCCATGGAGATCGTCGGAAGAATTGGAAGCAAGCGTACGTCCGTTACCTCGGGAATGCCATTGTCTGTTTGATAAAACCTAAACCAGATATCACGACGCGAATAGACGTTGAACACATCTAAGAAAAGTCTGCAAGGAAGGTCAAACAGCGTCGTGTTGTAGTTCACGTTGAGGTTAAGCTGATGTGAGTTCGGCAGTCGAAGTCCCCACCGCTGTGACGGGTTGATCATCACGATGCCGCCATCCCATCCGGGCATGCGCCCTCCAAGCGTCGATGTTGCGCCTGTGTACGACTGTCCGGATTGGAACATGAACGTCGCACCGATCTCCCAGCGTTCGGAGAGGTTGTAGAGCGCTGTGATTTTGAGATCATGACGTCGGTCGAACTTCGGACGGAACTCACGACCTTGGTTTACACTGTCGAACTGCGAAAACACATAACCGAGAGCGTATCCGATCCATCCCGTGAGTCGACCCGTCTTTTTCTGCAGAAACACCTCTGCTCCATACGTGCGACCATCACCAAAGTAGAACAGATCTGCCACCGTGATCGAACGACGGTTGCCCTGCTGGAGCTCATTGATGTTGTTGAGTGTCTTGTAGTAGACGTCCACATTGAGGTCGTACCCTTCCCACGGCTTCGTTTCAACGGCCGCAATGTAGTGCTCAGCACGACCTGTCGGTGCTGTTTGATCTGTCGGAAGCCACGTGTCGAAGAACGTGAAGTCGGGAGACGATGCAAGTCGCAGATACTGATGGTAGACGCCCCATGCTGCCTTGACGGCAACGCCGTCTGCAACTTGCCAACGTGCTGCAAGGCGTGGGTCGAAGAGCGTGCGGTCAGATGTACTCCAATAGTTTGCACGCATACCCCCTTGCAACGACAAGAGATCCGTGACGTTCCAGTTGAATTGAGCGAATGCCGAATGCACGTTATCCCAGATGTTGAGCTGGTTCGTATCGACCTGTTTTTCGCTTCCCTGCAGAGACTGCTCAAAGATCTGCGTGTAGGTGAAGTTATAGATCGATCCTTCATAGCCAGTCTTGATCGTCATATTCTCGGCAGTGAACCACTCAAACTCGCTCTTGATGGTGTAATCAATGATCGAGTTGTTGACATCAAACTTTAAACCTGAGTTGTCGCCGGTAAAGCCGTTATCGTAGCGGCTCGCGCTAACGTTAACCACCGAAAACAGCTCTGGCGAGTACACATGGGACCACCGCGCTGCCGTTGCTCGGTTGCCAAGGCGCACGCCGAAGTCCAGTCCGGGTTGCGCAAACGAAAGATTGTCGCGCGTCAAGAAACCACTAACAGAAATCTTGTCATCCTCGCTAAGGTTCTGCGTGAGCTTCACATTGACGTCGTAAAAGTTGAACGATGGAAGGGGCGACTCCGGATCTTCAGGAAGTAACCCCGTCACGAGGTCGAGGTACGTTCTACGTCCACCGACAAAGAACGAACCGTTGCCCATAGGGCCCTGTAGGGAGAATCTCGATGAAATCAGGCCCAGTCCAACAAGGCCCTCGACGTGATCCCGGTTGCCGTCCTTTTGTGTGATGTTCAACACTGCTGACATCCGGCCACCGAATTCGGCTGGGAAGCCCCCTTTGATCAGGTCAACATCCTTGATGGCGTCGTTGTTGAAGGCCGAAATGAATCCGAACAGGTGTGTCGGGTTGTATACGGTCATACCATCGAGTAGTACGAGGTTCTGATCAGGCGAGCCCCCTCGAATGAAGAGGCCTGATGAGATCTGCGAGGATGTCAGAACGCCGGGCAGCATTTGCAGAGCACGGAAGATATCAGCCTCACCACCAATGCGGAGCTGTGAAAGCTGTTCCATAGGGATGTTAACGCGTGAGATTGAGATCTGGCGCTTGTCTTCTTCTCGATCTGCCGTTACGACAACGGCGTCGCCCTTGGCCACCGACGGAACCAATTGGATTCGCAGTTTCTGCGGTTTACCCGCAGCAATTGTTAGCGGGAGTTCACGCGTTTGATATCCAACAGCAGAGACCGTCAGCGTATACGTGCCCGGTGGAATTGAACCGATCGAGAAGTAGCCGCTCTTGTTTGTGTATGCGCCAAACTTGGTGCCTTTGACTTTGGCGGTTGCCCCTACGAGCGTTTCTTTGGTAACACTGTCCTCAACAAAGCCGTTGACGGACGAAGTGCCGCTTTGCAGAGCTAGCGCTTGAGAGCATGTGATGATGATGGCGGTTAATGACGCAAGCAGTCGTATGAACACTGTGCAGATGCTCTGGTTATTGGTGCAAAAGTCCCACTGGAACGAAATTCACCGTGAAATAGTTTCTTGACGTAGTTTTGCGTCTCATCACATCTGTACTGAACACGACAATGGCTATCTACATCACCAGCGACTGCATCAACTGTGGGGCTTGCGAGCCCGAATGCCCAAATACCGCCATTTACGAAGCTGGAGCCGAATGGTCTCTTGCTGGGACAACGTATCACGACTCCACATCACCAGGTGGATTCAAGGGTGAATTTTTCTCGGGGGAGTTTTACTACATCGTTCCCGATAAATGCACCGAGTGCAAGGGGTTCCATGATGAGCCGCAGTGCGCTGCAGTATGCCCTGTTGATTGCTGCTTGCCAGATCCGAACAACGTTGAATCTGAAGAGCTGCTGATGAAGAAGAAGGACTACCTTGACTCCGTAGACACGATTCGTCTGCGCAGCTAGAATGTTTGTTGAAGTACACGTCGAGCGTGGACGCATTCGCGCGATCTTGCCTTGTGCAACAGGGTCGATCATTCGCACAGAAACCTCAACATTTGAGTTTCCTGGCTGCAACCTATACCCAGGCTTCGTAGATAACCACGCCCACATCATGGGGCTTGGAGAGTTTCTCTCGAACACGCGTCTTGACAACTCGTCAAGCGAACTGCATGCAGTTTCATTGCTCCTAGCCGATGAGCCCCATGATGGATGGATTCGTGGACGTGGCTGGAACCATGAGTTGTGGTCGGATGCTCAACTGCCTACTCGTGCGTCGCTTGATGATGCCTTCCCGGACGTGCCCGTATACACAACTCGGATCGACGGACATTGTGCTTGGGTTAACTCCCAAGCATTGCGTCGTGCAGGTATAGATCCCAATGGACATAGCGGTTTGTTGATTGACGACGACATGCTTCCTGTGATGGATGCGATGCCGGCATACTCAGATGAGACGATCCAGGCCTTCATTCTTCGTGCTGCAACCCTATGCAGTGAGCATGGCATCACGGAAGTTCACGACATGGACGTCTCAGAGGCCGCAGCTCGGATCACACGCGAGCTCGCAGAATCGGGTAAGTTGCCCATTCGTGTTCAGTCATTCGTCCGCGGACAGAACGGCGAGTGGTTGGAGCACGGACTCCTTCCAGCCGGCGGTGAGTTCCACCGCATGGCAGGCGTGAAACTCTTCGCTGATGGTGCACTCGGCTCTCGTGGCGCATTGTTATCCGCCCCGTATACCGACGATATCAATAATCTTGGTATCGAGGTTGTCTCGGTCGAGCATATGCTCACACAGTGCAATTCCGCCCTTGATGCAGGATGGCAGGCAATCGCTATTCACGCCATCGGTGATCAGGCAGTCACGAATGTGATTGATACCTACGAGGCGCTGCGTAAGCGCGACGATGCTGCTGAGGTAATACTTCGTATCGAACACGCCCAGCATGTGCGCCCAGAGGATGTTGAACGGATGAAG
This sequence comes from uncultured Melioribacter sp., assembly GCA_964484755.1. Lineage (GTDB taxonomy): Bacteria > Bacteroidota > Ignavibacteria > Kapaibacteriales > Kapaibacteriaceae > UBA10438. Next base: position 9,388 of record CAZAGH010000046.1, on the reverse strand, counting down.
AAGCTTAACATCGTTGCGTGTGTGCAGCCCACACATTGTATCAGTGATGCTGTGATGGCAGAAAAGCGACTTGGTCAGCAGCGACTTCCATGGTCCTACAGATGGCGCAGCTTCCTTGATGCAGGAGTGCACATTGGGGCTGGATCTGATTTCCCTATCGAAGACCCATCCGTACTAGCGGGTATTGACGCCTTTGTTCGACGTATCCCACGGGGCATGCAAGCCCCTTGGCTGGATGATGAGTGTATTAGCCAACAAGAAGCGCTCTTTGCCTTTACAGAAGGGGCTCACATGACATCGGGCATGGACTACCGACGAGGCAAGCTTGCTGTAGGCTGCGATGCAGACTTTACGATCGTCGATCGTGATCTGCTTTCATGTAAGCCCGAGGAGATCCTCGATACGAATATTCTTGCGACCTTTACTGCCGGGGTTTGCAGATATTCGCGTCATGCGACCTGACCTCCAACAGCAGTTTGTAACGCACGTCACAGACGAGAAGTACAAAGCATTCTTGAGCAATCTTGAGCGTGATCTTGGTCTCAAGATTGAGTATCGCATCTGCGAGATGCCCATCTTCGTTTCGACCGAAATGCGTCATCAGCTCGAGAATGCCGCCGTCGAGATCATAGAGCAATGTGTCTCGCCAGAGAACCTCGAGCGGACCAGTTCAACATTGCAGCCACGATACAACGTACCGAACGAGAGTGATGTACCGCTCTTCTCAGTGGTTGACTTTGCCATAACGCGCGATGCATCGGGGAAGTATCAGCCAAAGCTTATCGAGCTTCAGGGATTTCCATCTCTGTTCGGCTACCAGTACGAGTTTGCCACACGAATGATCAAGACCTATGGTCTCAATGACTGTTCACCATTCTTCGGTGGCATTGATGAAGCTGAATATATTCGGTTACTATCAGAGGCCATCTTTGCAGGGCATGATCCCAACGATGTTGCACTCGTAGAGATCGATCCGCATCTACAAAAGACGCGACCCGACTTTGTGGCTATGAATCATCTCATCGGACTTCAGACGGTCAACATTCGAGATGTCGTAAAGCATGGTAAGGGGCTCGCGTTTCGCCGTGATGACGGCACGCTACAGCCACTGCGAAGGATCTTTAATCGCGCCATCATTGACGAGCTAGATGATCTCGGAGTCGATCTCAACTTTACTTGGTCGGAAGATCTCGATGTAGAATGGGCTGGGCACCCGAACTGGTACTTCCGCATCAGCAAGTACCTGCTTCCGTACCTTGATCACCCCACCGTGCCCAAGGCGTATGTCGTGGACACTCTCAAGGAAGTGCCGAGCGATCTGGATACCTTCGTCCTCAAGCCGCTATATGCATTTGCCGGTAAGGGCGTAAACGTTTCTCCAACCCATGCAGACGTCATCTCGATTCCTGAAGATGAACGTGATGGTTGGATTCTGCAAGAGAAAGTACCCTACGAGCCTTGTATTGCAACGCCTTATGGCGACAACTTTGTGGAGATCCGCGTGATGCTGATCTGGCTTGACGGCGCTGAGCGGCCACAACCCGTTATGTCGCTAGCTCGAAGTGGTCGCGGAGCCATGATGGGGGCACGATACAACACTGCACCTTGGACGGGCAGTTCAGGTTGTTTGTTCGTGTCCGACAAAACCCCGGGGGGTTGAGACTATTGCGCTAGGAGCGCTTCTATGCGGTTGGTGGCTTCATCGAGGAACTGCTCTTCAGGGTGCAGTCCAACTTCCTTGAATTGAACGCGTCCATCTTTGCCGAGGTAGAACTTCGTCGGGATGCCGGTAACACCAAACTTGCCCACTACGCTGTCGTCCTTGTCGAGATACATCGGGAAGGTCAACGAAGCATTCTTACTCATGAAGTCACGAACGGTTTTAACTCGATCGTCGGATCGTTCCCAGACGTTGACTATTGCAAACACAACATTGGGGTTGTCCTTGTAGCGGAGATAGAGTTTCTGCAGCGATGGGAACGACTGGCGACACGGACCGCACCATGTGGCCCAGTAGTCGATGATCACGACCTTACCCTTCCAGTCAGAGATCTTGACTGGCTTACCCTCAAGGGTGGTGAACGTTCCTTCGATGGCTTGAAGATTCAGCATGTCCTGCACCACTTTCGTGGCCATGCGCTTACGACCCTGCGCGCGCAGCTCCTGCTCACGTTCACTGATATCGGTGCTGTCCTCTCCGTCTGCACGAAGCATGGCGCGGAAGGTATCCACAACCTTAGGCGTAGCTACACCAAGAGACATGGCGCGCTCAGCTAGTTGCAGTGCCTTCTTCGTTTGGCCACCAGCAGATTGGAGTTCGATCAACATCTCAACACAGCCCTTTTCAAGATCGTCTCCACCGATCTCAATACTCTGCTCGAGAGCCTTAATGGCATCGTCTGTGCGTCCCATGGCGCGCAGGATAGCCCCCTGCACAAAGCGAAGCTGCGAACTTGCAAGTCGCTGCTCCTCACCCCACTCCGAGGAACCCATGTTTTGTGGACGTCGTGAAGCGTCACGTGATGCCGCGATACCATCGTCGACAAGGCGCAGCGCTTGCGGACGCAGAGAGTCTATGGCACCGATAAAGTTCACGGCCTGGTGGATCGTTCGTGCGGACAAGCCCTTTGTCGTGCTGACAAATGAAACAAGCTGAGACATCGCATTCTGTTGCGTTGTGGCATTCAGAACAGCATCAATAATGTTTTGTCGAGCTGGTGAAGAAGTCCACTTCGCCAGGTGCTCTGATGCCCTGCCAACAAACTCGTCCAGCGACTTCGATGCGCCAAGCTCCTGAAGTTGGGCCTGTTCGGCCACGGTGGATGTTGGAAAGCGCCTGGCTGCATCAGTCATCACGCGCTCAGATTCTTCCTGCTTCTGCTGCTCTGCGTAGGCCTGAGCAACGGCGATGGCCTCGAGCGGCGATTGAATCTGCGAGATCTGGGACGTTAACTCGCGGTACTTTCCCTTTGCCTCATCCTCAGTCAGATCACCGATGTTCTTTGCGATCATGATGTAGTTGAACTGCGCCACTACGTTCTTTGGATAAAGACGTGTTTCTTTGTTCAGGTGTTCGAGCGCTTCCGTGAAATCATCCTTCATTCGGCAAGGGGCTGGCAGCTGTCCATAGCGTGCCATAGCTGCTTTGAGGTTGGCACCTTCTATGGGCTGACCCTTTTCGTTGTGCACTAGTACTTCCCAGAATAACTCCTTGTTGGTGTCGTACACCAAACCATTGCCAACCTTTACGATACCATACACAGCGTCCTTGGGCATGGTGATTGCTCCTGTCCACCTCCCAGAGCGTTTCTCTAGCGGGATCTCGATAGCAAGGGGCAATTCGGCCGCCGCGGTGAAGGTGTAGACTACCGCATGGATACTCTTGCCTTCGATCATTGCCTTATCAGCATCAAGCGGCGAGTACTCAATCTGGATCTGCTCACCGACCTTGGGGCTGATGGGAAGCGTGACCAGAGTGCCGGCGATAGAGAACTGGACTGCTTCCAGCAGACAAAGCACGAGGACGACGAACATGTGATATCGCATAGGTTCAGTAAGGTTTCAGAAAATCATTTGATGTCAAACGAATTTACCGAGTAAGGCCATAGCCACCATCTACATAGATGGTCTGTCCGGTGATATAGTGTGGTGCTGTGGTAAAGAACATGACCGCATCGCAAACATCTTGGTCCGAGCCGTGCCGCTGCATTGGTATGCGTTCTGCTGGGATGAGTCGCTTATCGGCGTCGGTCATGTCATGGGGCTGGGAGATGGCACCGGGGGCAACGATGTTCACACTCAATGTCGGTGCAAGACTTCGGGCCAACGATAAAGCCGACGTGCGCGCAGCTGCCTTACTCGCATTGTAGAGCAGTCGATCCTTCCAGATCTCGGTTGCTCCTAGTGAACCTAATGAGATCATGCGTCCGATGGACTTTGCTTCGTCGCATACGCTGGCATACATTCCCGCGAGCAGAATCAGTGGCAACGTGTTTATGCGCATCGTGTCGATGAACTGCTCGGACGAAACTGTACCGGGGTGCTGCGGATCTGGAAAGACCCCTGCAGCGACAATGACAACATCTGGCACGCCAAGAGCCGCAGTGAGCTTAGTCCACGCCTGCTGCAATTGCTGCTCGTTTCGAAGATCGCATTGGACATGAATCAGTCGACGCCCATGAAGTTCGACCTCTGATTTCAACGATGCTGCAAGGTAACCCGACGTGTTATACGTGATACCAACATCATAGCCGTGGCTGGCAAGACGTTGCGTTATCGACCTGCCAAGGCGCCGTGCGCCCCCTATCACAAAGGCTACCGGCATGATGGATCTTCCATAGGAAGAAGATGTTGGGTTACGCTCACAGCTACATCGCCAACACGAACGGTTAGTGGTGCATTGGGATGTGCATGTTCTCCTCGGACGTACCCAAGGGCAAACCAGGTTGCCCCATCACATGATGTTGTTACGCTGGTAATGACGCCTATGTCAGCGTCCTCTGCGAAGAGCCTGCTACCCGTGAGCAACTCGTGTTCTGCTGTAAGGCCCATCACGCGCTGCTTGACCTTGTTGTAACTGTCGAGACGAGCAACTACCTCTTGGCCGATATAACAGCCCTTGGCAAACGATGTCATGTGCAGCAGACCTGCTTCAAGCGGGTTGAACGCATCGGTCCACTCGTGTCCGTGTTTGCCCATGCCAGCCGTGATGCGAACATACTCGGCCTCGACATCAGTTAAACGAGGCAGCAGTTCCCGATTCGCGAAAAGGTTCTCACGCACTATCTGCGTTGTCTCACGGGGTGCGATGACCCAATACGAAACCTCGCATGCTGATGGCTGACGTGTGATGATGGTATTAGCCCCCTCTTGCTCAATGCTGAACCACTGATCAAGGGCGAAGCTGCCTACATTCACTCCAAAGAGGCTGTCGACAACTTCTGAAGAGCGAGGTCCGCAGATCTCAATGACCTGTAATGAATCGGTCATGTCCTGGATTGAAACATCATCCATGATGATGTACTTGCGCAGCCATGTAACAATTGTTGCACTCTGACCGGGTGAGCACAACAGGTACGATGCATCTGCGTCGTGCAGGATGGCGATAACATCGATGATGCGGGCCTTGTCGGTGAGCAGCACAGTGTGCTTTCCGAATCCAGGGCGCAGATCACGCAGGTCGTTTGTTGTGAGCCTGTGCAGTAAGTCGATCCGATCTGCACCGGTGAGTTTGATAACTGTGACACTGCCCCTATCGATCCAAGCGGCCGAGGAGCGCGCAGCTGCTACCGATGCGGTAGAAATTTGTGATGTTTGCATGACTGTATAGAGATGAAGTTCAAACCTACGAAAAGCGTTCCATGAGGGTACTGGCTGTTTTTTTCGCCTTGTTGATGGCTGTGCCTATGACGGCGCAAGAACGAGTTCCGTGCAGGGTGCGGTTCCGCGACAAGGGACCCGATGCTTTTGCTCCAGGTTCGGATCTGTATCAGCGCACTCTTTCGTTGTATCACCCGCGAGCGATAGAGCGTCGAAACTCGGTTGGTTTCGAGCCGTTGCTCAACGACGATGATAAGCCGTTGTATGCCCCCTACCAGCAAGCTGTGTTGGCAGTGAGTGACTCATTGCTGTCTGAACTTGTTTGGATGAATGCGATCATCGTTGGTCTTGACACACTCGAGCAGAAGCAGGTTGCCAACCTGCCGTTTGTTGCCTCTGTGGTACCTACCTCAAGCGTCTCGTATGCACAACTTCGAGATATCGACTGCTCTCCATCGATCTACGGACCCTCTGGACAGCAGTTATCTGTTCTGCAGCTTCAACAACTGCACGATGCTGGGCTATACGGTCAAGGGGCTCGCATTGGAATCATCGACAACGGGTTTCGTTGGCGTTCGATGTCGACGTTGCGCCACGCCAATGTTGAGCGTGAGTATGATTTTATCTACCGTGACTCGCTCACGGCAAATGATGATCTCGATGTCAATGCCCAGGATGTTCATGGAAGTCTCATCTTTTCTGTGGTGGGCGGATGGACTCACGACTCCATCACAGGTGTGGCACCATTTGCCACGTATCTGCTGGCTAAGTCGGAAGACATGCGCTACGAACGTAGGATTGAAGAGGAGCTATTTGTCGAAGCACTTCACTGGCTCGAGCGCAACGGTGCTGATGTTTCGTCGTCCTCACTGGGATATCTCACGTTCGATTCAACTGATGCATCAACACCGTATGAACTTCTCGACGGTAGAACAACATTTGCTGCCCGAGCGATCAATCTTGCAGCCCAGCGCGGCATGCTCTGTGTAACGGCCGCTGGCAATTACGGACGTCAGCGTTCGCTGATTACACCTGCTGATGCCGATAGTGCGATCACGGTTGGAGCTATGGCTGTTGGCGCAGATACATTGTGGGCCTTTTCCAGTAAGGGCCCTACAGCAGATGGACGTCAAAAGCCCGAGATTACAGCACAGGGAATGGCAGTGTACTGTCAGGCACCAGCTGGTAACATTGTTCGGTCCTCGGGAACATCGCTTGCAACACCAATGGTGGCCGGACAACTGGGTCTGCTCCGGAGCCTTTACCCAGACGTAGCTCTCTACAGGTTACGAGATGCATTGTTTGCGAACTCCATGTTCCCAAGCAATAGGGACGAAAACATGGGGCACGGCGTTGCAAATACGCTTGCAGCTGCTAAGTATCTGGGCCCAGGCATTGGTCGACCGAACATTGTGATCGTTACTCCGCGCACTGCCATGTTTTTACCGGTCTTCTGCATGAATCCGGTGTCCGTTGAAGTACTCGCCGTGAATATGGCAACGGGCCAGCGACAGACCATTGCCGCGCAACCTGTTGAGGGTGTCTGGTGGTTCATGGAGTTCCCAGATGAGATGTTCATCGGAGGCGATACTCTGCAGGTTCGCATCACTGCTACCGATTCATTGACGAGCCGAGTGCGGTCGTACCCTGGGGATTTTGCAAGTTTTACAGTGGTACGTGATCGCGTTGACCTTGCGTGTGCTGTGCGGTTGCCATCTTCGATCACAAGCGTTGCTTATGACAAGCCCAGCACTTGCGCTCAGATCGTAGGCCTACCACTTGAGTACGGCACAACAACATTTACCTGTCTGATTCCGGCCGACCTGCTTGTCGAGGATGCGCGGATAACCAACGTCGATGGATCAGAACTCGTTGCTTCGATTCAACAGGACGGTGGTAGGTTAATCGTTAACTCGCCGCGCGCTCTTTATGCAGGGGTCTACGGACTTTCGATCAGATCTGCGAACCGCCCCATCACCATCCCCTTTGTTGTTTTCTGATCCATGCCTACTCAAAAGAAACAGTCCTTTGCATTTCTGCTATCGCACTACAAGCCCCATTCACTAAAAATGATTCTAGCGCTGGTGTTTATGATACCCAGTAGCGGAATCAGTTTGGTGTTTCCTGCGATGACGGGCACGATCATCGATCAAATTCTAACGACGAATGATCCGTCGACTCTCTATCAAACAGGTGGACTCTTTCTGGGTCTGCTTACTGTTCAGGCTGTGCTTGGCTACATTGTCTCGATCACAATGTCGCGAACTACGGAGCAAGTCATCGCCTCACTTCGATCAAATCTGTTTCAGCACATTGTGAAGTTGCCGTTGGCAACGCTTTCGAAGCATAGGATTGGTGAGTTGTCGAGCAGAATCTCGAGTGATCTCACGCAGATTCAGGAGACGTTTTCATTTTCACTTCTGCAACTAATTCGTCAGTCGATCTTCCTAATCGGTTCGATCATACTCATTCTCACCCGAAGTGTACAGCTAACTATACCAATCCTTGTTGGTATGCCACTCATTGTCGCGGCTGCAGTGCTCATTGGGCGCAGGCTCCGAGCGCTTTCGACAAAAACCCAAGATGCGCTCGCACAGACATCGACAATCGTCGAAGAAACACTACAAAGTCTCGCATCAGTCAAGTCGTACGTCCAAGAACAACATGAAATCGGACGATATCGATCTGCACTCTCGCAAAACGTTGCCCTTGCCATCAAAGGTGCCCGTCTTCGCGCCCTGTTCGTGACCTTCATCATATTTACCATCTTTGGTGGTATAGCGGCCGTCATTTTGTACGGGGCTCGCCTTGTCCAGGCTGGCGAGGTAAGTATGGGTGAGTTGCTCTCATTTCTCATGTACGCTATGTTCGTCGGTGGCGCACTCGGCTCATTTGCCGAGTTGTTCGGGCAGATTCAGAAGTCGCTTGGCGCAGCAGTTCGCATTCAGGAGCTGATGGAAGAAGAGCGGGAGCATGTCGGAGAAGATGCTCAAGCGGTCTCGATCCGTGGCATCGAGTTGCGTAGTGTTTCGTTTGCCTATCCTGATAGACAGGACCGTCTTGCTGTGGAAGATCTCTCGTTGACGATTACTCCGGGTCAGCGAATTGCGTTTATCGGCGAAAGTGGCTCCGGTAAGTCTACAACTGCATCGCTCATCCAGCGGCTCTACGAGCCGGTTAGCGGTAGCCTCTTTTACGACGGTAAGCCGGCCAACAGCTATTCCCTTGCCCAGATACGTAGAAACATTGGTGTCGTACCGCAGGATATCGTCCTCTTTGGCGGAACAATCGAGGAGAACATTCGTTATGGTCGGCCCGACGCAACATTCGAAGAAGTTCGGCTTGCTGCTAAGGGGGCAAATGCGCTCGATTTCATCGAGGAGTTCCCCGATGGCTTCTCCACTCTGGTCGGAGAGCGTGGCATGAAATTGAGCGGCGGACAACGTCAGCGTGTTGCCATTGCGCGCGCTTTGTTAAAGAATCCGCCGATTCTTCTCCTTGATGAAGCAACCAGCTCTCTCGATGCGGAAAGTGAGCATCTTATCCAAGACGCGCTTGAGCGTCTCATGGAGAATCGCACCTCGGTTATCATTGCGCATCGACTGAGCACCGTGCGCACATGCGACGTGATCCATGTCTTCGCTCATGGACGAATCATCGAGTCCGGATCACATGAAACACTGCTTCAAGAGGACGGTGTGTATAGAAGATGGTGCGATTTGCAATTCATTCGATAATTCCCATTTGCTATTTCGCAAAATCCCCCTATCTTCGCACTCCGTTTTCTACGTGAAACGGGCCCATAGCTCAGCTGGGAGAGCGCTTCAATGGCATTGAAGAGGTCAGCGGTTCGATCCCGCTTGGGTCCACACATAACGGTACAACGGGATCGTAGCTCAGCTTGGTTAGAGCGCCGCCCTGTCAAGGCGGAGGTCGCGGGTTCGAGCCCCGTCGGTCCCGCTCCCGAACAACAAACGTCCGATTGCATTCTGCAGTCGGACGTTTTTTTTGAATCAAGGTACAAGGTACAAGGTACAAGGTACAAGGTACAAGGTACAAGGTACAAGGT
>CAZAGH010000045.1:1303-14382 GCA_964484755.1 uncultured Melioribacter sp. | reverse complement strand
GTGCTGACCATGGCGCAGGGTGATAAAGATCTGGCCGTCGGTCAATCCGACTTCGTGCTCAGATGCAAACTCAACCTCAAAGCCTACGCCCTGCCATTGCTCCGAAGCAACAACTGGTTCGTTGCAGGTGATCAGCAGTCGTGCCGAATGGCCGAGAAATGCCATGGGGTTTCCTTATACGTTAAATCGGAAGTACATGATATCGCCATCCTTGACGATATACTCTTTGCCTTCAACGCGATACAGTCCGGCATCTTTCACCGACTGCTCGCTGCCGAGCCGATCCCAGTCATTGTATGACATTACCTCGGCACGAATGAAACCACGTTCAAAATCTGTGTGGATTACCCCGGCTGCCTGCGGAGCAGTAGCCCCCTGACGCACAGTCCAGGCACGACACTCCTTCTTACCGGCAGTAAAGTATGTTATCAATCCCAGAAGTCTGTATGCTTCGCGAATCACACGATCTAGCCCGGGCTCTTCCATACCAAGGTCGGCAAGGAACATTTGTCGGTCTTCATCATCGAGTAATGCTATCTCTGCCTCGATCTTTGCGCATATAGGAACCACGATGGCCCCCTCTGAGGCAGCGCGCTCACGCACCGCGTCGAGGTATTGATTGCCATTCTTGACGCCAGCCTCGTCGGTATTCGCAACGTACATCACCGGCTTGTCCGTTAGGAGCTGCAGTTGTTTGATGATGGCAGCGGCCTTTTCGTCTCGCTCAAAGCTGCGCGCAGGTTTACCGCTGTCAAGATGTGATCGCAAGACACCGAGAATCTCATGCTCTTCTTTGGCGTCCTTATCATTTGCGCGCACCTTCTTCTGGACGGTCTCCATGCGCTTTTCAACCGACTCCACATCCTTAAGAATGAGCTCGGTTTCGATGATGTCGATATCGTGTAGCGGATTTACCCCGCCGTGGACGTGCACGACATTATCGTCGGTGAAACAACGAACAACATGGGCTACAGCATCACACGCGCGGATGTTACCAAGGAATTGGTTCCCGAGACCTTCACCCTTGGAAGCCCCCTTCACAAGACCCGCGATATCGACGAACTCAACAGTGGTCGGCACTTCCTTGTCCGTCTGATAGACATCTACAAGACGTTTGAGTCGGGGATCCGGAACGTTCACGATTCCAACATTCGGGTCGATCGTGCAAAAAGGATAATTAGCGGCTTCTGCTTCATTCGAAGTAAGCGCGTTGAACAAGGTAGACTTGCCAACATTTGGCAGGCCCACGATTCCGCAAGCAATTCCCATAGATCGTCTTGTAAGGGGCGAGTAATTCGTGATAAACCACGAAAATACGGCGCAATCGCGCTCGTGGTCATTAGTATGTGAACGAGAGTCCTACACCCACGTATGATTCTCCCTGACGGGCAAACATTCCATGGATACTGCGTCCATCGAATCTATAGAGATGCACACCTGCCGTTGTGCCCGAGGCGTACCGTTGCTCAATGCCAAGCTGCGTTGCGTGCTGTGGGACGTAAACGCCATCAACTCCGACCAGCTTTGCATCATGTCCGGCACGCACAGAAAAGCCGTCACCGAATTCATGCCGTAGATCAAATCCAAGATGCGGTATGATGCGGTCGAATGACCGTGGTTGGATCGACCACACCCACGTGATGCCTGCGTACGGACGAAACGATCCAATCTTGTAGGCCGCGAGAGCCTCGATGAATTCCCTACTATAGACAAATGGAAGCTGTCTGTCGAACACTCCAGCAGCGTTTGCATAGCCGTCAACAAGATGCGAGGAGATATGCGCCAAGCGAACGCGTAGGGAAATGTCAGACCCTGCCGGTGCATAAGAGCCTGTGAAACCAAACCAGTAGTCAGATGTTTCGACAGGAAACTTGAGGTTGCCCTCTGATCGAAGACGCGTCAGCGTGAAGAACTCTGCCGCAACGGTATACGCTGAGTCGATACGAAACAGTGTAGGTGCCGCTCCGATATCAAGGCGTAGAGTCTTTGGCCCCAACTGCCCTACGAGTTGGATTCGCGCTTCGAACGGATTGGCATACAGCTGCTCGAATTCCTGCTGTGCAGATGCAAGGGATGCAGCTAGAAGCAGCAGAACGACACAACGAATGACGATCATGATCAGCGATAGATTCCGCGTTTTGATGACCGGACGAATGTAATGCAGTCTGCAACGTCAGAGAGGATGCTGCCATTCTTGCGTTCCTCGTAGGCGCGCAGACCGTCAGACGTGTTGAGTCCGCTGCGTAAGAGCGTATCGTAGAACTCATCAATAGCCTTGATCGTTTCTGCCGAGAAGCCCCTTCGATGCAGACCAATCGCATTTATCCCCTCGATGGTAAGGGGCTCTTTGCCGCTTAAGGTAAACGGAGGAACATCTTTGACAACACGGGAGCAGGCACCGATCATGCTGTGCGCTCCGATACGACAAAACTGATGCACACCTGTAAGGCCGCCTAATATCGCCCAATCACCTACTTCAACGTGGCCACCAAGTTGAACACCATTGGCCATGATCACGTGATCGCCTACAACACAGTCGTGGGCAACATGTACATAGGCCATGAGGAGACAATCACTTCCAACACTGGCGCGTCCACTTGCAGTCGTACCACGATTTATTGTAACACATTCACGGATGACCGTGCGATCGCCAATGATGGCAAGGGTAGGCTCGTTCGCATACTTGAGATCTTGCGGTGCGGTGCTGATTACGGCGTTCGGATGAATAACGACATCGCTGCCAATGCGAGCCCCATTGCCCACAACAACATGACTCATTAGCGTTGTGCGGTCGCCAATGATGACGTCGTCTTCGATCACACAAAACGGGCCAATGGAGACACCAGACCCTATTTGAGCATGTGGCGAAACAACTGCTGTCGCATGAATCATGACTGTACTACCTCTCTGTCGACGACTGCCGCCTGCAATTCTGCTTCGGCAGCTAACTGACCATCTACGTATGCTTTGCCAACAAGTTGACAAATGTTAAACCGAAATCTTGTCATTTCAAGTTCCATCACTAGCTGATCGCCTGGGACAACCTCTCGCCGAAACTTGACGTTGTTCATACCCGTGAAGACAACCAACTTCTTGTCAGGGTCGATACCCTTGGATATCAACAACAAGCATCCCGTCTGGGCCATGGCCTCCATGATCAGTACTCCGGGGAAGATCGGACGCTGAGGGAAATGCCCCATGAATTGCGGTTCATTCGACGTGATATTCTTGACTCCAACGATTCTGTTGGTGTCGGGTGCGTATTCAACGATGCGATCCACCATCAAGAATGGATAGCGATGCGGGAGCATCTTCAGGATTGCATTCGCATCAAAGATTGTGGACGTTGAGCTTGTCGTAAATCTGCGCGGACTTGGCTTGCCCTCGTACTTCTTTCGAACCTTTCGGGCGAATTCAATATTCGCGGCATGACCGGGCAACGCCGCCAGTACCTGTCCACGAATGGGGTAACCAATCAGTGCAAGATCCCCGATCACGTCGAGTAGCTTGTGCCGTGCCGGCTCGTTCGGATAACGCAGCGCATTGTTATTGAGAAGTCCTGTAGTGCCAAGAACTGCGTTACCAGAGACTCCCATCGATGCAAGTGTAGATCGCAATTCTTCATCAGACATTTCCTGATCTACGATCACTATCGCATTGTCAAGATTGCCACCCTGAATAAGTCCCTGCTTATAGAGTGCAACAACCTCGTGCAGAAAGCAGAATGTTCTGGCCGAGGCGAACTCAGAGACGAACTCCTTGTCCATATCAAACAGTCCGGTGTGTTGACTACCAAGAGCAGGATTCTTGTAATCAACCATCACCGTAACACGAAAGGTGTCATTTGGCAGAGCTACGATCTCGGTGCCCCGTTGCTCATCGACATAGCGAATTGGTTCGTCGATAATGATCTCATTTCGAACCGCCTGTTGCTCGACAACGCCAACCTTCTGGATCATCTCCACATACGGCATTGACGATCCATCACCGACAGGGGGCTCATTATTCGTAAGCTCGATGAGGCAGTTGTCTACTCCCATTCCAACGAGTGCGGCAAGGACGTGTTCAACTGTATGCACACTGGCGTCACCAACAGCCAACGTAGTGCCGCGCGCGATTTCGACCACGTTGTCAACGACAGCTGGTATGACTGGATTACCAGGCAGGTCAGTCCGCATAAAACGGTAACCTGTGTTCTCTGCTGCTGGCTTAAACGTCATCGACGTCATACTACCCGTATGCAGTCCAACACCGTTCATGGTTATCTCACCACCGAGAGTACGTTGCTTTACAGACATGGTCTAATCCTCAGAATCAAGCTGCTTGATAATCGTCTCCAATGCATGCAGTCGCTCTTGCATGGAACGTATGTCGCGCATGGCGGCATCATTGCGTAGTTGTGTTTTGTGCTCTTGAGCAGGGGTACCCGAATACACTCCCCGCTGCGAAAGTGACTTTGTAACTCCGGATTGTCCCATCACGATAACATTGTCGGCAAGCTCTATGTGACCGGCAACGCCGACCTGACCAGCAAGCCTATTGCAGCGTCCCAGACGAGTCGATCCTGATACTCCAGCTTGCGCGGCAATCGCACTGTGTTGTCCAATCACGACTCCATGTGCGATCTGCACTAGGTTGTCGATCTTGACACCGTCATGAATCACCGTAGATCCAAGCGCGGCACGATCGATCGTTGTGTTGGCCCCAATCTCAACATCGTTGCCGATGATCACATTGCCAACTTGAGGGATCTTTGTGTAGGTGCCGTCTGGATGTTCGACATAGCCAAAACCATCAGAAGCGATCACCGCTCCGGCATGGATGATGCATCGTGATCCGATGTGTGTTCTAGGGTAAATGCTAACATTCGCATGCACCGTCGTGTGGTCGCCAATGTGCGTCCCGTCGCCAATAACAACATTAGCGATGAGTTGAACGCGTTCGCCGATCACACAGTCGTCGCCGATCACGCAGCCCGGACCGATCGACGCAGTCTCGTGTACCTGAGCAGTCGGGGCAATCACTGCCTTACTAGACCGATGCCCAACGGGCATCTTGCGATCGACCACCAACGTTTGCAGTATCGTGATGAATGACTGATACGGGTGCTCGACGACAATCACCGCAGAACACGGCGCTGTGCCAGCATGCAATTCAGTGACGAGAACACACGATGCCTTGGTTGCGTGAAAATCCTCACGAAATGCTTCAGAGCCATAGAAAGAGACCGAGCCCTGAGCAGCATCAGCAAGTGATGCTATCGAAGAAACAACACTATCTCCATCACCAACGACACGGCCACCGACCAAATCGGCGACCTCACGTACCGATCGTGGTTCGATACGTATCATTTGGGGCCTTTACCCGAAGTATCGGCCGGCGGAGGTGTTTGCACACGCATAGGCCCCATACCAGGCGTTTGACCATCTGGCGGCAGTCCATTCGGCATGAGACCATTCTCAAGGACCGCAGGTGCCGAGAGTGGAACCGGCGTTCCATCTGGAGTTGCAGGGGGCGTAGCAGACGGATCAGCTGTGGACGAACGGCGTGACTTACGTCTACGCGGCTCCTCTTGACGCTTGTTTCGGGGGTCTCCGTCGATGGCTTCTTTCTGCTTTGCTTCAAGATCACCGGCGTCTATGCCGAGCTCTTTCATGACCTTTACGGTGATATCGTACTTGGCATTGACATAGACCAATGGCTGCGTACTCTTATCCCAGACCATGTCATAGCCTTCTTGAGCGCTAACCTTCTGCACGGCGGTATAGATCTTATTCCAAATCGGCTTGAAGAGCTGCTCTGCTTGCTGATCATGATCGCCCCCTGGTTCGAATTTGAGTCGAGCAAACTGGTCGCGGTCACGACGCTTTTCTTCGATCTCCTTCTCCTTCGAGGTGCGCTCTTGATCACTCCAGATCAATCTGTTTTTCTTGATCTCGAGATCCAGTTCATCTATGTCGCGCTGACGTTGTGCAAGTTCCTGTTTCCACTCGTCGACGTAGGCATCGAGGCGTTCTTGCGCCTGCTTGGCAGACTCATACTGCCCGCGAATCGCGTCAGTCGAGACATAGCCAATCTTCTGTGCCGGCAGAACTGCGGCACAGATTGCAAGTAGTGCAGAGGCTATCAAGTATCGCATCGAGGTACTCCGAGTGTTCAGCATAGAGCAACGAATCACAAACGTGATTGGTGTGCCCAATATCAGTTACCGCCGCGCTTCATGCGATCGAGTACCTTGTATGTAACGTCTGCCTTGTCCTCGCTGTAGAGAACAACTCCAAGACTCTTTTCAAGTACCATGTTGAGCTTTTCTTCCTTGGCAACAGCGGCGATAGCGTCAGACACTTTTTGACGAATCGGCTGCATGAAGTCTTCGCTCATCTTCTTTATCTCACCGTTCTTTTCCTCGTTATACATCATGTAACGCTGACGCAGTCCGGCAAGTGACTCTTCTTCCTTACGCTTGCCTTCGGCAGTCATCATCGCTTCCTGCTTGCGATAGTTCTCAACGCGCGTTTCAAACTCCTTCTGCATCATTTGAAGTGTATCACGATACTTCAGACCAAGCTCTTCCATCGTCTTGCTGGCCTTGATCGCCTCTGGGAGTTCCTTGATAATGACATCAGTGCTTACGACACCGATCTTGAACGTTTGTGCACCTGCGAATGTCGATGCAAGAAGTGTTGCCACTGCAACAAAAAGGATGCGTACCATCATGATGGATTTCCGTAGTAAAACGTTAGACATGTAGTTTTTTGCGTAGAGTATTGTTAACGTCCGAACTGGAAGTGGAACTGCCATCCGGAGCGTTGTTGGCCTGGAATGATAGGGTTGTCGTCAAATCCATATCCAACGTCGAAACCAAGCAATCCGATTGGTTGTAGCAGCAATCGCATGCCAACACCCACAGACCGCTTCAGATTAAATGGATCTGCCTCCCGAAGGCTCGCCCAGACGTTCCCCGCCTCGGCAAAACTAAGTAAATAGATCGGGAAGGGATTGAGCGTTAGAGCAAAGCGTAACTCCGTTACAAACCGAGCAAGAACACGTCCGCCCTGCGGTGTTGGGCGACCTCCTCCAGCTCCAAAGCGAAGGGGGCCAATTGAATTGTCCTCGTAGCCGCGAAGCGGCGTTACGTTGAATCCACCAAGTCCGTTACCACCCATGTAGTAAAGCTCACTTGGGGGCATTGTTGTGTCAATGCGGATACCGCTGACGTATCCAAGTTCTGACCCCATGAAGAGAACCAGGCGATTGTTACCGCCAATCTGTAGGAGAGGGTTGACCATGTCAAAGTTCATTCCCACTTTACCGAAGTCTGTTGTGCCAATACCAAGGGCTGCGGCGGTTCCTCGAAGCGAAAGTGAAAAACGCGAACCCGACGTCGGGAAAATGATGTTGTCGAAGCTGGTTCGTGAAATGGTCTGCGAAAAGATCAAGCCCGTGTTTACACCTGCGCGCGACCAGATGTTATCGATATCGGACTCGATACGCTCGAACGACATACTCCAGTCGGCGCGGAAGTAATCGTCTGGCCAACGAAGACGGCGGCCAAAGTTGACTTGTGCACCAGTACGACGCGTATTGAATACGAAGTTCTGCTTGGTATCGTAGATGTTAAAACCAACCGACGTTGGCTTGCCGAACAACCAAGGCTCGGTAAACGACAGTTGCAGCGTCTGAAGACGCGCCTGCTGACCTTGCTCAAACTGCAAGGCCAATACTTGTCCAGCTCCCCCACTAAATGGCTCGCTGATGTCGAAGTTGTTGAGCGTGATACCAACCGATGCCGTAAGACCGAAAGAACCTGCGAATCCAACGGATGCGTTGAATGTATCTGTCGATCGCTCCTCCACCTTGAGTACGATGTCTACCTTCGTCTTATCAACTGGCTGCACTTGAGGCTTCAGGGCCTCAGGATTGAAGAAGTTCAACACGCCAAGGCCGCGAATACTGCGAATGAGAGCAGCGCGGTTGAAGTAGTCACCCGGGCGAACAAACAATTCGCGTCGAATCACACGGTCACGTGTTTTTGTGTTCCCTACGATCTCAACGCGTCGGATCGTGTATTGTTCGCCTTCAACAACTCGCAGAATGATGTCGATACTGTCGTCGGCAACCCGATTGAACTCCGGCTCGATCCGCACAGCCAGATATCCGTTATCGGCGTAGAGCGACTTTACGTCGGACTGATCTTCATTGATCTCGATCTGTTGGCGGAACTTGGTGTCGTTGTAGACTTCTCCTCGTTCCAACCCAAGCTGGCGCTGCAGAAGTGCCTCGGGGTAGATCGTCTGCCCGGTGAACTGCACATTACGAACGTAGAACTTCCGACCCTCTTTGATGCGCAGAACGATCTTCACGGATTCGTTCTCATCATCAAAGATCACCGTATCGCCAAGGATCTCAGCATCTAGCAGACCATTATCGAGGAACCACGTTGCGAGTTTCTTCTTGTCTTCCTCGTACTTGGCAGCGTCGAACTTGGACGACTTCCAGATCTCCCACCACTTCTTGGTCTGCGTGTCTTCAAAAGCCTTCGCAATTTGATCATCAGTATAGGCATCATTGCCCTCGACCTCGATGTGCACCACACTGAATTCAACGCCTTCATCGATCTCAATATCGAGGTCGAAGAAGTTTGCCGAATCAGCAGATGTGGCCTTGGTCTTAACACGAGCAAAGAGCAGGCCCTCTTTCGCATAAAGCTTGCGGATCGATTCACGCACGAGGTATTCGTCATAGGGCGAAAGGATGTCTCCGTTACGCTTATCCATCACCTTCATGATGTCCTCGATGGACACCTCGTCATTGCCGATAATGGTCACATTACGCAGACGGGGCATTGGAGTGACCTTGATAACAAGGAATACGCCGAGTGCTGTCTCGCGCTCTTTCTCAATCTTTACGTCGTTGAATGTACGCCGGTTCCAAAGATTCTTCACCGCATTCATAAGGTCGTCGGGCTTGGCTTCTTGTCCAACGCGCAACCCCGAATAGGCAATCACCGTCTGCATGTCGGCCCCCTGTGAAAGGCCTTCGACCGTGATGCCAGCGATAATGGGGCTTCGCTGGGCAGGCATTTGCGCCAACGTGGTCTGCACACAAACGAGTACAACGAACGCGAACAAGAGCACTAGACTATTTGAGCGCATTCAGAATCCGTTCCAGTGTTGATCGTGGTTGCGCCTGTTCCTGCTGCGGCGCAATCTGAGCTGATGTTTTGCCGAATCGACGCTCCCGTAGGACATAGCTTGCAAGCCCCTTATAGAGCTCTTGCTCGGTAAATTCCGGCCAGAGGGTGTCTGTTACATACAGTTCTGCGTAAGCTGCTTCCCAGAGGAGGAAATTGCTCAGGCGCATCTCACCACTCGTTCTGATGATGAGGTCAGGATCTGGCATCCCCGCCGTCTGCAGATAGTTCGTGATGGTCTCCTCGGAGAGATCCTCCGGCGACAGCTTGCCGCGGCGAACATCCATTGCAATGACCTGAACGGCCCGCTGAATATCCCAGCGCGATCCGTAACTCAAGGCTAGAGTCAGGGTAAGCCCCTCATTGTTCTTCGTGCGCTCGATTGCCCCCTGCAGCACCTTCTGCACCGACTTTGGGAGCGCATTGATCTTCCCTATCGCGTTGATCCGAACGTTGTTCGCATGGAGCTCGTCGACCTCGCGCAGCAGATACGTCTCCAGTAGCGACATCAGGAATCGCACTTCCGGCATGGGGCGTTTCCAGTTCTCAATGGAAAACGCGTAGAGCGTGAGATACGAGATGCCCAGCTTTGAACACGTCTTGACGGTGGAGCGCACACGCTCCATACCCTCACGATGACCCTCGAAGCGCGGCTTACCACGCTCCTCGGCCCAACGCCCGTTGCCGTCCATGATCACCGCGACATGCCTTGGCATGCGTCCAGTGCTCATGAGCTCACGTTGCAATTCTTGTTCTTGGACTGAGACCAGTTCCTCGGACCAGGTCACTCTTCCTCCCGTACGTAACGAACCACAAAGATAGGAATTCGAAGCCATTGGCAGGGGCTAAGGTTGTGCAGAATAAGGGGCTTTCGTATGTTTGCCATCCGCGGAACCTATACGGCAATGCCTTCTAGTGTACGCGGCAATGCTGTTACTATTGTATCCTGTTCAAAGAGGCCAGGTTGAACGTCACGAAAGCCGATATCGTCGATAAGATCGCCGGTGAGACTGGGCTTACCAAGCTCGAGACAAAGGCGGTTGTAGATGGTTTCCTCCTCAGCATCATCGATGCACTTGCAGAAGGACACCGAATCGAACTCCGTGGATTTGGTGTGTTCAGCGTAAAGAGCAGGAAGCCTCGCATGGCGCGGAACCCACGCACGGGAGACCCCGTACCACTCGAGGAGCGCTTCATCCCAGCATTCAAGGTGAGCTCGGAATTCCAAGAAAAGGTGCACGACAAGCTGCGCTCGGGCGGGAATTCACAAAACACACCTGATGCGCAATGAAGGGTAACACGCAGGGAGTTCGAGCACTCGTTCTAGCTGCGGTGATAATTGTCATCGCCGGTGGTGGTTCGTTCGCTATTTCTCGTTACGTCATCAGTTCGGCACAAGAAGAAGGTAAGGGGCTCGCACAAGAGCGCGCAGTTCAGAGGTCGGCACAACAGGAAATGGAGAAGCAAGCAGCAGAATCTGCTGAGCGCCAAAAGCGACTCACGGGACTGCTGGCAACGCTGGAAGATTCTCTCAAGACGCACCCACTCGATAGCATGTTGGTGGTCTCGGCAGGAAACATCAGCTACGATCTTGGAAAATTTGACAACGCAGCTCGGTACTACGCGATCTTTCTTGAAAAGATCGACCCATCGAATACACCTGTACGCATCGATTATGCATACGCGCTGTATCAGATGGGACGCCAGAGTGAGGGGATGGATGTTCTCAAGGGTATCATCGCACGAGAACCGAAGAACCAGTCAGCTCTCTTCAATCTGGCGGTCATGTATGCTCAGCAGGACGATGTAACCAATGCTTTGCGATGGTTCAAGACCTGCAGAGACGCCGATCCGAAATCAATGATCGGAGAACGAGCAGCGTTGGCGATTCGACAACTGGAAACAACAACGTAAACAAAAGAATAATCGAAAAATTTTTTAACACGTAATCCGAGGAACACTTATGCCATGCGGAAAAAAGCGCAAGCGTCATAAAATGGCAACGCACAAGCGCAAGAAGCGGCTTCGTAAGAACCGTCACAAAAAGAAGAATAAATAGGGTTATGGGCGCTTCGGCGCCCATTTCTTTTAGACTCGCCCCCACTCTCAACTCCCCACTCTCAACTCTCCAGCTATGTTCTTGGGATTTCTCGCCGCCACCGGCACGCTTCTCTCCTGGAGCGTTGGCACATACGCGTTTCTCCGTGCCTCGCGAATCATTGATCCGGGATTGCTCAACCGTGCTCGCCTATTACTGGCCGTATGGGCAACGCTTGTGCTTGCGAGTATCACAAGTGGCATGTGGCCATGGACGGTTGTATCATCGACCTCGCTTCACGCATGGTTCTGGTTAGGGCTCAGCGGGATTGTTGGTCTGACCATTGGAGATCTCTTCGGGTTCACGTCGCTTCGTATACTGGGAGCTCGACGCCAGAGCGTCATCGGGACGCTGGCGCCAGCAGCAGCGGCGGCTGCTGGACTGTTGTTGCTTAACGAGCAGATTTCGATCATTGACATCGCGGGCATCACAATCACACTTGTTGGGGTTATTGTTGCCACGTATTCACGACAAGAACAACAGGATGTGGCCAATGAAGGTTATGGAGCGTTCACATTGGGCGTGATTCTAGCCATCGGCGGAGCTGTCTGCCAAGGAGTGGGGCTTGTCCTGGCAAAGCATGGCATGATGTCCGAGAGTAATCAGCCCCTTCTTCAGCCATTTCATGCAACGTTCCTGCGCATGAGCGTTGGATTTGCGGCAACCTATGCGCTCGATGCTCTGCGTCGTGCGCCACATCGCCACCTGCGTGAAGCCTTCGCCGAGAAGTCGTCTCGCAATGCAATGCTTCTGGGCGCACTGTCCGGTCCGGTCATAGGTGTCACACTCTCGCTTTTGGCGGCACAACATCTTCCTGCGGCGATAGCTCAGACGATATTCTCTTTGGTACCTTTCGTGGTAATGATCATTGCCCGTTTGGTCTACAAAGAACCTCTGCGTCCGCGAGCCATTCTTGGCGCCATCATTAGCGTGGTGGGCGTCCTGATCCTCGTTATGTATTGAGCGGCACGAGTCATTCGTAGCTTGCAATGGTACAGTCCTTCACGAACTTCAACACGACTTTGAGAAAGCTTTGAATATGGATACACGTTTACTTGAATTGGGTCTACCGGAAATACTTGAAGACCCAGAGCGCCTTGCGCAACTCGACGATGAGCAGATCGACCTCCTGATCACGATTCGCGACGAAGCTGCTGAAGGACTTGAACAGGATGAAGACAACACAGATCTGATCGACACGGTCTATCTGGCTCATATGACGCTTTCGTCTGCCCTATTCCTGCGCGCCATTGCCACCGACATTCCTACCCCACCGGTGCCGGCCCCTCAGGTTGTAGCGCGTTCATGGTCAGGTGCGGCACTACAACCATGCAGCGCAGATGCAATCGCCGATATGCTAGCGCCGAAGGCTACAATCGACATGCTCACCAAGGCGGGCCTCCCAGAGCACGCCGAACCCGAGCTAACGTTTGTGAACCCTCCAACGAAGTTCATCAACGACCTTGATCTTTCATCGGAGGAAGAGGATGCTTCTGCATCAGAAGATTTCTTCTCAACATTCTGGAAGATCGCATCGACAGAAGATGGCGATGCGGTATGCATCGACGAGCGCGCAGATTGCGCGATCGTACTTCTTGATCGTGAATGGGGATACTATGCCCAGCAATTCGTGAATTCAAGCGTTGCTCATTTCATTCTTTGCCTTGATGCATGGCGTGCATTCGAGGAGGCCGATAATGACAACCTGGATGAAGCAGTAACCAAGCTTGAGCGTGCCCTAGAACGAATCGACCCAGTATCCCTCACTGAAGGGGCATACTGGGCCGA
>CAZAGH010000045.1:0-1203 GCA_964484755.1 uncultured Melioribacter sp. | reverse complement strand
CGCTCGCGGACTACCGTAACTCTGATCTGACCTGGATATTCCATTTCAGATTCAATGCGTCCAGCGATATCATTGGCAAGTTGGTCTGCACGCAAGTCATCGATACGATCTGGCTCGATGATCACGCGAACTTCCCGTCCTGCTTGGATTGCGAAGGTCTTTGTAACACCATCAAATGATGTTGCAATTTCTTCGAGCTGCTGCAAACGCTTGATGTAGTTCTCGAGTGACTCGCGACGCGCACCAGGGCGTGCGCCGCTGATGGAGTCGGCCGCCTGCACGAGCACGGCGATTGGCGATTCCATCTCGATATCGTCGTGGTGAGCACCAACGGCGTTGACAACGAGCGGATGTTCCTTGTACTTCTTCACAAGGTCCATACCAAGAAGTGCGTGCGGGCCTTCTAGTTCGCGGTCGATCACCTTACCAATATCGTGCAGCAAGCCTGCGCGCTTGGCAAGGTTCACATCAAGGCCGAGCTCGTTGGCCATGATACCAGTCAGGAAGCCAACTTCGATCGAGTGCGCCAAGAGGTTCTGTCCGTACGAAGAGCGGTACTTCATGCGGCCGATATAGCGAACCATCTCTGGATGGATGTTGTGAATACCAAGCTCCATGAGGGCGTTCTCACCAACACGAACGATCTCTTCTTCGAGTTCCTTGCGAACCTTTTCAACAACCTCTTCGATACGTGCCGGGTGGATACGTCCATCGCCCATGAGGCGCTCGAGTGAAACTCGTGCAACTTCACGGCGGAACGGATCAAAGCCAGAGATAACAACTGCCTCTGGAGTATCATCGATGATGAGGTCAATACCAGTAGCTGCCTCGAACGCGCGGATGTTGCGTCCTTCGCGGCCAATGATACGCCCCTTCATTTCTTCCGATTGCAGGTTCACAACGGAGACTGTCGATTCAACGCAGTGATCGGATGCCGTGCGTTGGATGGCCATCAGAACAATACGCTGGGCTTCCTTACGGGCATTAACCTTCGCTTCGTCGCGCACATCCTTAACAAGCTGGGCTGCGTCGGCCTTGGCATCGTTGATCATATTGTCGATGAGGAACTTCTTAGCATCCTCTTTGCTCATGCCAGTAATGCGCTCAAGGCGCACATTCTGCTCCTCAAGAAGAACGTCGATTTGCTTTGTCTTGGCATCGAGCTGCTGCGCTTTGCGTGTTACATCAGACTCGAGCGTTGAG
>CAZAGH010000044.1:6666-14625 GCA_964484755.1 uncultured Melioribacter sp. | reverse complement strand
AGGGATTGTATGTCTGTTCATTCTCGCAAAGAAGATCATGTGCGCATAGCGCTGCAGGAGGACGTGCAGTTTCGTCGTAAACGGACGTCGTTTGATGACTGGGAGTTCGTCTACAATGCGCTGCCTGAAATCGATTTTGCGGAGATCTCCACTGAGACGTCATTCCTGGGAAGAACGCTCAAGCTGCCACTCATGGTCACAGGGATGACAGGGGGCTATCCAGATGCAACGCGTATAAATCGC
Source organism: uncultured Melioribacter sp. (assembly GCA_964484755.1). Lineage (GTDB taxonomy): Bacteria > Bacteroidota > Ignavibacteria > Kapaibacteriales > Kapaibacteriaceae > UBA10438. The sequence continues at coordinate 14,382 of CAZAGH010000044.1, read as the reverse complement.
GACCTCGCAGAGGCGTGTCAAGAGCTGGGCATTGCAATGGGCGTTGGATCGATGCGGGCATGTTTGGAGTCGGAGGAACATCGCGAGTCGTTCACTGTCGTGAAGCAGTTCTCGCACAACGTCCCCATCCTTGCCAACATCGGTGCCGTGCAGGCCGTTCGTTGGAAGCGTGCCGGGAATCTCGAGCGTATGGTCGATATGGCGGTTGACATGATCGGCGCTTCGGCACTTGCCGTGCATCTTAATCCACTGCAAGAACTCACGCAGCCCGAGGGCGAGCCCGAGTATCGCGGTGTAACCGATGCCATTGCCTGGCTTGTGCAGCATGCACCTGTTCCGGTGATTGTCAAAGAAGTAGGTGCAGGAATATCACGATCGGTAGCAAAGCGGTTGGCGGATGTCGGTGTGAGCATCATCGACGTTGCAGGTGCGGGCGGCACATCGTGGTCGGCCGTCGAGATTAAGCGTCACCCAAGCCCCGATCAGGTAGACCACCTGTGGGATGTTGGCATACCCACAGCTGAGGCACTATTGCAATGCAGGGGCATTGTGCCAACCCTCATTGCCTCGGGCGGCATCACAAACGGAGTGGATATCGCCAAGGCCGTAGCACTTGGAGCACACGTTGCTGGAGCGGCGCGTCCGATATTATTAGCACAACATGCCGGTGGAACCGCGGCAATTTTGCAACTTGTACGCAGCTGGGAACTCCAGATCCGACAAATGATGTTTCTTTCAGGGTCCGGCTCACTCGAGCAATTACGAACCACTGAAAACATTGTATGTCTCCATTGACCACCGCTGCACCGATGGCCAACATCTCACAAGAAGCCTTAGCCACTTACCTGACAGAGGTTGAGGAGGCACTTCAGAGCGCTCTCGCAGAATTCGACGAGCCTGGCTGTCTGTACGATCCTGTTCATTATCTGTTCGAAGGCGGCGGCAAACGGATACGTCCTGTGCTGACACTCCTCGCATGCGAGTGCGTTGGTGGCGATCGCGCCGTTGCGCTTCCGGCGGCAGTAGCTGTGGAGCTTCTACACAACTTTACGCTGGTGCATGATGACATCATGGACAGCTCCGCCAAGCGTCGTGGACGTGAGACGGTACATGTGAAGTGGGACACCAACACAGCAATTCTCTCGGGCGATGTGATGATGGGCATGGCCATGCGCCTTCTTCTGCGCAGCGCTCACCACGCTCCACGTCCACTCGACGTTGTGGATTCGTTTTCGACGGGTCTTATCGACGTCTGCGACGGACAGGCCCTGGATATGGACTTCATGCAGCGCGCCGATGTAACAAACGATGAATACTTCGCCATGATCGAGCGCAAGACGGCACGTTTGCTCGAGATGTCGGTGGCTATCGGAGGCAATGTAGGGGGCGCAACAAACGGACGCGTCGAAGCACTCAGAATGTTTGCGCGTGAGATTGGTATTGCGTTTCAGATGCAGGACGACATCCTTGATCTATTCGGATCGGAGCAGTTTGGCAAGCAGCCCGGCGGAGATATCGTCGAGGGCAAGCGCACATGGCTCGTGATCGAATGTGCGCGCCGCGTGCGTGAGAACAGCTCTGCAACTGAAGAGCACCGCGAAATGATCTACTCCTTCTTTGCTAAAAACGGTCTGCCACGGGAAACCGTGTCGGCTGTGATCGACATGATGGAGCATTATGGCGTGATTACCGATGCCAAAGCCATCGTCGAAGAGCGTACCTCCCGCGCCCATGCGCACCTGAACTCCTTGCCCGAGACCGAGGCACGTGAGCTCATGGGGCTGATGGCGAAGCTTCTGATGAATCGGAAGAGTTAAATTCGCGCATGCGAGTTACAATCATCGGAGCGGCAAAAAGCGGAATCGCTGCCGCAGAGCTTGCCCAACGCCAGGGCCACACAGTATTTGTCAGTGATGCGAAGCCAGAAGAGGTAAGCAGCCAGAGCATTGCTCATCTCCAAGAACTTGGCATCGCCCATGAGTTTGGTGGACACACCGATGCGGCGCTCAAGTCAGACCTGATCATTCTCTCGCCTGGGGTGCCCCCTTCCAATCCTTTGCGTATTGAAGCAGAGCGTCAGGGCATCGAGGTTATCGGCGAACTTGAATATGCAAGCAGGTTTCTGCCAAATCCCATAGTTGCCATTACGGGAACGAATGGCAAGACAACCACAACGGCGCTTACGGCGCACGTGCTGCAGGGATGTGGGAAGAAGGCTGTGGCCGCTGGCAACATCGGCACGCCGCTGAGCAGTCTCGTTGGGAATGTATCTGATGACACGATCATCGTAACAGAGTGTAGCAGTTACCAGCTTGATAGTACTGTTACATTTCACCCGAAGGTGAGCATGATCTTGAACATCACACCAGATCATCTCTCCTATCATGGCACGTTTTCCAACTACGTGCATTCAAAGTGGAAAATTGTCCGAAATCAAAACGCAGATGACGTCGTAATTTTGAATGCCGACGATGCAAATTCAGCTAACGCAGCGTCGGTAGCTCGAGGTATGGTGCGCTTCTTCAGCTTAGAACACGAAGTAGAAGGGGCATTCATCCGGGGGGGTGAAATCATACTCCGAGACAAGCAGCATTCAGAGGAGACACTCATGTCATTGCGTCGTCTTGGATTGCCCGGAGTACACAACGCAGCAAACTCCATGGCAGCCACTCTCGCGGCGCGGGCTTTCGAAGTCCGCAATGAAGACATCCGCGATTCCCTCATGTCGTTTAACGGTGTTGAACACCGTCTCGAGAACACACGCATCGTCAAGGGCGTGCGGTTTGTGAACGACTCCAAAGCAACGAACATCAACGCCACGTGGTACGCCCTTTCCAGCTACGATCGTCCGATCGTGTGGATTGCTGGTGGACGTGGCGACAACAACGATTACGCTTCACTGAACGATTTGGTGTCCGCCAACGTTAAGGCCATTGTCTGCATAGGCGAAGAGGCCGAAGCGATCTTCAGCCACTGGTGCACGACGAAACGCTGTGTCAAGGCGGCATCGCTCGAAGAGGCAGTGAAAACATCAATGGATATGGCGCAAGCCGATGATGTTGTGCTCTTCTCTCCAGCATGCAAGTCGTTTGACATGTTTGCCAACTTCGAAGAGCGCGGTCGTGCATTCAAGCAGGCTGTGCAGCAACTGTAACTCGTATGCCCGCACCCGTCATTGAGATCACACATCTAGCCAAGCACTATGGCTCGTTCCACGCCGTGCGTGATCTGAACCTGACCGTAGAGCAGGGCGATGTGTATGGTTTTCTTGGTCCGAATGGGGCTGGCAAAAGCACAACCATCCGGATGATGATGACGCTGATACGTCCAACGTCTGGCAACATCCGCATCTTTGGTTTGCCCCTTCACGAGAATCGTTCTAGCATTTTGCGCCGCGTAGGTGCAATTGTGGAACGTCCCGACTTTTACAATTACCTGTCGGCTCGACGCAACCTCGAACTGCTCGGAAGACTCAGCGGAGCGGATGTTTCCAAGTCCAACGTGAACCGTGTCTTGGGAATCGTTGGTTTGGGCGAACGTGCCGAAAGCAAGGTCAAGACATTCTCCCACGGCATGAAGCAGCGTCTCGGGCTTGCCCAGGCGCTGATCCACAACCCCGATCTGATCGTGCTCGATGAACCGTCGACCGGACTCGATCCGCAGGGTATGGTTGATATGCGAGATCTGATCTTGGAGCTTGCGCACGACCATAAGAAGACCGTGTTCTTGTCGTCGCACATCCTGCCTGAGGTAGAACTCACTGCTAACCGCATGGTGATCATCAATCGTGGTAAGACCATTATTGAAGGTTCTGTGCAAGAGCTCCTCAATGCTGGACGCCTGAAGGTAACGATCGAAACAACCGATGTACCGCGTGCGCTCGAAGTGCTCCGCGCAACACCGGATGCAGAGTGGATTCAATCTTCCACCGACCAAGAGATCATTATCATGCTCAACAGGCAGGATATTCCCTCTGCCGTTGCAGCACTAGCCACAGCCGGCGTTCCGCTTCGTGCCGTGACACCAGTTCGATCACTCGAAGAATACTTCATCTCGCTTACACGGGAGAGTGCATGATCCTGACCGCCTATCGTGTGGAGATGTCGAAGGTGTTCTCGAAGTGGAGGACCTTTATCGGTTTTATGGCACTGGCCTTTTTAATCCCAGTTGTCGTGATCGCGATGAGTGTCGAGGGCGGCAAGTTCTTGAACTTCGCCACGCAGGGTCTCTCACAGAACTTCGACATCAACGGCAACCTGATGAACGGCTACGCTGTAGCCTTCATCATTCTTAGCTCGCTCTATGTACACGTGCCATTTCTGATTACGCTCGTCGCGGGAGAGGTTCTCGCTGGCGAGGCCGCTGCCGGAACGTACCGCGTGCTCCTGACTCGCCCCCTGTCGCGCTCGACGATGGTCAATGCGAAGTACATGGCTGCTCTCACCTACACGATCTTACTCGTAGCCTGCATGGCGGCCCTGTCGTTGGGGCTGGGCACATCCATCATGGGAACAGGAGATCTGCTGGTGATTCGACAGAAGATCACCGTGATACCTGTGCATGACCTCCTGTGGCGCTTTGGCTTTGCGTATTCGTGGGCAGCGCTTGGCATGATCACCGTGGCGAGCATTGCGTTTCTCTGCTCGGCACTTGTCGAGAATGCCATCGGACCGATCATGACAACCATGGCGCTGATTATTGTGATGACGATTATCTCAGCCATCGACGTGCCTTTGTTCGATTATGTGCGTCCACTCTTCTTTACCACGCACATGAATGGATGGAAGCTCTTCTTTGACGATCCGATCAACTGGCAACGCGTGACAACATCGTTCTCGGTTCTCTTGCTGCATATCGTTGGATGTTTCGTAGCTACGCACATTGTTATCCGCCGAAAGGATATCCTGACATGATTCGCGTGATTGCATTCGCCTTTCTTGCAGCTGCTCTCTCTGCGCATGCCGCAACTGACGCTAACGCGTTGCTCGAGGCAATGAAGAAGCGCATGCAGTCGGTCAAGAAATACACGGCAGACCTCAAGCTCAAGGTCGACATCCCCTTCATGAAGGTACCTGATGCCGATGCAAAGCTTACCTTCAAGGCGCCGAACACCACGAAGATCGAATCAAAGAGCTTTGCCATGCTTCCCAAGCAGGGTCCGGAACTCAATGCCCTGAATATTCTGCAAGGGGGCTATGCAGCCGTAGATATGGGCACCGAGAACGTATCCGGCAAGCCCCTCCGCAAGGTCAAAGTATTGCCTGCAGATGAGGCATCGAATATCGTTGTCGCAACCCTATGGATCGACGAAGCGGCGCTGCTTGCGCGCAAAGTAACATCGACCACCAAGGCTGGTGGATCTGTAACAGCGGAGCTCTCCTACGACAACCCCAAGGCTGCGGCGTATTGTCTGCCAAGCTACATCAAGCTGATGATGGAAGTACCGAACTTCGAGATTCCTCGCTCCATCACTGGTGACTTCGACGAACAGTCAACACCGAAGAAGCAGACATCCAAGGACGGCAAGACCAAGGCCACTGTCCAGATCTGGTATACGAAGTACAGCTTCTAAGCTCATGCACGCACACCTTGTAGCATTTCTCGAACGCTACTACGAGTGGATGCTCCGTATTGCTTTTGCAATCGTCATAGGCTGGTTCGGCTCCCTAAAGATCGCGCACATGAGCCCGGCCGAAGAACTTGTCGACGCAACACTGCAGTGGACACACATTCCTAACGTTGGTTACTATCTTGGCATCTGGGAAGTTATCATCGGAATCTGCTTCCTTGTCCCTCGCCTTACCAAGCTTACGATGCTCATGTTCATCGTGCACATGGGCGGCACCCTGTCTCCCCTCTTCATGCTCCCCGAGCACTCGTACATCAGCATCCCCTTTGGCCTCTCCTTCTCCGGACAGTACATCATCAAGAACCTCGTGTTCTTAGCTGGCGGCGCCGCGCTGTATGTGAAGTGGGAGAAGAGCGGGAGAAGGTACTAGGTACTAGGTACTGATCGTCTTTCCCGCGAAAGCGGGAATCCAGAGATCGATCGTTTTTCCCGCGAACACACGTCTCACCCGCGAAAGCGGGTGCCCAGGATGTACGGGCGAGCCAGTGGCTCGCCCGCAATCGCAATCACGCGAGGTCCCTCGTCGCTTCGCTCCTCGGGATGACGCAGCTATCGCTTATTGTTCAATGGTCACTGGGAGCGCCGAAGGCGCTCCCAGTGACCTTCCCCACCCACCAAACGCGACGCGCGATGCGTCATCCCGAGCTGCGCCAGCAGCGAGGGACCTCATGTGAATGCGATAACGAATGGACGAGCGAGCAACACGTGCGCACCAAGCTCATGGATGCCCGCCCCCCGCTTTCGCGGGGGTGACGATCTTTCGCGGGCATGACGTTGCTCCACGATGCGTCATCCCGAGCTGCGCCAGCAGCGAGGGACCTTGGACAGTGCGATAGAGCGGGCGAGCCTTTGCGATAGAGCGGACGAGCCACCGGCTCGCCCTTACACTCTCTCCTACTGCAGATCAGCATTCACCCACGTCATCAGCTCCGACTTCGATAGAGCAGAGATACGAGCTAGCATGCTCAGAGATGGGTCTGCGCACATATGGATGAGATCATCGAGTTCTTGCTCTGTGATTCCTATACGTTGTGCGAACTCAGGCTGCGAGAGATTGTCAGCTTCCATGATTTGACAAATGCGACGGGACAGCGCGAATTGCCACTCATAGAATGTGCGCTTTTCAATCGGAATCTCGGCAAGGCGATCTGCAATGGTACGCATAACGTGTGCCCCTTAGAAATCAAGTGAATCATAATGACGGGGAATCAGCTCTGAACCGACAATGAGTATCTCGCCCTCATCGATTCGTCGGTTCAGCATCGTTGCGACATTCGCAAGAAACTGAGCGTGGCTGTTAGCACTCACGTTGCTCTGTATCGACTCATCCTTCGTCTTCATGAATCCAGGACCTAACAGCATTATCCTGTTACTACCACCAACGTACGAACATAGCAATCTGCTCGGATTGTAGACGGAAGGTTCAACTTCCTTGTGATTATACATCGCATAGATGCCAAGCTCTGGGCGCTCAGACCGCAGGTATGCCTCACGAACGTAAGGCTCGCGTGCGGCCATATGCAAGAAGTTGAAGAGTGCATCTGCATGATCACGGTCAACACCAGCGAGTCGATTAAGAAACTCATCGACCAAGCATTTCTCGTCATACACAACGGCATAGAACGAGCACTCGCCATATAGCCATGGCACAACATGAAGTGGACTCGACATTGTAGAACCTCACCGAATGTGGTAAGGGGCAGCTGGAGCTACCCATCATGTTCTATGTGTCGAATAACGTACGGAATGTGACAGAAGACGGGGACGGGAGGGACAAGAGGGACGGGAGAGACAAGAGGGACGGGAGAGACTGATCGTCTTTCGCGCGAAAGCGGGAAACCAGTATGTAAGGGCGAGCCGGCGGCTCGCCCGCAATCGTAATCACGCGAGGTCACTCGCGCTTGAGGCGCTCGGGATGACGCAATGAAAGCAGCGAACAGCGAGTGTGACGTTCTTCAGCGCGCCTTTGGCGCGCCCGTTGCCCTACCCCACAAAACACGACGCGGTGCGTCATCCCGAGCTGCGCCAGCAGCGAGGGACCTCGGGGTAGAGCGGTAGAGCGGTAGAGCGGGCGAGCGGTAGAGCGG
>CAZAGH010000044.1:0-6566 GCA_964484755.1 uncultured Melioribacter sp. | reverse complement strand
GAGCGGTAGAGCGGGCGAGCGGTAGAGCGGGCATGACATGCTTTCGCGGGAAAAACGATCAGTCCCTCCCGTACCTCGTACCTTGTACCTTGTATCTCTTCCTCGCTCTTACGTATTCAACACAATCCCTACCGGACAATGGTCGGAGCCCATGACGTCGGGAAGGATGAAGGCATTCTTGAGTGCTGGACGCAGACCTGGGGTGATCCAGAAGTAGTCGATGCGCCAGCCCACATTGCGGTCGCGGGCGCGCGTGAAGTAGTCCCAGTACGTGTAGTTGTCGGGCTCTTCAGGATGGAACTCGCGGAAGGTGTCAAGCCATCCATCGGCGCTCATTTGATCAAGTACGGCGCGCTCTTCGGGTAGGAAGCCTGTGTTGGCTTCGTTTTCTTTTGGACGTGCAAGATCAATCGGATGATGGGCGATGTTGTAGTCGCCGCAGATCACGATGTGCTTGCCCCCTGCCTGCTGCTCTTTGCAGCGTGCAAGAAGTGCTTCGTAAAACTTGAGCTTGTATGGCACACGAGCGTTACCGGTAGAGCCGTTGGGGAAGTAGACGTTGTAAAGAATGAAGGAGCCATAATCGAGCTCGAGGATGCGTCCTTCTTCGTCGAATTCTTGGATGCCTAGGTGTTGGTTGACGGAAAGGGGCTCTGTGCGGCTTAGCACACCGACGCCAGAGTAGCCGCTCTTGCGCGTGCATGAGTGCCAGTAGGTGTGATAGCCGTGTTCCTTAACCTCGGTAGGAATCTTGTCCTCATCGGCCTTGGTCTCTTGAATGCAGATGATGTCTGCCTTGACCTCGTCTACCCAATCCAGAAAGCCCTTCTTCATCACAGCACGGATGCCGTTCACGTTCCAACTGATGAGCTTCATCGTCCGGCCTTGAGTTCTGACATTGTAAACAATGATGTTAACTCGTATCCGGCTTCTTCAAGCTTGCCACGGCCGCCCTGCTCACGGTCGATTACGCAGACAACTTGGCTTACGATCGCTCCGAGGGACTTCAAGTCATTCCCAGAGATGATGACTTGTCCGCCAGAAGTGATGACATCCTCGACGATCAAAAGCTTCTTGCCTTCAATCGACGGACCCTCAGCAAGCTTGCAGGTACCGTAGTCTTTGGCTTTCTTACGCACAAAGACAGCCGGAATACCGGTCTCGAGCGACAGCGCAGTTGCAATCGCAAGTCCGCCCATCTCAAGTCCGGCAAGGTATTCCGTGCCCTCGGGCACCATTGGTGCCATTTGCTCAGCAATTGCTTTGAGCAGCTTCGGATCGCTCTCGAATTGATACTTATCGAAGTACTCGTTGCTGGTAATACCGCTGCGGAGCTTGAACTCACCCGTCAGGTGCGCAACGTCGTAAATGGCTTGTGTGAGATCGTGTTTTGTCATGCGGCAAAATTACTGTGTGTGAAAACGACAACGGCACGAGCTACTGCTCGTGCCGCTGAGGTGTGAATAACTTTTCGTTCTTCGTTATCGTGTGATCACCAACATGGTCGACGTGCGATGTCCGGACGAGACCACCGTCACTGTATAGACACCACTCGCAAGGGTAGCGACATCGATATTCATCGCCGATACCGCTGTGTTATCTGCGCTGCGTGAGATAACCACTGCGCCTGCTGCGTTCACGATCTCAACTCTATCGATTCTTGTCAACGCACCAACAGCAATCGTGACTGTCTGGGACGTAGGGTTAGGATAGAGACTCAGAACTGGTGCCGACGATTCCTCATCTACTGATACCGGTTCGTTCTTATAGACTGTAACATCAGAGACATACGACACGTCGAGTCCGCATTCATTCTTGACAACGCACACATACTTACCAGCATCGCCAAGCGAGGATGCTGCAATCGTAAGCGTTGAAAGTGTTGCTCCAGGAATGTCCTTGCCGTTCCGTGCCCACTGATATGTGAGTGCTGGCGTACCACTTGCCTGAACCTGCAGCTTGATCTGCTCGCCCTCCTTGACTCGAAGGCTTGGCACCGGCTGCAATGTGAAGAATGGCTTTGACGCATTGGTAATTGTCACAACATCAGATGTTGTGGTCTGACCGCAATCACCCGTAACACGCACAGAATACTTGCCCGGCTTTGTGGTTGCATACGTGTTTGCTGTTGCGAGTGCAATTGGCGATCCATCACGGAGCCATTGGTAACGGAGTGCTGTTGAGCCAGAAGCTGCGACACTGAACTGGAAGAAGGTGCCTTCGCACAACACGTCTGTGCTTGTGCCGTTAGGAGCAACGGGCTGACGTAGAATTGTCGGCACGGGGCGGACCGTAACATTCACGTTGCGCGAGAACCGGTTGTCATTTGACGGGAATCCTGTCGCAACACAGATGTACTCCTGAGCATCTGCTGCTGTTGCCCTTGCAATACGAAGCGTTGGACTCGATGTTCCGCTGAATCTTCCACCGTCGTTGAGCACTGTACCATTGGCAAGACGCCACTTGTACTGTACTCCCACATCACCACCGCTCGAGGATGCACGCGACGTCAAGACAATCGTGTCGCCTGGGCATACTGTGGTATCTACAGGTTGCTCAGTGAACTGGATCCGCGGAATGTACACGCGTGCATCACGTGTGCGTACGCTACTGCAGCCCCCTACAACTGCGCAATAGTAGCGTCCGGATGTATCTGCAAACGTTACGTTCCGGATTGTGAGTCTGTTTGTTGTAACCCCGCTAAACTTAGAGCCATTTGCAAGGGGCTGGCCAGCCCTAAACCACTGGAGTGTTTCCCCTGCCGTTGTTGTGGCTTCGAAATCTAGGTCAACTGTCAATCCGGCATCAATCTGCGTGAGCACGCGTGGCTCGCGCGTTATGCGAGAGCGCGTAAAGAGTGTAAGTACCGTTGGCCTAGTCGTAGCAGGCAGACCATTTGCTGGCGTGATCGTACACGTATACGTGCCTGCTGCTGAGCTGTTGATAGCATCAAACGTGTATGTAGCCGATGTTGCACCAGCAATGTTCGAACCGTTGCGGCGCCATTGGTACGACAGTGATGGACCTTGTGCTACTACCGACAATGTTATGCGATCACCAATACATTGCGTGAGTGCAGTTGCCGGTTGTGTCAGAATGCGTGCAGTCTTGAGCTGCATCACACTCATTGTTCCACCGATCTCATTGCCCACCAAGAGAAGATCCGTGTTGTTTGGACTTGCAGTCGATGGGATGTGACAGATCACCTCGGGCCCCAAGTCTCCTACCGTGCCGTTATCAACATTTGCCAAACTCGGCGTAACTGTAAAGTTGCGCGCGTTAAAGAAGTCCGCATATGTCGGAGCCGTAACGTTTGAGATGTTGTACATGAACACACCACCGATACGTTCGTTGCCAATCATAACGTACGTCGAATCATTGATTACAGTCGACGTAATCGCTTCGGGCTCTGGTCCTTTGTTATCCGAACGATCATCCATTGAATTCGTCGTATGCCCTGCGTTGAAGTTCGAAGGATAGAATGCAGCTGTACGTGTTTCGAATTCACTGCCTGAGTCCCAGATCAGATTCCCGTCCGCATTCCAGAGCGTAAAGCCACGCCCACCAAGTGTATAGATCTCATCAAAGATCCCATCGCCGTCCAGATCACCCTGATTCGTTACCACGTTCAATCGACCCAACTGTGGGTTCGTCTTGAGCGATGGGAATGCATTCAAGATTGAGGCATCGATAGGATACGTTGCGGCACCTGCCCGAACCTCTTCGACGAATGTCCCCCACTCACGGGCATCACCTTCGTTGGCAGTGGCGAGGTAGGTTTGGCCTCCAATCGTCACAGCTGTGATAGCATCTGGCTGGTACATGCCGTAGACTGGCCAGTTGCCGATCCTAATTGCGGCTCCCGTCCCAGCCGCATTATCACGGTCACTTGGGTCGATCCCGTTTGGACGATCAAATGTGATGAGGCCTAGGATTGGATCATTCTGAGAAACCGTGATGCTTCCATTTGGTGGCGACGAAAGAAGTGAGCCCCCTACACCAAAGTCGTTGTCATTGATCACGGCAAATGTTGTAGCATTGATACGGGCAATACCCTCTACCTTGTCGACAGCACCATAGCCCACACCTGGAAGGTAGACGCTCTTCTTCTTGACAACTGGCTTTACACCAGCAGCGGCGAGTTCTGCAAACGTGCACTGCTCTAGTGTCTTACCTGCTGGAAGAGTAGGTGTTGTGACCGCAAGATTTGTTGCGCCCTTGAGACTAATCTCGAACACATACTTGCGAGCACGCAAACCTGTTGCATCGTCGCGCTCAACAACAAAAAACTTACCACCACCAAGAGACACTGCATCGCCAATCTTGTCGCACGACCCCGCCTTCTCGAACATTGGATAGAGATACTCACCAACGATTTGCTTTGTCACAACATTCATTGCGATGATACGGCAGAACGTAGATGCTCTTGATGTTGCGTCTGTTGCGTTATCGGGATTATCGATTGAACTCTGTATGAACGCATATAGAACGTCTCCCTCAATTGCGCATGCCTCGAATCCACGGTTAGCTCTGCGCTGCGCATACACAGCTGGTAGCAACTCGTTGCCGAATGTGCCTGCTGCAGCACCCACAGATGCAGCTGTTCCAGCAGGAATGTATCGATCGATCAGTCTTCCGGTGTTGGTGAAGTTGTAAATAGCTGGACGATACTCATCAACCATCCACCATGTGCCTGCGTTGTCAACCACGAGACCCTCTAGGTCCGCCCCAAATGGGTCATTCGGAAGATCATTGCCAAAGAGGTCAACAGGAAGCTCGTCGGTGTAGGCAGTACCTTGTGCTCCTGCCTGCAGATTAGGAAGACCAGTGATTGGTGTCGTGCCATCGGCGCGGGTAAGTTTCGTTCGATTCAGTACAGTGAATGCACCAGTTACCCTATCCAGCTCAATGCGGATCACTTCGGCTTGGTAATTCGGCAATGCAAATGGACGTCGTGTTTGACCACGTATGACAAGGGGCTCTGCATTCGGTCCGCGATCGGGATGCGTCAAGAAACGAAGCTTGTTCGTGTCCGATCCATACCCATCGAACCAAAGTCCGGAAAAGCCACCGAGCATAATCTGCTGTCCAGCAGGGGTGGTTCCTAGCACCGGACGATTCGACCATGTGTAGTTTGTTGATCGTGGTAGCCCCTTGCTGTAATCCTTCCAACCGAGAGGCATCACGCGAAGAAGCGCAGCGTTGTTGATGTCAATAACAGCAATGGCATTATTCTCTTGCAACGTGATGTAGGCGGTAGAGCCATCTGGCGTTATTGCGGCATACTCTGGCTCAAGATCCTGCGCAACAGAGGAGAAGATCCTCGTTCCAAGCGAGTCACGGAACCCGTAGATGCGAACACCAAGAGCACGGAGAGAATCTTGTCTCCCGTTAAGTGATGTGAACGTAACCGTCTGCACCGTCGGGCTCGTAGGATTCGTTACGTTGATGATCGACACACTACCTTCGGGGTCGACTGTGTAGTTGTTCTCTGGCTCTCCCTCATTACAAACAATCACGCGCTGTCCGTTGGGTGTAAACGCCAACATATCTGGCAATGCACCCACAGTTACTTGCGAGCGCAGGTTCCCTGTCATATCCAGGAATACGACCTTACCAGGATTGGACTTCAACACCGCATCTTCGAGTGCAACTGCCACAAGTCCATTCCTAACTGCTACACTGTTTACCTTGCCACCAAACGGAGTGAGTGCTACATCTCTCACAACCGTTGGAAGTGTAGGATTGGCAATACTCACAAACGTTAGCTTGTTTGCAAATGCATCAGAAAGAATAGCTATGCGAGAAGCTGAGTCGTACGTGACAACTTCTGCCGAACCTTGATCAAAGGTCGCAGGACGTTGCGTATGACGCGACAACAGCTGCAGGATGTTACCTTGCGTCGGTGCTTGTGAGAAAAGCTGTGTTGGAAGGAGACAAATGCTCAGCACAACACAGAGTACACTAATGCGTCTCATGCATCTACCTTGATATATTGAGTGCGGAAGAATTACGGCACGAAATTCCCGCAACAATGTATCGTGTGCGTTTCCACTTTGTAACTTTTGTGCAACGGTATTACGGAATTACAATGCGTTATCGAATCGTAACAATCATGATCATAGCAGCCATGGGGCTTACCTCATGTGCATCAGTCGGAGATTGCCTCAAGGGAGTTACGGTGCAGAACTTCAGTGTTACGCTCGATAAGGGAATGTGCTTCGGACAGTGTCCGGTGTTCAATGGCTCTGTGTTGGGCGACCGCAACGTGATGTATAACGGGATCCGCTTTACAGAACGCGAAGGGATGCACAAAGGCACTGTATCGGAATCCGAGCTTTGCGAAATCGTAACGGAGATTCGCGAAAACAACATCATGTCGCTCGATACCAACTACCGCGAAAACGTGGCTGATGCCTCAGAAACAGAACTCCGCGTTGTCTACGGCGGCAAGGTCAAGACCTTCCGCTGGAATCTCTCAACACCAGCCCCCTTCAAGAAACTCGAAGCGCTGATGATCAAGCACACGCATGAGAATGGGTCGTTGAGAAAGTTTTAGATACGAG
>CAZAGH010000043.1:11241-14628 GCA_964484755.1 uncultured Melioribacter sp. | reverse complement strand
TTCAAGGGAACGATCCGCAACTTCCGCATCTGGAATACGATGCGTAGCGAAAAGCAGATCGCCGAGTCGATGTTCGATCACATGATTGAACCGCAACCGAACCTCCTGGGCAGCTATCCTATGGATGAAGGAAAGGGGCTTCGCGTGAACGACGCTCTTGGCCTACTGAACTTCGCGAAGAGCGAGATCGAGCCTGCTTGGGGTAAAGGATCTGAAACGTCTCTGATGCACGCTCCTGCTGTGGTATACGGACGACGCATCGTGCAGCGTGGTGAGACGGCATCGTATTCCGTGAAGAATGTCCTTGATGCAGCGCACACATGGCAGGTCATTGGCGGAACGATCCTTGAAGGCAACCCAACGTCAGAGGACGTCGTTATTCGATGGAATCAATCAGACACAGCTGGCGCAATCATCATCAAGCGATCATTCCCTGGTGGATGCGAAGATGAGACGCGGGTCAACGTTTCGCTACCTGCTATCGTCGGTGTGGATGATGATGCAGACCAAGATGCGAATGCATGGATGTTCCCGAATCCTGCCAATGATGTTCTCACGATCCGCTCAGAGCAGTCAGCTAATGTGATGATTCTCGATCTACAAGGCAGAATTGTAGCCCAAATGGATGTGACGCAGGGAACAACTACACTGCCGATCAGCATGCTCGCGCAGGGGTCGTATCTCGTAAGGATGTCGAGTGCTGCTGGCGTTTCAACGGACAGACTTTCAATTCAACGATAATCCGGAATCGCTTGCGTGTTTCACATAACAGACGAAACATTCGATGATCCGGCACGGCGCTATGAAGCGATCATGTCACTCGTGGACGCAGTTACCACAGATGAACATGATCTGATTGCAAATCTTGCCAATACGGCCTCGTTGCTCTATCACATGCTGCCCGATGTCAATTGGGCCGGGTTCTATCTGCTGAGAGATTCCGAGTTGGTTCTTGGCCCGTTCCATGGCAAGCCAGCCTGCGTGCGAATTGCCATGGGGCGCGGGGTATGCGGCAGTGCTGCAGAGCAGAGGCAAACACTTGTTGTATCAGACGTGCATGAGTTTCCAGGTCACATTGCATGTGATGCGGCAAGTGCCAGTGAAATCGTTGTGCCAATGATATCCAGTGATGGCTTGATCGGTGTATTGGATGTTGATAGTCCTGTCGTTGGACGTTTCAGTGATGTCGACCGTCTACACCTCGAATCGATCGTTGAGCTTCTGATGTCACGTTGCCAGTAGTTACCTGCACAGAGAAGTATGGAATATCTCCTGCTTCTCCAAATCCTTATCACAGAGGTTCATCCAACACCTGCGGCCGGAGAGCCCGAGTGGGTTGAGTGCGTGGTAACATCTACAGATGCTCTCGCATCAGACGACTACCTCATTTGCGACAATCGCACATGTGTTGCCCTGCCGCAACGTACGGTACGCAGCGGCACTTGCATTGTACTAACACGTGATGCTGAAGCACTGCGTGAGGTGCGCTCAGCGATCCACGATAGCGTAGTAGTCTTGGAGTGTCCACTGCCCTCGTTGAACAACACAACTGACCGTGTAGAGATCCGGCGTCGTGACTCGACGTTGTGCGATGCGCTAACCTACAGCATCATCCCATCAGAGCGAGGTCGTAGTGTTGAACGCCATGGCATTGCAGATAACGGCTATGTGCGATATCTCGATGCATGGTCGGCCTCCGTTGCATTCGACAGCACTACGTGCGGTCGCATCAACTCCCATGTGCAGTATGAGCGTGATGTTGCTATCACGGGAGTGTTTGTTCAAGATTCGGTACTCCACATTGGAGTTGTCAACCAGGGTAGAGTGAGAGTAGACCCTAAGATGCTGTCGATACAGATCGGCGCATTGCAGTTTCAAGGTACATGTCCCAACCTTCTGCCCGCGCAATGGTGGTCTACACAGATCAATCTGGTAGATCTTCGTCCAACACGCTGGGCCCGATGCGATACGGTTACGATCCAGTTACTTGCTGCTGACATGCGTGGCGAGAACAACGTCATGCACGCCCCCTTGATGATACCGCCGATTGCAGGAGGGGTAACCATCACCGAGATATTGGCAGAGCCACTGGCGCAGGACTGCGACTTCGTTGAGATATGGAACGGCACTTCAGATACGCTCGACGTAACAGGGTGGACACTGCAGGATGGAGGCGGTGAGCTCTGCAGGATCGTAACGCCATCAAAACTTCCACCCAATACCTACCTTGCCTGCGCCTCGGATACATCAATCGTACGCATGTGTCAGGGGGCTCCGTGGGCTCTGGTGCGCCCAGCCATGAATGTCAATGCCATCAGCGATTCGGTCATTCTCCGCACGTCATCCGGCTTCGTAGTCGATGTTGCCGTCTACACGCATAATCTGCACAGTAAGGCCCTTGTTGCCACAACGGGCAGATCACTTGAGAAGCGCGTTCCTGGAGCAGTTGCAGCTGGTGATGGGTGTTGGGGCTCATGCACTGCAACGTATGGCTCTACGCCTGGTCTGGCAAATTCTATCAATCAGATCGTGGAGCAGAACAACCTGCTTGTTACTGCTGGTCCGAGCCCCTTCTCAACCCGGGAAGGGGCTAGCAGGTACCCATGTGTCATCTCGTGGCGTCAGCCTTTCGAGCAGTCAACCGTGCGATTGGTGATTGTGGACCTGAACGGTAGTTACGTGTGTGAGTTGCTGAACGGGCAGTTCGTTGGGTCGCGAGGTAGTGCAATCTGGGACGGCATCAGCTCGGTCACGAAACGCTCATCTCCCATCGGGATCTACGTGGCTGTGTTTGAGAGCGTCGATGCTGCATCGGGACGCGTGATCCGCGGCACCGCGCCGGTCGTGATCGGGGAGACCCCGTAACACAGACTTTACTCGGAGATGCACGAAAGCTTTCCTAGCTTCGTGATTGCTCTACAGCAAGCATCCAAAAGATCCCATGTCATCGACAAAGAAACTCCCAACACGAAGTCCGCGCGGACAGTCTACACAGCGCAAGCCCCTTATCGATCTTCACGATGAGGAGCTGTATCTCAATCGAGAACTGTCGTGGATTGAATTCAACAAGCGTGTATTGGAAGAGGCGGAAGATCAGTCGCATCCGCTGTTAGAGCGCCTCAAGTTTCTGGCGATCTATTCGACGAACCTTGACGAGTTCTTCATGATCCGGGTGGCAGGTCTGCAAGAGCAGATATACTCGGGCGTGACGAACCTGTCGGAAGATGGCATGACGCCATCCGAGCAGCTCAAAGAAATTCGCGCGCGTCTTACTCCGCTCTACAAGCGTCAAGCGACGATATGGAACAAGCAGGTATTGCCTTCGCTCAAGAAGGAGGGTATTGTTCTGCATACGATGGACGAGCTCTCTGAGGAGGAACGCAGCGA
>CAZAGH010000043.1:8561-11141 GCA_964484755.1 uncultured Melioribacter sp. | reverse complement strand
AAGGTGCTGCAGTTCTTTACCAAAGCACTTGAGCTGGATGCTACAGATGTCTACAAGGTGGAGTTACCACTCAACCTGCAGGACTTCTTGGTGCTCCTGCAACTCGATAAGCGGAAGCTCAAGGATGCCCCCTTCAACTCGCGAGTCCTGCCTGAGTTTGCAAGCGATGCATCCGATATCTTCGATGTACTCAAGGAACGTGACCTGGTCGTTCATCATCCGTTTGACTCCTTCACCAACTCCGTAGTGAAGTTCATCGAAGCAGCGGCAGATGATCCAAATGTCTTAGCTATCAAGATGACGCTCTATCGAGCCGGTGGACGTTCCCCTGTTATTGAAGCACTGAAGCGTGCTGCAAGTGCGGGTAAGAACGTTACGGCATTTGTCGAGCTCAAGGCACGCTTCGACGAAGAAACCAACATTGCCTGGGCCAGAGCTCTCGAGCAAGCAGGCGTGCACGTTGTCTATGGTGTCATGGGGCTCAAGGTTCACTGTAAGGTGTGTCTTGTCATCCGCAAAGAGGGCAAGAACGTGCTTACCTATGCGCATGTGGCAACAGGCAATTACAATCTCGGAACGTCGCGCCTCTACACAGACATTGGCATCTTTACCGGACGTCAGGAGTTTGAACGGGACTTCGTGCATTTGTTCAATCTGCTCACCGGATACTCAAAGCATGCCTCATGGCAGCACCTTGGTGTTGCGCCGCTGAACCTTCGCGAGAAGTTTCTCGAACTCATCCAGCGTGAGATCACACATCAGCGTGAGGGACGTCAAGGGTACATCATTGCCAAGATGAATGCCCTGATCGATGCAAAGATCATTCGTGCGCTCTACGAGGCATCGATGGCGGGAGTAAAGATCGATCTCATCGTACGTGGTGTTTGTGCCCTCAAGCCAGGGATCAAAGATGTAAGCGAAAACATCGTTGTGCGCAGTATTCTCGACAGATTCCTCGAGCATAGTAGGCTGTTCTGGTTCCGTAATGGCGGCGAAGAAGACGTGTACATTTCAAGTGCCGACTGGATGAACCGCAACATGGAACGTCGGGTTGAACTGCTCTTCCCTGTCTACGACCGTAAGGTTAAGAAGAAGCTCCGCGACATTCTCTCGCTATACCTTTCAGATGACGTCAAGGTCCGCATTCTTCAGCACGATGGTACGTATGTTCGCACCAAGCAAGGCACTGCCCCAGTTCGTGTGCAGGCCGATCTTCTGGCTGCGTCAAAACGTCGATGAATGTCACAACCTTTATAGCACAACGATACTTGCGCCCCCGACGTCTTTCGTTTGTCGGTGTCATCGGCGTAATCTCGGTGTTTGGCATCGTCCTTGGCACTGCAGCACTGATCATTGTGATGTCGCTGTTCAATGGGTTCCGAGGTGTCGCACGTGACCTCATGACCTCATTTGGTCCACACATTCGAATCTCAGCACCAGCATTGCAGGGCGGAGCAATCGCCGTTGCACCATATGAGGCCGAGCGGTGGAACATGCAGCCAGTGTGGCTCTCCAAGCTCGTTATGCGAGCCCCTTCGGGTATGTCTGTGGTGCAGGCGCAGGGGAATCTTCTCACGGATACAGAATCGGCACGAGCTCTCTCATCGGCGATCATCTACGGATCTCCAAGTATCGCTTCCGTTGGCGGTGTGCCGCGCGTGGTCGTATCGTTGGGTGTTGCACAAAACCTGCAACTTGCTCTTGGTGATACAGTAACGCTTGTCTCGCCCCAGCAGATTGAATCGGGTATTTCGGGTATGACCATCCCAACAGGTACAAGGGCTCTGGTAGGGGGCGTGTTTCAGTCAAACTCATCACGAGACATCGATGCCACCTACATATTCTGCTCCAGTGATCTGTTGTCGGGCATCACGGGCAAACCTGCCTCGGCATGGGACGTCCGGCTGCAGAACCCAGACCATGCTCGCGACACGGCGGTACTACTCGCCTCGCTCTATGGTTTGAATGGAAACGTGCAGACATGGGAAGACATGAATCGCGGTGTCTATGATACGATGAAGCTAGAGCGTATTGGCTCGTTCATTGTTCTTATGCTTATCGTTGTTGTTGCAGCATTCAATATCGTGATCTCACTGACCATGGGTGTTGTCGAGAAGCGGCACGACATCCAGGTCCTCAAGACCATGGGGCTTACCAATTCCATGATCCGATCGATCTATGTTAAGCAGGGCCTCGTGATAGGACTTGTTAGTGTTGCCATAGGAACATTGATTGGTACGGGGCTGTGCTTCGGTCAGCAACACTTTCAGTGGATCACATTTGATATGCAACAGGGCTTCCTCATTCCGGCCCTACCAATAGATATCGACGTAGCCGACGTTCTCCTCGTCATAGCCGTAGGAATTGGACTTTCTGCCGTTGCGGCGATCTACCCTGCTAGGAGAGCAGCGAGGAGTTAGGTACTAGGTACAAGGTACAAGGCACAAGGTACAAGGTACTGATAGCGTCTTTCCCGCGGAAGCGGGAATCCATATGCTGGACGTATTTCAGGAGAATCACTGAGTTCGAGCGTTAGCTGAACCATTCCCTGTACTAGTACCTTGTACCTTGTACCTTGTA
>CAZAGH010000043.1:0-8461 GCA_964484755.1 uncultured Melioribacter sp. | reverse complement strand
TCGAGCGTTAGCTGAACCATTCCCTGTACTAGTACCTTGTACCTTGTACCTTGTAGCTTGTACCTTGTACCTAGTACCTAGTACCTAGTACCTCGTACCCAGCATCTTCACTGTCAGCTCGTCGCAAACTCGGTAGCCTTCGGCCGTGAGGCGCAGAGTGTTGTTGGTGTCTTCGATGAAGCCTTCTTCGATCCAGTAGTTCAGGTTGGGTTGCAGATTGTTCCGAAGATCAATGCCGAAGCGTTGTTGGACCGTTTCAAGTGGGATGCCGTCGGCACGAAGGTGAAGGAACAGAAACTCGGAGAGCAGATCCTGCTCGGTGAGTTCCTCACAGTTCGCCTCTGGGAGGATGCTGTTATTGACGTCGTCCATCCAAGCCGTGAGAGAGCGCTTGTTCCAATAGCGTGTATTGCCGATGAATCCGTGTGCACTTGGTCCGAAGGACAGGTATTGTTCGGCGTGCCAATAGGTAAGGTTGTGACGGCACTGACGCAATGGCTTGGCAAAGTTGCTCACTTCGTACTGTTCGTATCCCGCGGAGCGCAGTGTCTCGATCACGAGCTTGTACATCTCAACGTCTATTTCCTCGGGTAGGGGCTGTACGAGCCCCTTTTTCAACTTGGTGTAGAGCGGAGTACCTTGCTCGTAGATGAGTGAGTATGCGCTGATGTGGTCGGGGTCGAGTGCGATCATCCGCTCGAGATTATGAGCAAGCGATTCGATTGTTTGACCCGGCACGGCGAACATCAGATCCATGTTCACATTGTCAAAGCCTGCACTCCGTGCCAGTGACATCGCCTGCTCAGCCTGTTGTGCATCGTGAATACGATCGAGAAACTCCAGCTCTGAGGCAGTGAATGACTGCACCCCAAACGACAATCGATTGATTCCCGATGCGCGATATGCCTCTAGGCGTTCAAGCGTTACGGTGCCAGGATTGCATTCCATCGTCCACTCGGCGTCATCTGCGATGCGCATCACAGATCGAAGTGCCTCGTTGATGCGTCCTATCGCTTCTGGTGTAAGTAGCGATGGCGTGCCACCGCCAAAGAACACCGACGTAGCGGATGTACCATCGTACTGATTTTTACGAAGAGCGATCTCTTGCAGCAGCACATCAGTGAAACGCTCGATGTGCGTCATCGATTCAATGCTGTAGAAGTCGCAGTACGAGCACTTCTTCTCACAGAATGGCACGTGAAGGTAAAGACCGTACATCAGTAGATCCCATTGAAAATGCGCTCCCAGCGAATATGGGGTAGCGGGTTGCTTGGACTTGGGCCATGGGACCAGTAAATGAAGAGCGGACTCCCAATGATGTCGTCAACAGGAGCAGCGCCCCAGTATCGCGAGTCGAACGAATTGCGGCGGTTATCACCGATAACAAACACCGAGTCCGGACCAACCATCATTCGCATGTTGGGCTTCATTGATGTCAGCAGGGGGCTTGTAGGGATCTTTGCCTCCGGTGGCGTCGGAAACGGCAGACCATTCACAATGACTGCATCGGGCGTGAATACCAGGGTGTCGCCGGGAAGCCCAATCACTCGCTTAATGAAGAGCTCTGTGCTAACGGATACCGATGAATCGTGGTGCTTAAAGACTACGATGTCGCCGCGCTGAACCTCACGCATGTGAAATGTGAGCTTGCTGACCACGATGTAGTCCCCTGGAAGGAGCGTGTCTTCCATCGAGTGCGACGGGATCTCGTATGCTCCAATGACGAAGATGCGTAAAAGCAGCGCCACGATGACAGCGTAAAGGGCCGTAACACCGATATCGCGCATGCGAGTATTCTCAAGGCCCGACCCAGGCATATCAGAAGCCAGTGCGGCGGTGTGCGCGTTAGTGGATGATCGTTCCTAGTCGACCCCAGCGAATCGACTTCAAGCGTTGCGAAAGTGAGAGTCTCTTGCCAGACTGAAGGTCGTCCGGCTCCCAAGACCAATACACGACCATAGGTGTTCCAACTACGTCCTCTTCCGGGATAAAGCCCCAGAAACGAGAATCAAGTGAGTTGTCGCGGTTATCGCCCATGCCAAAAACATAGTCGCGCTTGACTGTATAGGAGGATGCTGGCTGACCATCAATGGTGCGTGCGTAGGCATCAACAGTGTGGCCCTCACGGCCAATGAAAACAGCCCATTCGGCAAAGTTCTGTTCTGTTAGCTTGATGACATCGCCCTTCTTCGGGACACGAATCGGACCGTAGTCGTCACGCGTGTAGCCACGTCCCTGCGGGAAAGTCGAGGCTCTGTCGCTCTCATAAATCTGCTGACGAATCTCCGGAGCCCATGCGTAGAACTGTCCGTGTTCAGGAAGAGGGTACTCAACACCATTCACATAGATTCGTCCGCCTTTAATCTCGAGGTTGTCTCCTGCAACAGCAACGCAGCGCTTGAGGTAGTACTCAAAGTTCTGTGGCTTCACCTCGTCGCGGTTACCAGGGAACACAAACACGATCACATCGCCTTGTTCCGGCTTCCAGATCGGTGGGAGCTTGTAGTAGGGAAGGGGCTGATTGATAAACGGAATGATTTGCGGTGTTGATGGTCCGTAGATAAACTTGTTGACGAACAAAAAGTCGCCTGCCATGACAGTGCTCTCCATCGATCCCGTAGGAACAACGAACGACGCAAGCGCAAGGCCGTTAACGATTGTTACGACCGACACTGCCCATACGAGTGTCTTGATCCATGCAACAACATGCTCTGTGAAGGTCTCCGGCTTAGGTGCATTCAGACGTTTATCACGTCTGCGCTTGAGAAACGAGCCGAGTGCATCCGGCAGCAAGTCGTAGAACCATTCAACGAGCGACATAGATCAATCCAATGAGAGAACAGCGTGAAATGCTTCCTGTGGTATCTCCACCTTGCCAACCTGTTTCATGCGCTTCTTGCCTTCTTTCTGCTTCTCGATGAGCTTTCGCTTACGCGAAATGTCGCCACCGTAGCACTTTGCAAGAACGTTCTTGCGCATCGCGCTGATGGACTCGCGGGCAATAATCTTTGCGCCGATGGCAGCCTGAATGGCAACATCAAACATCTGACGTGGTATAAGCTCGCGCAGCTTCGTACAGAGCTTCTTGCCCCATTCATGGGCTTTCTGACGGTGCACGATTGAACTCAATGCATCAACTTGTTCGCCGTTCAGGAGAATGTCCATGCGAACGAGTTCGCCGGCCTTGTAGTCGGCATATTCGTAATCAAGGGATGCATAGCCCCGTGTGTTCGACTTGAGCTTATCGTAGAAGTCGAAGACGACTTCGCCGAGTGGTAGTTCAAACGTCATATCTACACGGTCTGCCGAGAGGTACGACTGGCCCAGCATTTGTCCGCGGCGCTCCATACAGAGCTTCATGATCGTGCCGACGTATTCTGACGGGGCAATGATCTGAGCCCGGATGTACGGCTCTTGAATCTCGTTGATGAGCGTTGGATTCGGAAGCTGGGCGGGATTGTCAACCCAGAGCACTTCATCACGCGTCGTGATCACCTTGTACTGTACGTTCGGTACGGTTGTCACGATCGTCTGATTGAACTCACGCTCGAGACGTTCTTGTACGATCTCCATGTGAAGAAGACCTAAGAATCCACAACGGAATCCGAAGCCAAGTGCACTTGATGATTCCGGTTCAAAGGTGATTGCCGAGTCGTTCAGCGAGAGCTTGCCTAGTGCTTCACGTAGATCTTCAAAGTCGTCGCTGTCTGCTGGATAGATACCGCTAAAGACCATCGGCTTTACTTCGCGGAAGCCCGAGATCATCTCTGTTGTTGGGTTCGACGCCAGCGTGACTGTATCGCCAACCTTGGTGTCCTGTAGCTTACGGATGGCAGCCGTGAAATATCCCACGTCTCCTGCGGAGAGCACGCCCGTGCGCTGGCGCTGCATAAACAGCACGCCTACTTCATCAAGATCGTAGGTCTGTCCGGTGGCCATGAAGAGGATCTTGTCCTTTTCACGCATTGTTCCATCGATCACACGCACGTAGACGATGACACCACGATAGGCATCAAACACAGAGTCGTAAATTAGGGCGCGCAAGGGGGCTTTGGGGTCGCCCTTAGGCGGCGGGACACGCTCAACAACGGCCTCGAGGATGTCCTCGATACCAATGCCTGCCTTCGCAGAAGCGAGGATCATATCCTCTTCCTTGCAGCCAATCAGATCCATGACCTGCTTCTTGACATTCTCAATCGTCGTTACGGCACTTGGCAGGTCGATCTTGTTGATCACCGGAATGATCTCCAATCCCTGGTCGATGGCCATAAACAAGTTTGATATCGTTTGGGCTTCCACACCTTGGGTGGCATCAACAACAAGGAGAGCCCCTTCACAGGCGCTCAGCGAGCGTGATACCTCGTACGAAAAGTCTACGTGCCCAGGGGTATCGATCAAGTTCAATTTATACGTCTCACCATTCTTGGCTTTGTAGTCCATCTGAATGGCGTGCAGCTTGATGGTAATCCCACGCTCCTGTTCGAGGGGGTTATCATCAAGGATTTGATTCATCGTCATCTCACGCGCTGAAACACGACCCGTTTTCTCCAACAACCTGTCTGCCAGGGTGGACTTTCCATGGTCGATGTGCGCAATGATGCAAAAGTTGCGGTAGTTCTGCATAAGTAGGCAAAGATACGGAAGAAGAGAACAGCGAGTGCCGAGTAGGGGCGAGCCTATGTGCTCGCCCTTGTGCTCGCCCTTGTGCTTAACATGCCAGCCCTGATGTTTAAGTTGACCCGCCGGTCGGAAACCGAACCAAAGTTCGTAGTTTCGCGTTCCTACGGTTCACCACTTTTTCCCCTATTTATCAGGATTGAGCCCCATGGCAAACCCAGATTTCTCGGTGTTGTTTAATGGTATCGATGCAAAGGACCATGTTCTTTTCGGCACCTTTTTGACAGATGATGCACAGTTCCGCTTTGCAAACCACCCTGCGGTAGTTGGCAAGGACACGATCGTGAACTTCCTCGAAGGATGGTTCCAGAGCATCGCGGCTATCAAGCACTCAAACCTCACAGTCCGTGAAGGCGATGGTTTCGTACTCACCGAGGGTACAGTTACCTACACACGTCACAGTGGCTCAACGCTCACCGTGCCGTTTGCCAACGTCTTCAACATGGTCGATGGCAAGATCAAGGACTACTTGATCTACGTAGACAATTCAACATTGTACACAGAAGAATAAGTAGGGGCGAGCCTATGTGCTCGCCCGTGCGGAATAGGGGCGAGCCTATGTGCTCGCCCGTGCAGAATAGGGGCGAGCCAATGTGCTCGCCAGATGCCGAATCGGGGCGAGCCAATGTGCTCGCCCTTGTTGTTTGGTGGTTACGGGGCACGATATATCGTGCCCCTAACCACCCACGCAAAATATCTGCTATCGGGGCTCATAACGAGGCGTGAGACCGTTCCGTTTACATAGGGTGAGATGTATGGTTTCCATGTACGGGGCTGATTGTACGTAGCACAGCCGTAGAGGGTACCGTTGGCGAATGTGAAGATTGTGCCTTCGTACATCCAGCAGAAATCTTCGGTGCCTTTGGGCAGGGTTACGATCGTATCATTGCTCACGCTGTCTCCAGCGGTGATGATGATCTTCAATGCCGTTGAGTCTGATTTGTCAACGTACGTCAGCATTCCATTGGGGGCACGCTTGATGCAGCGTCCTACCTTGGAAGCGATGTCGATTGACGTGCTATTAATTGTGTTGTAGACAGCCAGTTTGTGTGGGGTCTTGCCATCGTCTGAGCCCACGACGAAGACGGCAACATGATTTGCATCCAGCCACGTGTGATAGCCGATGCGCGTTGCAGAAATGATAGGTCCCAGCCCCTTACCTGTTGAATCATACTCCCAGAGCTGTTGCGATTCAGTGTAGGCGTCGCCTTCGGCGTTTGGCTTGCCTACGTGGATGGCCGTGAATCGTCCATTTGACGTGGGTGTTGGCGAAAACACCGAAGCAGCACTTGCCGTGATACGCGATGTTGTACCCGAAGCAAGATCGTAGCGCATTACGTCGGGAGATCCACTGCCATCTTGGTCCGAAGAGTAGAGCAGGTACTTACTGTCGTTGCTGAAGCATGGTTGATTGTCGTAGCCAGCATGCTGCGTGATCTGCTGCACATCCGTGATCTCGAGTGTGCGCTCATT
This sequence comes from uncultured Melioribacter sp., assembly GCA_964484755.1. Taxonomy (GTDB): domain Bacteria; phylum Bacteroidota; class Ignavibacteria; order Kapaibacteriales; family Kapaibacteriaceae; genus UBA10438. The sequence goes on along the minus strand of CAZAGH010000043.1, from coordinate 2,311 downwards.
GAACTTTGCAATCCAGATCTCAGTGTTGGGAAGGGGCTCCTTCTTGACGGATGCGCAGCTCATACACACGAGTGAAAGCAAGATGATGTACGGCTTCATAGCGGACGAGTTGTAAAGCGTGCTGAGATTGACAACGTAATATATGTTTCACTGGAGCTGGCGTTATCAGTTCTCGCATTGATGAATAGGCCATTGTAATCGACTCTGCGACATTCAACACGACCGAGAATGTTCTCCGTAACATCGTAGTCTGCATTCAGTGACGCAGAAGTTGCGACGAATCCACCACCCAGTGGTGTCTGCACGATAACAGCATCAGGATCCGCATAATGCTCAACTCGGCCAGCGAGCCGAAACGACGCCGAAAGTTTGTATCTGGAAACCAACCCTGTATACCACTGGGTACTTGTTCCGCTGTTGGGTCGTTGTTGCAAACCAAGGTCGAGAAGTCCAACAAGTGCAAGCTTGTCTGTTGGTTTCCATTCACACCAAACGTTGTTGTGAAATCGTGCTAACGACGGCTTGTCACGGGGCTGATCATTCCCGACATACGTGTTCCACGACAATGTAACTGACGAGTCTGGTTGCCATTTCACAGCAGTGCCAATAGAAAGATCATCATTGTTGTCTACGATCCGTTGCCAGCCGTTTAGCAAGAGCACGCTGATGCTGAGCTTTTCGCTTGCACTGTATGTACCTGAAAGTCCTGTCTCGTAATAGGGCGTATTGTCGGCCGTGAACGAGCGCGACAGCGTGACGTTATCTCGTGCAATCATCGACTCATAGCCAATGTGCGAAGGCATCACACCGCCACTTATCTTGAGCCTGTCGCCAGCACTAAGACCAACCGATGCCTCCTGAAGGAATCTCCAGTCATAATCAGCGCCAGTATAGTTCACGTCTGGGAACCAGCCGTCCTGCAGGGCAACACGCCACCAGATTGATGGCGACGAGCCAGTGATCTCTGCATGACCCTGCATGAGGCCAAGGGTGCGATCACGAGATGGCTGTAGCGTAAACAGACGCCTCCCGTCGGCAGGGCGAACATTCGATTGCGATTCGACAAAATCTGCAAGAACTCCGACACGAATGGTCGTGCTATCCTCTGAGACTGCATCAGCATATGCCAATGCTGCTATCAGGACGGTAAAGATGAAACGTGAGTGGTACATGACAACTCGTTGTTTCGCTCAATACGCCCGCGCAAACAACACACGTTGCGCACTCGGCTTGCCGGTGCGAACGCAGACACCATCTTCCTGAGGATTGTTCAGCGGGATACAGCGGATCGTTGCCTTGGTCTCGTCTTTGATCAGGTCTTCAGTCTCTCCCGTGCCATCCCAGTGCGCGCTGATGAAGCCCCCTTTCTCATCGAGAGCTTTCACGAATTCATCCCATGAATCTACACGTGTGATGTGTTCATCACGGAAGGTCTTCGCACGTTCAAAGAGATTGCGTTGGATTTCATCAAGAAGGTTGGCAACAAACTCGCCGATGCCCTCGAGAGCAACGCTCTGCTTTTCTCGCGTGTCGCGACGGGCAACTTCAATGGTGCCTGCAGCGAGATCGCGTGCGCCCACAGCGAGGCGAACAGGAATGCCGATCTTTTCATACTCGGCGAACTTGTAGCCCGGACGATTTTGATCGTCTGTGTCGATCTTGACGCGAATGCCACGAGCACGAAGCTCTTTAGCTACGCTGTTGATCGCTTCATCAAGCTCTGCAAGGGGCTTGGGAATCGGCACAATCACCACTTGGTGAGGCGCGATCTTTGGCGGAATGATGAGCCCTTCATCGTCGGAGTGCGCCATGACGAGCGCTCCCATCAGACGTGTTGATACGCCCCATGACGTGGCCCAAACATATTCGAGCGTGCCTTCCTTGGATGAGAATTGCACATCGAAGGCCTTGGCAAAATTCTGACCCAAGAAGTGCGACGTGCCTGCTTGCAGTGCCTTGCCATCCTGCATCAGCGCTTCGATGCAGTAGGTGTCTTCTGCGCCGGCAAAGCGTTCATTCGCTGTCTTCACGCCTTTAACGACCGGCAGAGCCATCCACTCTTCGGCAAACGTTGCGTAAACGTCGAGCATCTTGCGTGTTTCTTCAATGGCTTCTTCGCGTGTTGCGTGTGCCGTGTGGCCTTCCTGCCAGAGGAATTCAGCTGTGCGCAGGAACAGGCGTGTGCGCATTTCCCAGCGGACAACGTTCGCCCACTGATTGATGAGCAATGGCAGATCGCGGTATGACTGGATCCAGTCGCGATAGGTGTTCCAGATGATGGTCTCTGACGTTGGACGCACGATAAGCTCTT
>CAZAGH010000042.1:0-15387 GCA_964484755.1 uncultured Melioribacter sp. | reverse complement strand
CCTTTGTGCTTTCAGCAGGGTACGGAGAAGCATACTATACAAAGGCCCAGCAGGCGCGGCGCCTCATCAGCGACGCATATGCAAACATCTTTACATCCTACCATGCGTTTGCATTGCCAACAACTCCAACTACAGCCTTCGGCATCGGCCAGGTGAAGGACCCTGTACAGATGTGGCTGAGCGACTACTTTACGGTATCGGCAAACATTGCAGGGATCCCGGCCTTGAGTATTCCATTCGGAACAGACAGTAAGGGGCTACCAATTGGCATGCAACTTCAAGGGCCAATGTTCGGGGATGAACGAATCATGGAAATAGCAGCTAGCCTCTCTTCCATGTCATCTGCTTCCCGGTAACCGTTATCGGTACCTGTATCCTGTCCGAGATACTCATTTTGACTGGACACGTGTTTACCGTGTTTTCAACTACGGTCAGGTCCTTGTCAGATAGCTCAACAGGAATATGAATGTCAACCACAAGACGCCCCACTCGTCTGATTGGATCGGCAACCATTTCCTTCTGCACACGCATCGTGGTTCCAGTTACGTCCCAACCGCTGCGTTCGGCAAGCAGCCCGATGTAGGTCATCATACAAGTTCCCAGCGCCGTTGCCAGCAAATCCGTGGGTGAGAAGCTCTCCCCTTTTCCATGGTTATCCACTGGGGCATCCGTGATGAGCCCCGTTCCTGAGGGACCATGTGAGGCACTGCATCGCAGCGTTCCATCGTACGTTATTGCAATTTCAACCATGGAATGCGGCTCCTGTGTGTATGAACTTCCGTAAATTCGCGCTCTTGAAATTACAGGACAAAACAACATGAGCGTTTTAGTAAATAAAAATTCCAAGATCGTCGTTCAGGGAATCACCGGCGGCGAAGGAACATTTCACACCTCGCAGATGCTTGCCTACGGCACCAACGTTGTTGCTGGTGTTACACCAGGTAAGGGCGGCTCGCTATACTCTGGCAAGGGCGATGACATGTTCACACGCCCAGTGCCTGTGTTCAACACGCTTGCCGAAGCCCGCGAAGCGACTGGTTGCGACGTCTCGATCATCTTTGTGCCGGCACCTATGGCAGCTGATGCGATCCTCGAATCGATCGCCTGTGGTATGGACGTTGTGGTCTGTATCACAGAAGGCATCCCGGTCAAGGACATGATCCCTGTGCAGGCCGCCCTGCAGAATTCATCAACACGTCTTATCGGACCAAATTGTCCAGGCATCATCACGCCGGGCGAGTGTAAGATTGGTATCATGCCAGGCTTCATCTTCACCCCAGGTGGCCCGATTGGCTTGGTATCCCGCTCTGGAACACTTACCTACGAAGCCGTTCGACAGCTCTCAGATGTAGGCCTTGGCCAGACAACCTGTATCGGTATTGGTGGCGACCCTATCATTGGCACACGTTTTATCGATGCTATCAAGCTGTTCAACGAAGACCCGGAAACAAAGGCCATCGTGATGATCGGCGAGATTGGCGGTAATGCAGAAGAAGAGGCCGCAGAGTATATCAAGAAGCACGTCACAAAGCCTGTTGTTGGCTTCATTGCTGGCCAAACCGCACCTCCAGGACGCCGGATGGGTCACGCCGGTGCCATCATTTCAGGGGGCAAGGGCACAGCAGCAGACAAGATGGCCACAATGACGGCATGTGGCATCCACGTTGTTGAATCACCAGCATCGATTGGCATCACCATGAAGAATGTCCTCGATGCCCACAAGCCAGCAGCAAAGGCCAAGAAAAAGTAACACTTAGGGGCACGATACATCGTGCCCCGGAGTAAGAATCAAACACGCACGATACATCGTGCCCCATTCACGAAACAACAAGCACGAGTCATCGTGCACCATAACACGAATCCGTGGGCACGATGTATCGTGCCCCAGAATATCAGGAGATCCACAATGGAACGTACACTCTGTATCATCAAGCCGGATGCAGTTCGTTTGAACAACATCGGCAACATCGTAGCCATGATCCAAGCCGCTGGATTCCGCATTTTGGGCATGAAGCTCACGAAGATCTCTCCAGAAGTTGCTGGTGAGTTTTATGCAGTTCACAAGGAGCGTCCGTTTTACGGTGAGCTTGTGAACTTCATGTCGAGCGGCGCTATTGTTCCAATTGCCCTTGAAAAGGAAAATGCCATCGCTGACTGGCGTGCTCTCATCGGCGCAACAGACCCAGCTGAAGCTGCAGAGGGAACAATTCGTAAGAAGTATGCAACGAGCAAGGGCGAGAATGCGGTTCACGGTTCTGACAGCGTCGAAAACGGTCTGCGTGAAGTTGGCTTTTTCTTCTCAGAAAGCGAACTGATCAACAACGCCTAAGGCACGAACTGCCCCCGAATAGCGTCTACTATCCTCACGAGGGCGGCCATCCGCCCTCGTGGTGTTTCTGATTGAATTGTGGTAGATTCACGACATGACCTCTATGCATACACTCCGTTTTGTTCTTGCATGCGCAGCGTTCGGCGCTCTCATGACAACGTATGGCACAGCACAGCAACAGCAGCTTGCAGCGCCGCCGGGACGTGAATACAAACTCCAGACACTCTACCGTGCAAGTATCGCCCAGAGCTATGAGTTTGTTGAGCAGACGTCTGTTGAGCGCGTGTTCCGAGACTCCTCAAGGACCACCTACTCACGCACGGCGACGTACTTTGTAACGGTTCGCTGTATCGAAGCCCTTGATGGTGTTTCAAAGGTCGTCGTGAATCTGGATTCCCTCCTCTACAAATTCACATCCGAGGGTAAAGAGATCACCTACGATTCACAGAAAGACATCACTCCAAAGAACTTTGCCGATCTAAACAACTACATCGGCCCCTTAAACCGCTCCTTTGAGCTTACATATTCGCCTTACGGCGAAGTGACAAATATCACCGGAGATCAAATTGATTTCTGGAGGGAGTATCTCGAACAGAATGCCTCCGACCTCGACACGGTACTGTATACGATTTGGACGCAATCACTTGCTCGTGAAAACCTCCTCCATCTTGGCGACCTGCAAAAGCGCACCGTCCCGGGGCTCCGCAAGGCTGTCGACTCAACATGGAAGCACAAGCTAGATCTGCGCATCGACGGAACGAACTATTCTGGTACCGTGCGCTCACGCCTCGCAGCCTACGAAGGGGGCTTGTATCACATCATTACCCAGGACACGCTGACTGCTAGTCCGGGACAGGTGGTACATACCTACAACATCCCGGAATTGGCCAAGGTGATCTCTGGATCTGTGACCACGAACAACACACTGTTTCTCTCTACAGCCGGCACGATCAACGAGTATACGTCAATCGCAAAGGGCACCCTACAGCTGGTAGCCGGACGCGAGCCGTTCACGCAGAACACGACAACCACCCTACAGTGGAAGCTGCTCGGGCAGTATCAATGGTGAGTTAGGCCAGCTGAATTTGGCTTACGCTTGAATCGTGACTAGGCATACGTGTAAGTTTGCACAGATGCCTAAAAAGAAAGTCGATCTCCTCAAAGTATTCCAACCAAGCGATGCCGTTGCCTTTATCGCCATCGGCATTGGTCTTGTTATTGCACTTATCGCGCCTGGCGACAATCTTGCTGTGCGACTGATTGGAATCTGCATCGCCATCTTAGGCGGTGTTGCGCTGTTCATGATGGTTTCACCGCGTCTGACTGACCTTCAGATCATCACGCCAATCAGACCATCTTCCACGCCAGACCTTTCATCTCGAACAACGCAGGATTCTGCAAAGAAGTCTCAGACCTTTGATCCCGACGCCTATCGTGAATCGTTCGGCCAGGCTGAGTCTGAGGAAGTGCCATTCATCGATGAACGCCAAACCAATCTCTTCGAGGAACAGCTCTCATCAAGTCCAACTGTAATGCCGCGTCTAGCGCAGACTCCGCAGACGCAAGTTCCAGCCCATCTACCACCACTTGGTGTTGATCTTGCAGCAGACAGCGAATCAAGTGTTCGCATAGTTGGCGTTAAAAAGGCTACCCCAAGTAACGCCGAGCCCCCTAAGCTGGTAAGTGAAATGCGTCAGGCAGCCCGTGCCTCACTGATCGAAGGGCCTATCACCGAAGAGATTCAGCTCTCGGAAGATATCGTCATTCGCCCAGCCCGCCCCGTGCAGCAACTGAGTGAGTCAACACCTGAGACGACGTCTGAACAGGCAACAGAGAACGTCGTGCCGGCTACACAGGAAGAACCCATCGAGTCGCCAGCCGCAGAAACTGCTCGCATGGTGATCGTTGATGAATCTGTCGAAGAAGATGCCGAGATCACATCGGAGATCATCGAGGCAACAGCATCGGTAGAGCCGGATATCGTGTACTCGCAAGAACCGGCACCAACTGTCGAGAGCTCACAGTCGCGTGAGACATCGCGCAGATCACCTGTCGTATCCCTGTCGACGTTTGTGAACGACGGTGACGAAGAAGACATGTCGTCGCAAGAGCCACGCCGCGAGTTCGACTATTTGCTCAATCGTGTTCTCATGGTTATCCGCTCTGCAACAAATGCACGAACGGCCGCATTCCTGTGGGTAAACCATGAACGTCAGCAACTTGTCGTAGAAGCAAAGATCACGGAAGCTGAGTCGGAGTTTACGCAGCAGCGAAAGATTCCGATGGGCATCGACGCGCTCAGCCAAATCGCACGTGAGGGACGTCCAGAAATCATCACGCAGATCAGTGCAAGCGCGGAACTCGAACTCCTTCCCTATTACGAACGCTCGGCTGGCACTGTGTCGTTTATCGGCGTCCCTGTCTATTATGGCGGTAATGTCGTGGGCATCTTGTTTGCAGACTCGCTTGTTGAAGATGCCTACTCGGACATAACGGTCGGTTTCTTTGGTCAGTTCACAAAGCTGATTTCAGGACTCGTATCCTCCTACACATCGAAGTACGACCTCCTGCATGCCAATACAACACTCGAAGCACTGCGGCATTTCCGCACTGCGCTTGGCTCCGGCGAACCAACACTTCAGCAGGTAATCAAAGCCATGTTTGGTACTCTGATCCAGTACATGGACATTAGCCGTATTGGTGTGGTCAGTTTTGATCCATCACAGCGTACATGGACTCTTACCGATGCGCGTTCGGCTATGGATGATGGCTACAGGGGGCATGTAGGAACTGCAGTAGATCTTGGACGCTCGCTTGTTGGCCAAGCAATCCAGTCTGCATCGTCTGTGGTGGCTACCGATGATGGTTCCACTGTTCGCATTTTTTCCGGAGAGCCGCCCCTTGACGGAGGTCAGTTCGTTGCCGTACCACTGGCAACCACAACCGAGTCGTTCGGCGCCCTGTTCATGGAGAATCTCGAATCAAGCCTCTCGCAGCAAGATATCGCTCTTGCTGAAGCACTCGGCGAACATATCGGCTCTCTCTTCGAGCAGATATACCGTGCAACGGCACTACAGCATAATGCTCTGCTCGACGCATCAACGGGCGTGTTGAATGCTGCAGGCTTTGAGATGCGCGTTCGAGAAGAGTTCGCCAGGGCAGTGGACTACAATGCTCCGCTTACACTCTGTGTCGTTGAGCTCGATCCATCACGCACAACTTCGGAACAACGAGAACATGCTATTCTACACGTCCTGAAACTGATCAAAGAACAACTTCGTGAATACGACGTCGTCGCGCGTGTCGATGACTATCAGATTGCACTCGCTCTTGGCGGCTACAAGCTGCAAGAGGCTCAGAACTGGGCCGAGACGATGCGTAGAGAGGTTGCAAGCTCACCCGTCGATATACAAGGCAAGCGCTTGTCGTTTACAGTCTCAGTTGGTATCGCTCAGGCCGAACCACGAGATAACTGGGACGACGTAATCGCACATTCTCAGGCAGCTTTGGGCGTTAGTAAAAAGTCTGGCAACAAGGTCACGGTGTTCGCGTAAGGAACTGCACCACGACAGGACAGTGGTCGCTAACGGCTCCAGCTGCCTTCTCAGAAAGAAACGCCTTCGGGTCTTCTACCCGCTCGCTGGACAATACCATTCTGTTCTTCATCGCACGCGAAACCACCACGTGATCGATGACGTACCAGTTGGGATTCTTACAGCTTTTCAGAGATCCCGTCAAAAAGGACATCTCATTGCTATTGATGAGGGGTGTTAATGTTGCCTGCTCACCTCTGCGTCCCGTAAAGTCGTTGAAATCTCCAACGATCACAACATCCTTCTCGTCGGTGGCCTTAACAACAGAGTCACTCCAGGAACGTAGCATTGCAACCTGCTTGCCCCGTATCAAACGAGATTCTTCACGCAGAGCATCTGTGCTGTCCATCCGTGATGTGCTTTTCAGGTGCACAACCATCATGGTCCAATCAAGATCTCCCTTTGCACAGCGCACAACGTACCCCGGCCGCATTCTGGTGCGATCTAGGGTAAGGGGCATGTAGGGTCCGACAGGTGTAACCGCGATAGCAGAGGGCTTGTAAACAACTCCAACGTTCTGCTGGATACCGGCATCATAGATAGTGCTTTTGTAGTCAGGGAGATACTTCAAGACGCGATCAAGTGCGGCCTGACTTTCCACTTCCTGCACCCCAAGGACATCGGCACCTGTACGCTCGATCACATCGGCAATCAAGCGATAGTCATCTTCCGTGCGGGGCTTGAGATCACCGTTGCCATCACCCAGCCACTCAATATTGAAGGTACCAATCGTTACGATGTTGGGATCCTGAACGCGCGCAGACTGGCATCCAACAAGTACCACGCCGACAGCAGCACTGGCCACCAGCAGGCGGAATGCACGTATGATGCTCATGTAATTACTTCCCTGTTAAGAACGCCTTGGCGACGTACCCCGCAACCTGCGGATTCTCCTTCAAGCGACGTGTTGAATACCCATACCAATCGTCGCCAAATGGAACATATATACGTACTCCATGTCCAGCCTTGAGTAGCGCGTCCCTGCGGTCTTCACGCACGCCCAGCAGCATCTGAAACTCTACATCATTGCCGCTTGGACGATGCTTGGCAACCTGGCGCTCGGCATCAACGATCAGTTGCTCATCGTGTGTAGCTATATGCACGCGCGCACGCGATGTAAGCAGGATGTTGAGCAGCTTCTTGTAGTTGTCACGAATGGCCTCGGGATCCTTGATCGCAACCTCAGCACTCTCGACGTAGATGCCCTTGCACAGACGCACTGAGGGTGCATACTCGAGTAGCATACGAATGTCGGCCTCTGAACGCTTGAGGTAAGCCTGGATCACAACGCCCACATTATCGTAACCAGCTGCACGGAGTCGCTTATAGAACTCAAGAGTGATGTCTGTGTATGGTGTGTTCTCCATGTCCATGCGGACGAAGAGACCCCTATCCTTGGCCTTCTTGACAAGCGACGTAAGATTCTCGAAGGCAAAGTCTTCGTCAACATCCAGTCCAAGCGACGTTGGCTTAACCGATAGATAGGAATTCAGCTTGTGCTGGTCGATCGCGTCAATCACTGCCGACTGGGCGGCTGTCTCAGAAACAGCACGTTCTCTCGTGGTGACAAACTCGCCCAATACGTCGATCGTAGAGCAAGCCCCCTTCTGCATGAGTTGTTGCGTTACACGCACCGCGTCAGACAGCTTATCACCAGCGATATACCGCTGCGCTACAACCTTGACAATACTCTTTGGGATGGCTGGTAGTGTTGCCACTACCAGCTTATTGAACAGACTCACAGTAGGTATCCGGGTTAACGAACAATCATCAGCGGCGCTGCAACCTGAGCATTTCCATTTCGGATAACGATGCGGTAGCTTCCACCAGCAACGTCCGACAACGGCAACTCAATTGTTTGGGTTCCAGCAAGAATGCGCTGATCGGCAAGGAGCAGGATCTCACGTCCATCCATGGAGAGCAAGGAGACCGTTCCTACAAACTCGCGTTCACTGGCGACTGCAACTCGTGCCGACGTTGTTGCTGGATTAGGTGTGACCATGGTCACAGAAAACGGCGTCTCACCGGCAAGCTCATCAACGGAAACTGGTGATGCACAAGAGTCTACTGTAATGTCAGCCTTGGTGTCGAGCACTTCGTCCGTATTCCCATCGATGACGCGTACTTGAACCTTTGAGCCAACAACAAGATTGTTCATGTTGACGTTGCGGCTGAAAACCTGCCACAACATTGGGTCGATCGTAGACTGTTGCGTTGCTGTACGCCAGTTTGTTCCATTGTCTGTTGAGTACTGAATCTTGATCGACTGAACGAAATCTGCACTCCAACGGTACTGATTCGGCTGGTTCTTGCAGATCTTTCCACCAGCAACTGGAATCTCAAGTGCGAAACGACGCTGACCAATTGCGAAGAGTCCGCTGGTTGCTGGCACAGATGGACTGCTGATCGCCGTTACACGAATGCGTGCTGTTTCTGTGGCCGTTGTGGGGACAGTCCATGCGAACGTGTTGGCTGCAACAGATGCTGCAAGAACCTCGTACGTTGTACCGCCATCAGCTGAATACTCAACCTTGCAGTTGCCTACGCCTGCTGACTTCGTCCACCTAATCGTGAATGTCGAACCGGCGCCGATGCGCTCGCCGCCCTTTGGAGCATCAAGCACAACTGGAACGCTCATACGATAACGTGCAAGCGATGTGTCATTGACGTTCGGGTTTGCAGCATCCTCGATGCGAATCCAAAAATCCGAAACTGGAAGGGCAGGAACTGTCCAGGTATAGAGTTGATCATCTGCGTTGACATTGCTCGCAATTGATGTCCACGGACCCGATACCGATGGGCCCCACACGATGTTGATCGCACTTACGCGTGATGAAGCCCAGCGAATCGACATCTTCTCATTTGGCTGATATGAGTCTGTACCACGTGGTTCCGTAAGCGATACCAGCGGCGTTGCCACAGGCACTGCGCACGGTGCAGCCTTGATCCACGTACGCATACGCTCTGCTACACGTGTTCCGAAGGTAAGGGGCGTGCGGTTACCGTTCTCGAGGTGACAGTAGCTCATGATCGTACCAGGCACGACCTTCTTCAATGAGCGATCAGAGAAACAGCCGTCTGTGCCATCGATGGCGTATGAAAGCTGACACGTATCAACTGGTGGATTCCAGAAGCAGTTGTGCGTGTGCGGTGAGCCAATGTTGTGTCCCATTTCGTGGGCAGCAACAAACACGTCCCATACAAAAGCGTTCGAGCGGTTCGGATCCCCTGGGACATCGTTTGCATTCACATACACCGTACTGACTCCATAGCCGCCCTTGTTCTTTTTATTGCAGAGTTGGTCAAGGTAGGCAATGCCTCCAACGAACGAGCCACCCACAGGACGAATCAACGCATACAGGTGTGCCGTTACACGATCAACACTATTCATGCGGCGCGACCAGTCGCTCGAGAACTCTTCGAGCAGTTCTCCTGGCTGGCGTCCATCGTAGAAATAACCCGAAGGTTCATCGAGTGTGTACTTTTCGAAGTATCCCATGTAGAGATGCACGTTGAGCTCTTGAGCATAGACTTGCGCCATGGCTGCAACGACCTTGATAAAGTACTGGACAACTTCCTCATCAGTTTCACCGCGACGCTTCATAACGCTATCGATGTCCTCACGGAGAACAACAGCGATCTTGAATTCCCGCAGATCTTCAGCCTGGGTACCTTCAGCCCCCTTCACAGTTGCAGGCATGGACATTTTCCGTGCCATATCATCTTGATTGATCTGCATCGACTCGCTACCGCAAACAAAGCGTGTGATTGGGTCTACACCGAACATTGTTGCTTCGTCGCCAATGATGTGTGGCGTAGAACCAAGCGTGCGTGAGCCGGAAAAATCACGACCGATAATTGTGCGCTGTCCGTTTGACTGCTGCACGAATCCTGTGATGCTGCCCTCGCTGTAGTGCACAGAGACCATTGAGTTCGGATCGCCTGCAACTTTGCCCCAGTACGACACCACTGGACGCACCTTCATCGGAACCTTACCGGCCTTTGTGTGCGTGTAAAACTCCGTATTCGCATCAACCACTGGACGTGCCAGCGAAAGCTGCAGCGTGGCGTCCTGATTACCAGGAAGAGGGAAGTTCTTGAGTTCAACAGTCTTGCTGTACTGCTCAAACACGTTCTTGGCTACCGTGTGCGAGAGCAATGTTGTTTTCAAGAAGCCTGTCTGCTGCGCAGTCTCTTGCTTACCAGCCGCTTCGTATGGCACAAAGAGCGTGCGTGTATCGATCGAAACTTGTGCATAGACAGCAAGTGTGCTGATGCAGACGATCGCAAAAGAAGCCAATGTTCGAAGTGTGGTGTACATCATACTAGTACTCATGAAGTGGCTGTGATGAAGGGGCCTCAAAGATACGCAACGATATCAGCATGAATTGCCTCGCGGTTACGGTGTCCGTCGATGACCACAAACCGTTGTGGATCTGACTGGGCTATGGCCAAATAGCCCTCCCGCACACGCTCGAAAAACTCCCTGCCCGAGCGCTCCATGCGGTCGGGCTCGGCAGAGCCGGGCGTGAACTGCATGCGCTGCTGAGCTTGCTCGTACGCAACGTCGATAAAGAACGTTACGTGAGGCATAACACCGCGAGTGGCGATTTTGTTGCACAGCTGGACGTGCTCCATGTCAAGTTGACGTCCATAGCCCTGGTATGCTGTCGTGCTGTCGACGTATCGGTCGCAAAGGATATACTTCCCCTCGCGAAGGGCAGGTTCGATGATCATCTCTACGAGCTGCGTTCGCGCGGAGCTGAAGAGAAGCAACTCAGCCGTTGGCGTGATCGTCTGTTTGTTACTGAGTAAGATCTCCCGAATTGACTCGCTAAGCAGCGTTGCTCCGGGTTCTCGAATGGTGATAACAGAATGTCCTCTGGCCTCAAGTAGATCGCGCAGCAGTGAGAGCTGCGTGCTCTTACCAGATCCATCGATTCCTTCAAAAGAGATGAACACCGTGGTACTTCCTTCTACGTTGCTGATCCGATAAGCACAACGCACTCTCCTTTGATGCCATTTCGTTTCTCGAGCGCAGAGCGCAGTTGCTGTACTGTTCCGCGAAGATATTCCTCATGGAGCTTTGATACCTCACGCGCGATGACAACCTCACGCTCCGGTCCGCCTATCTCCTCGATTTCCGACATCAGATCGCTGATTCGGTAAGGGGACTCGTACAGAATCACCGTGCAGTTTGGTACGATCATCAGTGCTTCCAAAGCAGCCTTACGCCCCTTTTTATGCGGTAAAAATCCGCCGAATAACAATCGATCTGTTGGCAGACCCGAGGCTGCAGCTGCCGTTACCATTGCAGAGGCTCCTGGCAGAGCCACAACGGGCAATTCTGCCTCTACGCATGCATGCACAGCACGATACCCAGGGTCACTGATGCCAGGCATTCCTGCGTCAGAAACAAGCGCCACACGCTGACCGCTCTTTATGCGACGCACGATCTCGTCGGCTCGCTCACGTTCGTTGTGTTCGTGATAGCTCAGGAGCGTCTTCTTCGGCACATCATATTTTTTCAGTAGGGGGCTTGTGTGTCGCGTATCCTCGCAGACAATCACATCGACCTCACGAAGCGTCTTGACTGCACGCAAGGTCATGTCTTCAAGGTTGCCGATCGGTGTTGGCACAAGGTAGAGCGCGCCTCCTGGCTTTGCCATACTCTGCACACGATCGGTCTCAGGAGTCCCCACTCGCTGACGTTCAAAGAACTCTGAGAGCAAACGTGAACATTCGTCTTCGAGAATTCCCGTGCGGACAACGACGTTGTGGTTGAGCCGAGGATCATCGACCAACTCAAAGACACTTCGGCATGCCCCGGTCTTGGCATCTGATGCGCCATAGACAAGATTGGGGATTCGCGCCAACACGATTGCGCCGGCGCACATGGTGCACGGCTCAAGAGTTACGTAGAGCGTGCATTCGTGGAGAAACTTCTCTCCGATCGTGCGAACGGCATCCTCGATCGCAACGATCTCGGCATGGCGTGTAGGGTCGCCCAAACGCTGGATGTAGTTTGCGCCACGGCCAACTACATCGTTACCACGTACGATCACACAGCCAACCGGGACGTCTCCCTCGCTACCGGCCTCGGCGGCCAGAATTAACGCCTGACGCATGAACGACTCATGCCGGCGAGCAACCTCGGACATGCTTATCTGCCCTGCTGTGCTGCTTCGTAGAGCTGCGTGTTTCCTGGATCAAGAAAGCGCAAGTCGGCCCAAAGTCCCGGACTCTTCACACCCTTGAACATACCAGCAAGTTCCATAGACTTTGCATCGAAGAACACCTGCATGAGCACGCTACGGCTCGACAGCTTGTTCTTCTTGTAGTCTGCCAAATCGCGAATTACGAGTTCAAGGTCTGCAAGCCCCTTGAGCTTATCTGTGTCATAGGTGTCCATGGCATCATGATAGTCGTACATCAGACGACGCATGGGCTGAAAGCGCATGTCCATGAGTTCCGTAACGAGCGACATTCTCGTGAGCTGTCCCGGCTGATAAACAGTGCTGAACTGGCTCACGCCCTGCGCGTTTCCATTCTGCGCGATCTGCTGCGCGATCTTGTACGCTTCGGTTCCGGCAAGATCATCGTAGGTGTCCATGTCCATGCCAATAGCTAGGAGCATGTAGAAATCGAGTACGCTCGTGAACGGGTCATAGCGAAGGGGCTGATAGACCAATGTTGGCGAGAACGACCATTCAAAGACCCAATCCTGATCGAATACACGGAGCAATCCAGATCCTGTTCCAGCCGCATTGTTTACCAGGCGCTTGCTAACAACCGAAAGACGTCCGCTCACGCGATTCCCATTCCTTGAATTGACGTAGATCGTAACGTCAACGGGAACGCGCTCGCCTTCCCAGTCACGATTGAGATATCGGTTACTGTTGAGGTAGTTCTCAACGTCGCGGGCCATCGTCATCATATCCTGACGTTGATCCTGCGTGAGCGTCTGCATGTTCACGTTAACAGTAGCCTGCAGCTCCTGGGCCGTCAATGTCACGTTCTGCAACGCTGCCGACACAAGGAGGAGGAAGAGTGACATTCTCAGGGTCATCATGCTAGGTCTCCTTCAACAATATCCGACGAATCTACGCACCATTATCGTGTTCTGCGCGCTCTTGGTTATACCCATGGTGCGCGGTACCACCCAGCCAATGCTTAACGGCCACACGGCGTTTTCCGAAACTGATGGTCTTGATGCTCCTTTGACGCAAATCAGACCTGAGATGGCCATCGAGGTTGTGCCTGCTCCGTATGGTCATGCATCGATGTCTCGGGCGCGCATTGCGCACGGTTGGCCAGAAGAGCATTGGTCCGTGGGATGGGAAGCCCAGGGGGCTCCTGGACTTCTGCAGACACAGTTCGGCGCGCGAATGGTGTGGAGTCCGCAGGACGCATACCGCGTCGTAGGCCACGTAACTGCCGAATGGATAGCCCTCGCGGCATTCCCCGATCAGTGGTCGATAGATGTCGATGTGGCGGCTGAGATGACCATTGCCGAGTGGAGCATACGAGCTGGGCTGTTCGATGCCATGGCATGGGGCAAAGCACCACAGCCAACTATGCTGATTGGAATTTGCACCGGATTCTCGATGGGCTCAGCCGGTGTCGAACTTGCATCAAAATGGGCAACATCGCCATTGGTGACCCTTTCAACGCAACTTGACCTTATCGATTCGGTGAGAGCAGGAGTACGTCTCGGGGCCAGCCCCATTTCAGTTGATCTTGCCATCCGCATTCCAGTCGGTACTGAAACCGCCATCGTTCTTGCGTTGCGTCAGCGTGAGCGCCTAGGTATCCAACCACGAGTAACCGTATGCTGGCACTCGCACTCCTTGTGGCAGTAGCATGCTCCGACTCGACGATGAAACATGCCGACGTTGATGCCGACACCATCGATGCCGTTTCGGCGGTCGATGCAATCGATTGGCTAGACATCACCCAGGCATCTGCGCGGCTTGCCATTATGCAGCGCGATACCACACTCGAGCGGTTCCACTACCGCTTTGACTCACGGCTAATGAATACAACCCTCGGCTGCAATGTCACAACACCGAGCAATTCATCGATGCCAACTGGATACTGGCTTCACCATCAGCAAGGGCAGATTGCAATGGTCCTTGGCGATGTTGCTCTTCACAGCGGGAGCGGACTTCTCGTTGGAACATCATCAAGTGGCATTCGGTCGCTAAGCTCTGTGCAGCCCCCTACCTCATCAGAGCCCACTGCGCTGCCATGGCGAGCTCGTTGGAATGAGCCTGCCCTTCGAGGGGGAGCTGTTGTAAGTAAACTCGATAGCGGACGCTTTGTCATGGGGCTTGCAGCGGGTCTATCAATGCGTGATTCAATGATGAACTACGTGCCGATGTTCTCCTTGAGACTCTCAAACGTATCGCTCGGATTCAACGCGCATATAGCCGAGTCTGTGGGATCGAAGGGCCTTAGCGGATGGATTCGCTATTGGGCAGGACCCCACACAATCATTGCAGAAGTGGTCACGAGACACTCAGAGCCCCTGTCGATACAGCTGAGCTATACACTCAAGCGACAGAAACTAGCCGTCGGCCTTGCCGCATGGTCGTGTCCAGCTTCGGCAGTCGAGGGGCTTGGCACGCTCATCGCAACAAGTAGTACTCCAATCAATACATGGGGCGTAGCTGGCTCGATACGTCAAACGATCCGCTCTGTTGTCGGATGGAACATCTGGTGGACCATTCGCGGCACCTTCACGCGCGCTCATGACACACCGTTTCCCCAGCTCGAATATGCACTGCGTGCCGAAGTACGGCAGACTGTGACGAGTCAGCTTCATGTGATCTGGCGTATGTCGGTGATGCGTGATGACGATGGTATCGCTATCGACGGGACGGCCACGCAGCGGCAGGTTCATCGAATAGGACTTCAAACAACGATTGAACGTATTGTGAGACCAACGCTGCGTTGGCGTGCACGTGCCGATCTCCGCTGGCTATGGAACAACACCACACAGGTTGCTTCAACAACGCAGGTTGAGGTTATCAACACACCATGTAAGGGGCTTACACTGCGCTCACGGGCCGTTCATTTTGCATGCCCATCGTATCTGATCGCATCACGGATGATCGAGTATGCATCGCGAGATCTTCAGCGGTTGACTGTCTACAATGGCTACGGACTTCGATGGAGCATTGCTACGGAATGGAAACCACACGAGGGAGTGAGCATCGCTGCGATCGCAAGCATGACCACAACGTCAGATCAATCCTTGACCAGGTATGATGTGCGGTTGGCGATTAGCGGGCAGATTTCACGAGAACACGATAAGCGTCTACCTCAAGCAGAAAGTGCTGCGCAATAGGCAGAGACATAGGATTATCAAATGGTAGACGCTCGGGATGCCACTGGACAGCATACAGAAACGGCTTGCCACCAAGCGATGCATCGCCCCATTCCAATGCTTCGATGATTCCA
>CAZAGH010000041.1:2427-15395 GCA_964484755.1 uncultured Melioribacter sp. | reverse complement strand
GACTACCAATACACACCTACGCTCATCCCGTCGATGGCATGGATGATTGCGAACGACGTCTACCCTGTTGTCCTTGCATCTCGGATTCTTGGTAACGGGGCGCTCAAAGGTGGCATGCCTCTCTACAAGTACATCGCCAATCGTGGGCTAACGTTCATCCAGAATGTTTTCGTCTCGCAGAAACTCAGCGAATACCACACAGGCTATCGTGCGTTCTCGCGCGAAGTGCTCGAGAACATTAACCTCGAAGCCAACAGCGACGACTTTGTCTTCGACAACCAGATGCTTTCACAGATCATCATGGCAAACTTCCCTATCGGCGAAGTGACATGTCCGACGAAGTACTTCGACGATGCATCATCGATAAACTTTCGTCGTAGCTCCATCTACGGCATAGGCGTCTTGACCACCAGCCTGCAGCACAGGCTGCACCGGTGGGGCCTTCTCAAGAACGCTCGCTACAGCAAGTAGGGTCGGCTTAGGCCTGCTTACGCACACCCACAACGTTATAGCGATTCGTCACAAACTGCCAATCGGCAAACGTGGCGTTACCAGCAGGGTTACATCCCGTTCCGTGGAAGTCGCTGAACGCGGCTGACTGATTGACCCACACAAAGCTGTTGAAGTTGAATGCCACAGGAGCACCAGCCATCACAATAGCATCTTCGGCCTGCTGCATCTTTGCTTCATCCGTTGTGTAGACGAGAGCAGAGAGGGCCCCATGCTCGCGAATGCTCTGCTCGACGGTCTTGAGTGACTCATCGAATGAGCCGGTTGTGATCACAAACGAGATCGGACCGAACCATTCACGTGTATACACGTCCGAACGTGATACATCTGTGCGGAGCACAAGGGGCGAATGTGAACGTGCTGCATCAAACCCCGGCTGTGCGATTGCCGCTGTTGCGCGTATCTCTGCAAGTCCAAGTGTGAGCGCTTCGCCAAGGCGACCGGCTGTGGTTGGATTCTGAATCGCACCAAGCGTTCCTGGGCCAGCCTTTTCGTTGTTTACGAGCGCATCGATCTTCTCACGAAGCTTCAGCGCAACGTCCTCCACCGAAACCACGTCATCGCCAACCTTCATGCCTGATTCAGCGATGAAGATGTTTTGTGGAGCTGTACACATCTGACCTGAGTACAGCGACAGCGAGAACGCCAAATTGTCCATGGCTTTGTCCAGATCATCGGTGCTGTCAAGGATGACACAGTTCACGCCTGCCTTTTCGGTAAAGACAACCTTACCATTGTTCAGAGCCTCTTGCTCAACGAGTGTGCCGAATGCCGAGCCCCCTGTGTAGTCGATCACCCGGACAGCTGGATGCTGCACATACTCGAGAGTAAGGGGCTTTGTGGCCGTATCTACAGCAAGTTGAATCACATTGGGGTCGAGTCCGAGTTCTACGAGAACATTGCGTAGTTCGGCGATGACGATCGCAATTGGATACACGGCACCTGGATGTGGCTTAACAATCACACTGTTACCGGTGACCAAACCGGCAAACATACCGGGTGTCGTATTCCACACTGGGAACGTAGAGCAGCCGATAACAAGATTTATACCCTTTGGGACGATGCGATATGTCTTGTCGATGTTCACGGAAAACTTGCCCATCGGCTTTGACCACTGCACAGACTGTGTGAATGATGTCTGTGCTGCAAGCCCCATAGCAACGGCTTCGAGGGCACGGTCAAATGCGTGCGGACCCGAGGCCTGGAAGGCCATAACAAAGCCCTGTCCAGTCGTGTGCTGGGTGGCATAGCCGATCTCGAAGAAGTGCTTCGAGCCACGCTCGAGCGCTTCGACCAAAATCGATGCACGCTCCGTTGGAGTTAGACTCTGCCATGCTGTTTGCGCTGCCGAGGCGCGTTCGACAACCGTGGCAACCGCAGAAGAAGGATACGTGATACCAAGCGGGAAACCGTATGGCGAAGACTCATCGCCAACCCACTCATCTCCGCCAGACAGCCGGTCGAACGTAGCATTGAGCTGCCCCTTGAATCTGGCAAGGCCATCGTCGTTGGCTGTTTCGCCATAGATCTTTCCACTTGGCGCTTCAGGCCAGTGTGCGTGGAATGTACGCTCTTGGTTTGCCTTGATGGCATCGGCAAGAGTCTGGGCATGCGTTGAGCAAAGTTCTGATAGAGTCATGACTTGGATCCTCAAAGAATGGCTACAAAGTTACGCAGGTCGTACCCTTCGTAACGGGTATCTTTGCGCATGCAACGTTTCGTTATCGCTGCCCTCGTTTGTCTTGGGGCCATTGAACTTTTTGCACAGCCATCAACGAAGGGCCGTGCCCATGCCGGTGTGGTCAACGGCGACACGATCTGGCTTGATGAATACTCCAAAGAGGTGGGGCGACGCACCGAGTACACCCAGCAGCGTGGCAAGGTCGATCCGTCTGAGATCATGCAACAGGCGTGGAATGAGCTCACGCAGCGAAAACTGCTCTTGCGCGAATCTGTCCGCCTTCGCGTGCGGGTTACGAATGCCGATGTTGATAGCATCTTTCTCTCGGCAACACCGGACTTTATCAAGCGCGGAGTGGTTGACAACAAAGGCAAGTTTGATCTCGAGCTCCTGAAGGCCATTCTCTATCGTCCGGATTCGCTGATCCGCGCCAATACGCAGGGCATGTCGGAAAAGGAGCGTGCCGACGAGCTGCTGCAACTGCGAGCCTCTGTGGCGCAGTGGAAAGAGATCATTGGACTTGCTGAAACGGAGACACGCGTACGCCGTGCCATCACCGACACGGTGACGCTTGACACGTCGTTGCTTCGTCCGCGATTCCGCGAAGCGGCCACATCTGCTACGGCAGACGTTATTTACATGCCATGCCAGAGTAATCTGCCAGCCCCCTCGATAGCCGAAATGGAGTCGTATTTCAAGGCAAACCCACAGGAGTTTACTACCACACAACCGATGCGTAGGCTAGCCTATTTGGCATGGCCAATGTCGGCAGCGCCGATCGACTCTGCGCTGGTGCTGAGTAACGTCAAACGGTTTGTGGGACTCCTCAATGCGGCCCGCAGCGAGCGTACTCGCGATTCCCTCTGGCAGACTGTAGCCGGTACGACATCTTCCGGCACCGCGCGACTATCCCCTGATAGCTCGGCTCATGCATCGTTCTACGGACTCATCAAAGGCAAGAAGCGCGGCACAGCAATTGGTCCTATTGGTCACGCATCGGGTGTACATGTTCTGCTGGTTGATTCCGTAATCTCCGTCAAGGGGAGAAAGCTTCCAGACGTCAAGGTACGCGTCATTGTCACTGAAATTGAGCCCTCACGTCAGACAGTAGACAGCATCCTGCGTATCGTTGATGATGCGGCAGGACTCTACGACCAGGGTATGGAGCTTGGTGTAATTGCCGGTCGATTTGGACGTACGATCGAACTTTCTCCGTGGTTCACCAATGATGAGAAGATCTTTGGATCGTACAGGCTGGGCGACATAGCCTTCCGGACCCAGGTGGCAGCTGCATGCGACCCCATCGATACACCAGAAAAGGGTGTTGTTCTGGGAATTGTAGTCGACAGCATCGATGCGGGCCCCATGCCATTTGACGCCGCAGCATCTCGCGTTGCCATGTTGCTCAACCGCCAACGTGGATGTGAAGCGCGTAAAGACGCCATGAAGACGATCATGGGAGTTACAACCCGCCTTGATGACGGTGTGATGTTTGTTGCTGAGAATCCAAAGGGGGCTCAGATCATGCGTAACATTTCAATTCAGGGCAGCGGCTTCATTGGTGAAGAATTCTACGATCCAGCCGCGGCCAAGGAGATCCTTGCCAAGTCTACAACCGAGTTACACGGACCATTCCTGGGCGATCTTGGCTGGTACATCGTCAACCTCACAGGCATCGTCAAAGCCAATGATGCCGAGTTCCCGATGTGGCTCGAACTGCGCACAGAGGATCTGCTGCAAGAGCGCAAGCAGTCTGTATGGGATGCCTACCTGCAGCGTCTGCGCGCCGATGCCGCTATCGAAGACAACCGGTGGTTCTACTTCCGCTACTAGTAAACGGGAAATATGTCGCTCCTTATTCTTGACCTTGGTGGGGTGCTCTTCGATATTGAATTCGAACGTACCCGTCAAGCACTGCTTGCCCTGCCAGGCTATAATGGCACGCCCATAGACTTTGGTGTAGAGCAACAGTCGGAGATCTTTGTATCCTACGACCGAGGTGATATTTCGACGGCCGAGTTTCGTCTAGGACTTCGATCGCTATACGGGTTTACCTGCGACGATTCCGCCCTAGATCGTGCATGGTGTGCAATCCTCGACAAGGGGCTCTATCACGACGCTTGCCAACGCGTAGAACAATTCAAGCAAATGTTCAAGGCAGAGCGTACAGTGATCCTTTCGAATATCTCTGAGCTTCACCATCACGATTCCGAGGTCCGTTGCAAGCCAGTGTTTGATCTCGTCGACACCGTGTATTTGTCTTACGTTATTCGACTCCGCAAGCCTGACCCTAAGGCCTTTCAGCATGTTTGCGAAGCTGAAGGCTATCGACCTGATCATACCGTTCTCATCGATGACTCTACGTCGAATTGCAGAGCTGCCGAACAACTAGGAATTACGGTACTGCATTGGCAGATATAGCCAGGTTGCTTTATCAACACCTTGTAACCAAGTGATGGGTGTTATACTTCTTGACTAGATAGTATTGTCACACTATCGTATGGTGTACCATGCGACCCTGCCTTGCGCCAGGCTATCTTCGATGTGACGTTGAGTCTGATAAGTTGATTTGGTCTAATAGAAGTCTCAACATCGAGCAACTGTACAAAGCCAACCAATGTGTTCTTAAAAGAGACCCAATATCGGCTGCTGGATATTTTAATCTGGTCTTTGAGCCAGAGGATTTTGACGAGCGTCTGTTGTATTGGTGCTCATTAGCACGACTGCATGCGCTTACAAGAAATGCTGATGATGAGGCATTGGCAATGCAGCATGCCCATGCAGTTGCAGATACATGCTCTGACCAAATCCGAGCATGCTATGAAATGCGCAGCGCTGTGTGGTTTCGCGCACGGCACTGCACCACGGAATCACTGGAACATGCACTTCGCGCCGAGTCGTCTGCACAACAGAGTAGCAATGTTGTTGTGCAGGGATTTGCTGCATCTGAGATCGGCCTTACCATGTTACGGCTTGGCAATAATGCCGGAGCTCTGAAACACTTTCTCGAAGCCTACCGGCATCTACAAGATCAGCTTCTGCCACGACAGCTTGCTACTCTCGTGATCGCATTGGCCAGTGCGCATGCTCGTTTGTCTGAATATGAGAAAGCTATCGAGCTATTGGGGCACATCATTGCCTTGGGTTCTACCGACATTGGAATACGGAACCATGTTGTTGCTAAGATCATGAATGCTACGGCTGAACATTCTTCCTCAAATCTCGGTGACGCAATCCGTCATTACGAAGAGCTCCTGACAGACTATAGAACAGAGCTTGATAACGACCAGCTAGTTCAGATTCTTGGAAGTGTAGGAGATGCATACTGTTCTGCGAACAAGCTTGCTCAGGCGCAGCAAATACTCAGCACAAATTCGGCTCTAATTAATCGTGCTTCGCCCCCTGCACGACAAACTATCCTCGGAACAATGGGTAAGATCCATGCGCGACTTGGCAATATGGAGTCCGCGCGGGCGTGCTTTGACGAATCGCTCTGTTTGGTACGTGAAATCAATAGCAGTGAGCAACACCGGCTGTTACTCGAGGACTACATTCATAGTGGCTGTATCGCGTCTGCGGAAACAATGGCTCAAGCATACGAAGAACTCGTTGGTGTCGTCTCGCGTCAGCTTCACGAACAGTCTACAACGATTGTTACTACCAAGCATGTTCATGCAATTGAGATTCAAACCAGCATGTCGCTCGCTCGAAAGCGACAGTCAGAGATACTTCAACTGCTTGGCGAGGTGCAGCAAAAGGCTGCTGGATACATTGGCAGTCATCTACACGCAACAACGCTGCAGGAACTGGCCGTACTCCACTTTAGGCTTGAATCCTTGCGTGGCAACATTCAGACAAGTAAAGAACATGACGGCCTCTCCGAGCAGATTACTGGCATACAAGAGCACCTGAGGCAGATTACTGCGCAGTTACGCGATTTGTCACACGTTCTGCATCAACGTGATATCACTGGAAGCACAGTTTGCCAGAGAATCGATGACTATGCTATGTATATTGGGCAGTATTCTTCGTCGGTTGTCGTAAGCCATACATCTGGCATCAACACTCTCCTCATCAGCGACGAACAAGCAATGATTATATATCGCAGCGTTCAGATTTGCGTTCAGAATTCTATACAGCACTCAGCTTGCGATAACATCGATATTGCTATCAGCTCATCTGACAAGACAATTGATGTATCCATTTCTGACAATGGTAGTGGCTTCGATGAAACCACTGCAACGCACGGAATTGGTCTTCGTGAGCTACATGCTCTAGCTCATCATGCCGGTGGTAGTGTATCGATTCGCTCTATTCAAGATCATGGAACTTGCATCACCACAACATTTCCAGTCCATCAAGCAATGAAGCATACTGGCCAACCACATCTGCACGTGCAGTCGGCCAGTTAATGCTCTGCACCTAGGCATACGTCAGGTTCTACCTTCCCGACTGCGCAAAATTCCTAGACTTATAATTCTATTCACATACCCGAAAGCAGGCATTTTGCAACCCTCAAAACAGATACGTGTTGTTATCGTTGATGATCACCGTGTCCTTGCTGAAGCATTGGCTCAGGTGCTTTCCATGGATAGCCGGATAGTGGTGATGGGGTTATTTACCGATCCTCGCGATTGTCTCGATGCGCTCGCAAGCACTGCTACGACTGATCTGATTATTTCCGATCATTCAATGCCGAGTATGAATGGTGTCGACTTACTCACGCAAGCAAAACGGATCAGACCGGAGATTCGTTGTCTTCTGTTAACGATGCATGACGAGGCGGAACTCCGAGTCCGTTGTCGCAAAGCCGGAATAGAAGGTTATCTACCCAAAACATCGAGTGTAACGACGATCCTAGAGCACCTTCACGCAATTGCTATGGGGCGCGCCAACGACAATGAGAGCCACTGGCATGGTGGCCATCAGAGCAATGACAACGTCGCGCTAACCCCGAGTGAGATCGAGGTGATTCGCTGTGTAGTGTGCCATGAACTTTCTTCCAAGGCCGCCGCCGAGTACCTCCACCGTAGCCACCACACAGTTGAACAGCACCGCAAGAACATCTATGCAAAGCTCGGCATCGACTCGATAGCTGCCCTAACGAAGTATGCAATCAAAGAAGGCATATGTAGTAATCCGAGGGAATGATTCGTAACTGCCAAGCACTATCGTGGCAAGTCCTGTCCCTTTGTCTCCCGTGCTCGCGTAAGAGTGACCAAACCAACACCATAGGCCAAGGCAAACAGCGTGATAGCGTTGTGGTAGCCACCAAGACTTTCTACAAGCACACCAAGAAAGAACACCCCCATAGCAGTAAAAACTCTGCCCGTGTTCATACTTAAACCCGTTGCAGCTCCACGAACAATCGTCGGAAACAACTCAGGGATATAGCCACTTAGAATACCTTGGTTGAGACCGATGAAGACGCAGATGCTGAAGGTGCCTGCGAAGAACAGGAATGACGGCTCAAGACCTGTTTGGAGCGTCAGCACCGTTGTTGTTAAGCACCCCACATAACCGATGGCGGCAGCCTTTCTGCGTCCAAGTCGGTTGGAGAGCAAGCCGCTGAAAAGTCCGCCGACAACGTTGCCAATTCCGAACATGATGTTTGCAAGCGAACGGTTGGCTTGAGAATGCTCCGGCAAACTAATCTTCGCAATGTACGTGGGCATCCATGCCAGCACTGCCCAAATGCCCAGAAGCATAGAGCCAAATAGGACGATAGCCACGCGCAGATCGGAATGTAGCGAAGGATGCCAAACACTCCGTGGTGTTGCATCATCGGCCGATATACTTGATGTCCACATCTCGCTCTCACGCACTATGAACAACGCAGCTATGGCCAGGAGCATAGCGATACTGGCCAAGCGATACCCTGCCTGCCAGTCATCGGTAGATTGCGTGATAAGTCCAGCACCGACAAATCCCATTGGGAAGGCATTGATGAGAATACCAACAACAATGGAACGACTCGTGGTTGGGAATGCTTCGGAAATCATCACGACAGATTGTGCCAAGACGCTACCAACACCCACTCCCATAAGAGCTCGGGCCATGATCAGCATGGCTATTGAGTCAGCATAACTTATGAGCAGCATACACGAAGTCGCCAGCAAAACACTCGTGAAGTATGCATACCGACGTCCAATCTTATCAGAAACCCAACCCAGAGCGAATGCACCAACTGCCCATCCGAACAGAAAGGCCGAGCTGCCATATGAGCCTACCTGACGGATCGCATCACCATGCTCGAGCCCGGGCAAGAGACTTGCAGCAATTCGCGGGACATATCCGCTGAAGAGTTGAGCTGCCATGCCAGATGCCGCTGTACATGTCATGGCGAGAATGTAAAGCATGTGACGGTGTTGCATACGCAAAGATAGTCGCGTGATATATTTGCACGCCGATGTAGTTGCTGTCGCTAATCACGATGGCACTGTGAGGGAAGCACGCGAGAATCGTGCACGGTTGCGCCGCCGTAACGGCAGACGATCCTACCTGGTCCTGAGAGGACAGTCACTGCGTGTGTGTTGATGACACAATGCGGGAAGACGGTTGGAGAGGATGAAGCCGAAGTCGGAATACCTGCTACATCGATTTCTACAACTGGAGACGTAGTCTCCTCTGTCGCGCATCACGACAGACAATACTCAAGGGGCTTGCCATGCGCAGCTTCATACTTGCATGTGCACTTGCACTAACATGCACAACGAGCTTTGCCCAAAACAAAGCTGTTACCCCACCTCTTCCTTCAGCCGTGTTTTTCGACGACGGGTTCGCCCATGTGTTGTGCGCGCGCCTCGACGCTGATTACGACGGCGAGATAGATACTGGCGATGTTTCCGCATCGTGGCTTGTGATAGACCCGGCAACGTTGAGCGTTGTGCGCAGCCAGCAGTTTGAATGGAAGGACGTTAAAGTCACACGATCCGGATCATCGCTGGAGAAGGATGTTCTCGACCTTGTGATTGGCAAAGAGGTGGTTCGCTATCAGACAACGACGTTAACGCCCCTTGGTAGTCTCTTTGAAGGTAAGATCTATGGTCTTGATGCCAGCCAAGACCTGAAGACACTCTGGATGAGCGAGCGCCCGTCGTTTACTGAGCCGGGAAATGTGATCGAGTTTAACGTTGATACCAAGCAGACCACGATCATCCCAGTTGGTGTGAACCCTCAACAGGTTTCGTATCATCAAACTGCTAGCGGGCTTGAGCAGGTACTTTTGATCTGTGAAGAGCTATTCGGTAAGGCAAATGGTACGTTCAGCATTATTGATCTGAAGACCACGCCACGTGCACAGAAGGTTATCGAAGTTGGTGATACCCCGAACTACTTTGTTACCGATGGCGATACAGCCTACGTTGTCGTCAACGGTTCTCACACCATTGTGATGGTCGATCTTGTAAAGCACGAGAAGGTTGGCACAATCGATGCGGGTACATCCGGCTTTGATGGTCCGCGAGAAGCAGTCGTATGGTTCGATCCAACATTGAAGTCCAAGGTGCTCCTGGTCTCGACGTTTGATGAAGAGATTCGCATCTTCAATCTTCAGACCCGTGAACACATCAAGTCAATTAGACTTGCTGCCAAGCCAGAGGGCATCGCGCTTCGTGGAAATGATCTTTGGGTAACACAGACCTTCCGCAAGGACACCTACGAACCAGCCTCTGATGTCGTCATCTACGACCTGCTAAGCGCCGTCTCCGTTAGCGATATTGAGACACCTTCGCTGCCCAAGGGCATCTTGGCTACGTCTGGCTCAGTCAGACTGCCCTTCGAGCCGGGCAGCTCCGTTATAATCAGCGACATCACAGGTCGTTTGACTCCGCTTTCTGCCGTAGTTTCGGGTTCGCAAACCATTGACTGTAGCATGCTGCCGCATGGCACATATCTACTTTCCAATGGAAAGGAATCTGTCAAACTCATGCGGTAAATGCCTAATGAGACTCGTTCTCGCCCTCCTCATTCTTCCTGCTGTGCTCAGCGCACAGCTTCTTCCCACGCCAAGAACAGAGCAACTCGATAACACATTTCGAGCGATGAAGTTTCGGTGCATAGGTCCCTACCGGGGGGGACGATCCCTGGCCGTTGCAGGGCACCCAGACCTGAAGTCGACGTACTACTTCGGAGCTACGGGAGGGGGCGTTTGGAAGTCTGAAGATGGAGGTGAGAACTGGCGATCGGTCTCTGATGCAACATTCGGATCTTCAAGTGTGGGGGCGATCACTATCGCCCCCTCCGATCCCAATGTTGTTTATGTCGGAATGGGCGAGACAGACATCCGGGGCAACATCTCGCCCGGCGATGGTATGTACAAGACCACCGATGGTGGCCATACGTGGAGGCACATCGGTCTGCACGAAGCAACGATGATAGCAGACATCGTTGTCGACCCCAATGATGAGAACGTTGTGTTTGTCTCTGCGATGGGCAATGTCTTTACAGCCAATGAAGAACGAGGCATCTACAAATCAACCGATGGCGGCAATACCTGGCGCCAGGTGCTCTATCGCAATGATAGCACCGGCGGCATGACGTTGAAGATGGACCCTAATAATCCACGCATCATGTATGCTTCGCTTTGGCAGGCATACCGCAATGCATACAGCATGAGTAGTGGAGGCAAGGGCTCCGGTCTCTTCAAAAGTATTGATGGTGGGGAGACATGGTTTGAAATCACAACGAGCCCCGGAATGCCAAAGGGTATCCTCGGAAAGATCAATGTTGATGTTTCACGCGCCCAACGTAACCTCGTCTGGGCAATGATCGAAAGCGAGCACGGTGGTCTGTTCAAAAGTGTTGATGGAGGTTATTCGTGGTCACGCGTGAGCACGTATGCCGAGATCCGTCAGCGTCCATGGTACTTTAACCATGTCTATGCCGACCCTCTCGATGCTAACACTGTTTATGTACTCAATGTTGGATGGCACAAGAGTACAGATGGCGGACGCACCTTTACCGGACTCGGTTCGAACCATGGCGACCATCATGACCTCTGGATCGACCCAACAGATCCTAAGCGCATGATCATCGGCGACGACGGAGGAGCAGTCGTTACAGAGGATGGGTGGAAGCACTGGACAGAGGACGACGTTGCAACGGCACAGTTCTACCATGTAAGCGTCGACAATCACTTCCCCTACCGGCTCTATGGCGCGCAACAAGACAATACAACCTGCTCGATTCCGCATCGGGTGATAGGGGGCTGGTCAATTGGTAAGAACGACTGGTATCCTGTTGCAGGTTTTGAAAGTGGCTATGTAATCCCGCACCCCACAGACCCCGACATCACATTCGGAGGTAATTACTCAGGCTATATCGGCCGTAAGTCGCTCAAGCTGAATCAGGAACAAGACATTTCTGTCTATCCTGAAAATCCAATTGGAGAAGGTTCGATTGATCGCAACGAACGCTTTCAATGGACGTTCCCACTTGTCTTCTCTCCGCATGACAAGAAGGTGCTCTACACGACATCGCAGCACGTTTGGAAGAGCACAAACGAGGGAATGAGTTGGACAAAGATCAGTGCCGATCTTACGCGAAATGATCCATCAAAGCAGCAGCCCTCCGGTGGCCCGATTACAAAGGATAACACCGGCGTCGAGGTCTATAACACCATCTTCACCTTCGCTGAGTCCCCCGTCAAACAAGGCGTTCTCTGGACAGGAAGCGACTGCGGCTTGATACATGTGAGTACCGACAATGGCAACACGTGGAAGAACGTTACTCCAAAGGGTCTGCCTGAATCACTTATCAGCATGATCTCGCCATCTCCTTTTGATGCCGGCACCGTCTATGCCGCGGTCAACCGTTACAAGCATGGCGATATGGCTCCATACATCTACAAGACAACAGACTACGGCGCATCTTGGACGCTGACTACACAAGGCATCCCAACAGGTGCTTTTGCACGTGTTGTTCGCGAAGATCCCTTCCGCAAGGGGCTGCTATATGCGGGCACAGAACAAGGAATCTTCATATCGTTCGATGCTGGAGCAACATGGAGCAGGTTCCGACTGAACTTCCCAGTCACACCTGTTCACGACCTCGTCATACATCCAACGGAAAAGGATCTCGTGATCTGCACGCATGGACGCTCTTTCTGGATCCTTGACGACCTGACACCACTGCATCAATACTCAGCCCCTTCCAAAAAGCTTCTTACGGCACATGCTCCGCGTCACACCTATCGCGTGGCAGGGGGCTCATGGAGCAACCCAATAATGAACGTTGGAGAGAATGCACCATCGGGTGTCCAGTTGTTCTACACGCTAACGGACACTACATCGAAGGAGCTGCGCATCACGATCCGAACAGAACAAGGCGATAGTATCATAGCGTTCTCGAGCACAACAACTCCGAAGGGAGAGCCGATCAAGATTGATCGCAATTTCCACGTCGACTCTCTCCAACGTGCATCGAGTGAGGCACCAACGCTGTTTCGTGGCCTAAACAAGTTTACTTGGAATATGCGCTGGCCAGATGCCGAAGAACTCGAGGGCGCACTCCTCTGGGGTGGCGGCACCGAGGGGCCACTTGCTGTGCCCGGATGGTACAAGGCAACTTTCACACTTGGCGATCAATCAGAAACTGTTCCCTTTGAGATCCGCATGGATCCAAGGCTCGACACACCACGCGAAGATCTTGTTGCCCAGTTCGAGCTTCACCAGCAGATCAACACGAAGCTCTCAGAGGTCAATAAAGCAATCAAACGCATTCGTGAAGTTCGCTCGATTGTAGCAAGTGTAAAGTCCACCTGGTCGGACCTCGACTC
>CAZAGH010000041.1:0-2327 GCA_964484755.1 uncultured Melioribacter sp. | reverse complement strand
GTCATTCCGAAAAAGAAGCCTAGCAAGAAGTGAAGCAACGTTTAGCACAGATCATCATCGTCTGGCTTGCGGCTATCGTTGCCTCAATGTTGTGGCTCGACAAGCCCCTTGCCCTCTGGATCGAAAGTACGCAGACGGATTTCAGTCGCATACTTGGTCACTGGTTAGAGGAAGCAGGTAAAGCACACTGGATCTTGGGTTACTGCATCGTGATCACGGGTGTAGCTTGGCGATCACGACGTGACGAGGCATACAACCACCTTCGTCTTTTTGCTGCTGTTGCTGCGTCGGGCATCATTGCGAACATCATCAAGGTCATCGCCTGTCGTCCACGTCCACCACTGTTTATTGAACAGTCGATCACCGAGTGGAATGTGCTTGGGTTCCAGATGGACTATATGTGGAATTCATTTCCCAGCGGACATGCTACAACGGGGCTTGCCATAGCGGTTGCTGGTGCTGCTGCATATCCTCGTGCAAGGCACGCATTCTGGGTTGTCGGCATCGCCATCGCACTCGGACGCATCATGCTCAACGTACATTATCTGAGTGATGTGCTTGCAGGCAGCCTGCTCGGCATGTTAGCTGCTCAATGGTTCGCAAATCGCCTAGGCAGTAAATCTTCTACGTAGCTCTTCGAGCCCCGGATTACCAACGCTACCGAGTGCCGCGGTGCTACTTGAAGCCGTGTCGCTGTTGCGCATGGATTTGCCCTCAGCAACCTGCTGTGCAATGATTCGATATGCCTCGCGGAACGGCATGCCTTGACGCACCAAATCGTCCACCCGGTCAACACTGAAGAGTGCATCATACATTTCGTTATCAAGTATGTCGATGCGCGGCATGATCATCGGCGTCACATGTTGCGCTACGCGCACACAAAGTCCGAGCTCATCAATTGCGTGCACGATCCGATCTTTCGTGAACTGCATATCACGGTGATAACCAGATGGCAGATTTGTGCAAATGAGTGTGATCTCTTGAACAACAGACTGCAGTCGATTGCAGCGCGCGCGTAGAACCTCGAATACATCGGGGTTCTTCTTGTGCGGCATGATACTCGAGCCTGTGGTCAGCGAATCCGGCAGAGAGACGAAGGCAAAGTTCTGACTTACATAATGCACCACATCAGATGCAAAGCGCGCTAGCGTCGATGCGACCTGTCCGATAGCAAATGCTGCGAGCTTCTCGGTACGTCCACGCGACATTTGGGCAAACGTGCTCGTAACATGCACACGGTCGAAGTTGAGCGCCTCTGTCGTACGCATTCTGTCAAGGGGCAACCGGGTACCATATCCAGCAGCACTACCGAGGGGATTAGCATTGGCCGCATCAATCGCCATATCAAGCACGCGCATATCCTCGATAAGGGCCTCTGCATAGCCCCCTAGCCAAAGGGCTACGCTGGAAGGCATCGCCACTTGATAGTGCGTATATCCGGGCAAGAGAACTGTTGCGTGACGTTCAGCATGGTCGATGAGTAGGCTGGCAAGTTCTCGCACCGCACCTTTGATCATGCGGAGTTCGTGACGTAGAAAGAGCTTAAGATCAACGAGCACCTGATCGTTTCTGCTACGACCAGTATGGACCTTCTTTCCAACATCGCCGAGTCTCTCGGTAAGGATCTTCTCAACCTGCGAATGGATGTCTTCGACACCATCTTCAATGACAATGCCTTCCGAATCAATTGTTGCAAGAAGCTCACTCAGCGCAGTAATAAGCTGCTGTGATTCTTCGTGTGGAATCAATCCCACAGCACCAAGCATTTCAGCATGAGCGATTGATCCGACAACATCCCACCGAGCAAGGCGCACATCAACCGTACGGTCATCGCCTACTGTAAACGACTCCATGATCGCATCGATTGGAGTTCCTTTATCCCATAGCTTCACGTTAACCTCCGCATCATGGTGTCGAGTAGGTTGATCAATGTCGGAATAGAAGTTTCGAGTTCATCAATACCGATCCATTCATCTGGCGTGTGTGATCTCGATGAATGGCCAGGACCGATCTTCAGTGAAGGAACACCATTCGGCAAGAGCGCTTGGTCGGACATTGTCGGACTGCCATAGGTCCGCATGCCGAGTTCCAATCCGGCCTGGACAAGCGGATGTGCAGTTGGAATCGAGGATGACTGCAATCGCATGGATCGGGGCACAACATCACATTGCACGTGTTCACGAATCACGTCAACGACCTCTTGATTTGTGTAGACATCGGTCACGCGCACATCCACAACGAAGTCGCATCGATCCGGCACAACGTTATGCTGAGAGCCAGCATTGATCTGCGTAACTGTCATCTTAACCTTACCGAGCTGCTCCGAT
>CAZAGH010000040.1:0-15489 GCA_964484755.1 uncultured Melioribacter sp. | reverse complement strand
CGCACAACGAGATATCGCTCTTCAACAACCTGTTCATTCAGGATTACTTCGGCTCTATCCAGTATGCGTCAGTCGACGCGTTCGCCGACAGCACAGCCAACTTCTACCGTGTAAGCTACGCCAACACGGCCGTTACAAATGGCAATCCCATGCCCCGCGCTGCATGGAGCATGGCTCAGTTCGGCGGATACATCCAGGATGAGTGGCAAGTTGACGAACAGCTTCGTCTCGTTGGAGGCTTGCGCCTCGACATGCCTGTTTTCTGGGACACACCATATGAAAACCCGGCATTTGCATCAGCTTTCCCTGGACGCAGCACCTCCTCGGTGCCAACAGGCATCATGTTGTTCTCCCCACGATTTGGGTTCAACTACGACATCAGTGGCGACAAAACGCTACAGCTGCGCGGTGGTACAGGCCTGTTCACGGGACGGGTGGCGGCAGTATGGCTGTCGAATCAGTATTCGAACACCGGTATGGACCTCTTCCGCGCCGAACTGGGTGCCAACAACTCGCCCAATGCCATCAACTCTCTCGATGGCACGCCGATGAAGTGGGACCTTGCAAGGCCAGCGTTGCGCCCTGGAGATTCATCGTATCCTGGAAGCCCCATTAACACAACGGCGATCAACATTACTGATCAGAACTTCAACCTTCCGCAGGTTTGGAGGTCTACACTTGCAACAGACATTAAGGTGGCTCGGGATGTTACCATCACGTTTGAAGGAATGTATGGCCGATTCCTGAATCAGGTTGACTATGCTAACCTTAACCTGCGTCAGTCAAACATGCGCTACATCAACAGTGGTGACACATCGCTCGGGGTTTCGCCACTTGACGGACGAAAAATGTATGCAGGGGGCGCGGCAGACTCGCTGGTTGACCGGCGGTTCACACAAGTGATCCTGCTACGTAGCCGCGACGGCGGTCAGCAGTATTCGTTCTCAACGCAGCTCAAGATCGATCAGAACAATGAGTTCATTCCCGGACTCAGCGGAATGGCATCGTATACATACGGACGTACGCAGGATCTCAACTCATCGACTGCCGCCACGGCCGGCTCTCAATGGACAAGTACCGATGCCATCGACCCGAACAACGTGACCGTTGGCATTTCCAATTTTGACCAGCTGCACCGGATTGCGATCAATGCCACATATGCGTACACATGGACCAAGGGCTACATCACGTCACTTGGCGTTTTCTACTCCGGCTCTTCGGGGCGTCCATACTCGATAAGCTACGCCCAAGATTACAACGGCGATAATGCTGCCGGTGGTAATGACCTCGTCTACATCCCACGCGAAGACGATTACAACACACGCGTTGTGATTCCAAAGCCTACAGATGCCTCAGATCTTCGTTCGCCAGATCAGATCTGGGCCCAGATGATGGCACTGATCAATGCTAACCCTATCCTGAAATCATATCAGGGGCAGATTCTCCCGCGGAACGCGCTGCGCGAGCCATGGATCAACCAACTCGACCTGCGACTCACTCAAGACATCCCTGGGTTCTCAAATCACAAGGTTCAGTTCACACTTGATGTCCAGAATTTCCTAAACCTTCTGAATCCTTCATGGGGCTTACAACGCTTTGTAGACTTCCAGAGCTCCAACCTCTTCGGGCTTGTGCTCAATAGTCAGAATAAACCGTTCGACAATCAGGGCCGATTGATGATGTCCTACACAGAACCTGTCACAAATGGGCAGGCCGGGATTTACAACACCGACAACTTCTTCTCACGTTGGCGCATGCAGATCGGCATGCGATACTCATTTTAACGTATGCGAACTCGAACACTCTCTCTTGTGCTCACCCTGGCATTAGCAGTTCTTACATCTGCCTGCAGCGACGGGGTGATTACGTTTCCTACTCCAGATCCAGCTCAGGTTCGGATTGTGAACGTCACACAAAACGTGCCCGTGACTCGCGTCATCTTCGATAGCACGATTGTCCTCGATGCTGCCCGAGGGACAGCTTCACAATATGTTGAGATCGCTGCCGGCAGGCCAGTTACGTTTACGCTGGGATCGCCAACAACTGTCTTTCGATCCAACCTTCGTTACACGCTCGGTGGTAATGCTCGCGTTATACTGTTTGCCAGAGGCGATACCAATGGTCTCGTTGAGTTTAGGCGGGAGATTCAAGACACGACATTGCCAAGCGGCACGCAGCATGCTGTGATTCGATTCACGCACATGGCTGAGAACGTTGACAAAGCGTATTTTGTCGAGGTATGGTCAAATGGCCAACGGCTGATGACCCAAGATTTCGAGCCTGGCATCAGTTCGCCATCGTATACCATCATCCAACCGGGTACACACTCGTTTCAGATTCGGGAAGCCGGAACTACCAACGTGCTAGCCAGGCTGACGAATGTCCAACTATTCGCGGGTGGTTCATACATGTTGTACACCTACGATACTCAACCACAAACAACTGACGATCTCACACTCGACATTTTCTAACCCTCTCTATCTTTTTGAGTCATTCATGATGAAACGTCTCTCTCTCTCCATCGCATTGGTTGTTGGGCTTGCGGCAACCGTCTATGCACAAGACCCGATCTCGATTGCTGATGCAAAGAAGCAAGAGTTCAACAGTACGGTAACAAAAGTTGCTGGACGCGTAACCTCTGCTTCGCAGCTCTCAAACGTTGTCTACATGCAAGACCGCACTGCAGGGATTGCTGTCTTTAATGAGCAGATGCGCAATGGAGTGAAGATCGGCGACTCAGTCGTTGTCGAGAATGCCACCCTTACCGAGTTTGGTCAGACAACGGGTGCTCCAGGCACAGGCCTAACGCAGCTCGGTGGATCAGGTCTGCGCTTTACCGTCGTACCAATCCAGCGCGAGGAGCCTGCGGCTAAGAGCACCACAATCCCAAACATCGGTGAAGGCAACGAAGCAGTTCTCGTAAAGCTTCGCAAGGTTCGCTTTGTTGAAACGGGTCGATTCGAAGGTAATCGTAGCTACAACGCCATTGATAACTTCGGCAACGACATCGTGATCCGCATCGACCGTGCATGTGAGATCGGGGTGAACAATCTTGAGATTCCATCAGGCGAGGTAGATATCGTTGGCGTAATCAGTCAGTTCCGCGGCGCATATCAAGTTCTTCCGCGTCTTGCGCAAGATGTTGGCTTGCCCCCTATCGCTGTTGACACTGTGAGCAAGTCGCGCACATTCGACATGACCACATGGAACCTTGAGTGGTACGGCACTGCAGACACAACGTTGGGTCAGCGCAACAAGGACCTTCAGCGTCAGCGCATCCGTATCATCATGGATACGGTACAAGCAGATATCTATGCACTTCAGGAAGTGATCTCAGATCAGGCCCTGGCAGCTCTCAGTGATTCTATCAAAGGCTCCTATGGACGCTTGTTCGCAACAGAAGTAACGTCGGATCAGAAACTTGCCTACATCTACAATTCGAACACCGTCAAGCCAGTCGACAACGGTCTTGCTGTCAACGGTGGTGCGCGTGCATGGGGCAATGGCCGCTTCCCATTCCGCGTAACATTTGATGCAACGGTAGAAGGTGTCACAAAGCGCGTGAGCATCTTCAACATTCATGCAAAGGCAACGAGCGACTCAACAGCTGCTGATGACTATCAGCGTCGTAAGACTGATGCCGAGACGTTTCACCAGTACTTGAAGGATTTCTACGGTGATGCAAACGTTGTTGTCATGGGCGACTTCAACGACCGACTTCTGGCGACAACTGTGGACTCAACTCTGCCATCTTGCTATTCGGTGTTCCTGAACGACACAGACAACTGGTTCGCCGCTACAGCCGAGCTGGAGCGTCAAGGTCTTTCATCATACATCGGCTTCAACCGTGGATTCCTCGATCACATCGTTGTTTCGAGCGAGATGAAGCCCCTTCACTACCGCACATTTGTTGAGTCACCAGAGCGCTACCTCACATCATACTCAACAACAGTATCTGATCACCGTCCGGTTACTGGGCGCTTCTTCCTCAACGCTGTAACATCTGTTGACGAAGAACGCGAAATGTCATCGAACGTTCGCATCTCTCCAAACCCGATGACAACAAGCGGCATGATGGAAATCGTGGCTCAGCAAGGGGGCTCACTCCGCGTTGAACTCTCAGACGCTACCGGCAACACGCAGGTACTCTTCAACGAGACCATTGCCCCATCAATTCAACTGGTTACTATCCCCGTCAACGAATTGTCATCTGGTACATATCTCGTGCGCACAACGCTCAACGGCGCAGTGACAACAAAGAACGTGGTTGTGGTACGTTGATCCGTCTTTCCCGCGAACGCGGGAAACCAGAGACCTCGAACTAAACAAAAAGGGGCGCGATGTTTCGCGCCCCTTTTTTCTTATGCACTCTATCGGGCGAGCCAGCGGCTCTATCGGGCGAGCCAGCGGCTCTATCGGGCGAGCCAGCGGCTCGCCCCTACAGACATATGGCGTGGGATACCAATGCCACGGCTGCTGTCTCAGCCCGCAACCTGTTTTTTCCGATGCGCCATCGAACAAGGTTCGGCTTTGAGGAAAGCTTCTCGAGTTCTCGTGCTGAGAAGCCCCCTTCAGGACCGACAAGAACCATCGTATCATCGTACGAGAGACTGCTCGGCGTTTCGCCTTGAGCATCGCCCAGGATTACAACGTCTGCATGCGGCAGGCTGTCGAATGCTGTTGGTTCTGAGATTTTTGGAAGCCAAGGATTTCCAGACTGGGTAATAGCTGCTATGGCCTTTTGCTGCAGACGTTCTGTTGTGCTGCGTGCATGACGTGCATGGTCGCAGAGCACGGGAACAATGCGCGTTACACCAAGCTCGGTGGCCTTCTCGACGGCAAACTCGAAGCGATCTCGGTTGTCGAGCACACCCAAAGCTAGCGTGAGCTGGCGCGGCTCTGGATGCTCCACATGATCTACGACTGGTAGGATAACCGCACCGGCCTGACGCTGCACTCGGCAGGTTACTACAAGCCCCCTGCCATTGAGAACACGTACTCCTTCGCCATCACGAAGACGCAGCGCTGCGATGTGACGCTGCATTTCTGCATCGGGCATAACAATCTGATCGGCGGCCGTAATTGTGGGCGAATAGAGGTTATCCATGGCGTATTTTTGATGACATTTCACAACCGAGAACGTCGATGTCCACTGAATTTACGTGTATTGCCACCTACATCCCACAGCCGGGCGTTGGAGCAATCCAGCTGAACCGTCCGCAGGTTCTGAACGCACTGAGCTTGCAAACGATGATCGAGCTCGTGCAAGCATTCGAGGCATACGATGCCGATCCTTCCATTCGATGCATTGTTCTGCACGGAAATGAAAAAGCATTTGCAGCCGGTGCTGATATCACAGAGATGTCCGACGCATCGCTCACGACGATGCTTGAGCGCGATCAGTTCGCGCGTTGGGAGCGCATTCGCAGCGTGAAGACACCCATCATTGCTGCGGTGAGTGGCTTTGCGCTCGGAGGGGGCTGTGAGCTTGCAATGCACGCGGATATGATCGTTGCCAGCGACACCGCGCAGTTTGGTCAGCCAGAGATCAACATCGGAGTTATGCCAGGTGCGGGCGGCACGCAGCGCTTAACGCGTGCTGTGGGCAAAGCACTGGCTATGGAAATCGTCCTCACTGGACGTATGATCTCTGCCACACAAGCGCAAGCGGCTGGACTTGTCAACCGCGTTGTGCCTGTTGCCTATTATCTCGAAGAGGCGTTCGCACTGGCTGGAGAAGTTGCCTCGAAGGCCCCTGTAGCGGCTCGATTGGCGAAAGAGGCTGTGCTCAAAGCGCACAGCACCACGCTTGAGGGTGGACTCGAGTTTGAACGAAAGAACTTTTACATGCTCTTTGCTACCGAAGACCAGAAAGAAGGCATGGCGGCATTTGTTGAGAAGCGTAAACCAGAATGGAAGGGCAAGTAAATATGACGTTCGAGACACTGCTATTTGACATCTCTGACGGCATCTGTGCGATCACGCTCAATCGTCCTGATTCGTACAATGCCGCCAACGAACAACTCACGACAGATCTCCAGGCTGCACTTGCTCATGCCCGTGACAACGACGATGTACGCTGCGTCGTACTCACAGGCGCTGGCAAGGCCTTCTGTTCTGGCCAAGATCTTAAGGACGCTCCGAAGTCAGGCGACAAGCGTGACCTTCGCGACTCCCTGAACCGACGTTACAACCCGATCGTTCGGGCAATGCAGGATATGCCCAAGCCGATCATCTGCGGCATCAACGGCGTTGCTGCTGGTGCCGGTCTCTCACTCGCCCTTGCTGCCGACCTTCGCATCATGAGTTCAGCAGCCAAACTTGTCGAGGCATTCATTGGTATTGCACTGATCCCCGATTCCGGCGCAACATTCTTCTATCCCCGCATGATGGGTTATAGCAAGGCATTTGAATTCGCGACATTGAACAACCCCATCACGGCAGAGCAGGCGCTTAACATGGGACTTGTGAACTCCGTTGCGCACCCGAAGGCATTTCCTATAGCTCTTAGGAAACTTGCGCTGCAGTATGCGCAGGGTCCAACACAGTCGTACGGATTTGTAAAGCAACTTCTCCAGAAGGGGCTCACAGCATCCCTCGATGAAATGCTCGAGCTCGAAGCCGAATACCAGCAACGCGCGGGAGATTCGGCCGATTATCGAGAAGGTGTTGCAGCCTTCATTGAAAAGCGTAAGCCGCAATTCACCGGAAAGTGATCATAGGCCATGGCACGAAACCGTCCTACACTCTTTGAGCAGCTGCAAGGCGAAGACCGACTCCAGGAGGCTGGTAAGGGGCTTGCAACCTCGAAGGCTCTGCGTATCGTGCTCATTGTTGCATCGATCCTCATTCTCGTCTTCTTCCTGCCTGGCGGTCTCGGAGAGGCGCAACACGCCGCGTTTGATCGATCACGCATCGGTACAACGTGGACTGAGGAGCCAATCGTAGCAGAGTATCCTTTCCCTGTGCTCAAAAGCGAGGATTCGCTCGCAGCTGAGAAACGGTCTGCCAGTGCCGAAGTTCCACCTTACGTACGTCATGCAAATGATGCGTTGCAGCGAAGCCTCACAAAGCTCAAGGAGCTCTCACGGTCGATTCCAGACAGTGTCCGCACGTTGGTTATGGACCGTGGTGAAGTTGCACTGCGAGCCCTGTATCAGCGAGGATTCCGAGCCAGCTCGTTGGACTCAACGCAAGCCTCGATCTATGTCGAGCGAATGCCATCCGGCGAAGAGGTTACGCTCACTGCTGCTTCGGTGCCCGACTCGCTTGGAGCCATGCGTGAGGTTGAGGCACAGTTGCAGGACGTGCCCCCTGCTGCGCGGCGCGTATTGATCTCGACGCTACAGCGTGCTGCTCTGCCAACAATTGTGCTCGACCGCGCGGCATGGGATGCCGAGCGCGTTCGAGCCGAACAAGGTGTCGCAACAACGCTAGAGATCATCCATCAAGGCGACGTAATCGTCCGCAAAGGCGATCGCATCGACGAGAAGATTTTGACGCGGTTGTCGGCCTATCGGTTTTCCGAACTCGCCAGATCAACCAGCCGCTTTTCGATCCTCTCAGCGCTGGGTTCACTCGGTCATGCCATCGTGCTTATCGCCATGCTTGCGCTGTATCTGTATTTCGTGCGCCGCACGTCGTTCATGCGCAACGGACAGTTAGCAACGCTTCTTGCTATGCCGGTTGTCTCTGCCGGACTAGGTTGGCTCTCCATCATTCTGCCGTCTGATTTGCCCCTTGAATACACCATCATCGTGCCCGGCATGGCCATGCTGGTTTCAATCCTGTATGATGTCCGCACGGCGATCGTTGTAACGCTTGCATGCTCACTTTCCGTAGCTGCTGCGCGTGGCAATGACCACATCATTGCTGTTGTACTGATCGCTGGTGGGGCCATGGCCGCATACTCTGCAACAAACCTGCGCAGTCGTACACAGGTCTTTACATCGATCTTTGCCATCGCGGCCGGCTTGGTAGTCGTGACGGTTTCTCTTGAACTTGAGCGTGCCACAGCGCTTCTTCCGCTACTGCTCAAACTTGGTGCCGCTTCTGTTAACGCCATTTTGTCCCCTCTTGTAGCTCTCGCAGTGATCCTAGTAATGGAGCGGGCAATGAACCTGGCCACGGATCTTCGTCTTGAGGATTTTGACGACATCAACCATCCACTCATACATCAGCTTAACGAACGTGCGCCTGGTACCTATCAGCATACAATGTCGGTGGTGCACCTGAGCGAATCGGCAGCTGCAGCCATAGGCGCTAATCCACTTCTTGCCCGTGTTGGTGCGCTCTACCACGACATAGGAAAAATCGAGAAGTCTGAGTACTTCATCGAGAATCAGATTGGCATCGATAACAAGCACGATAAACTCACGCCAAAGAAGAGCGCAACGATTATCCGTCAGCACGTGCAAGGAGGCATCGCCCTTGCGCGCGACAACCGATTGCCCGATCGCATCTGGAAGTTCATTCCAATGCATCATGGGACGATGGTCATCAAACACTTCTACGCCAAGGCAAAGGAGGAAGCTATTGCTGAGGGACTGACTGTAGATGCTGACGATTATCGCTACCCTGGTCCGAAGCCAGATTCAAAGGAAACAGCAATCGTGATGCTTGCCGATGCCGTCGAAGCACTCTCACGGCTTGTCAACACACGGGAGCGCAACGAGATCGAAGAAGCTGTCGACCAAATCGTAATCGACAGACTACGCGATGGTCAGCTTAGCGAATCGCCCCTTACCATGCATGACATTGACGTGATCAAGGAGTCGTTTGTCAAGACACTTCTTGGCGCTTCCCATCAGCGTGTGCGCTACATGGACGTCAAGGAAGACTCAGGCACTACGGCATCGTAATGGACATCCCGTTTGCTATCAGACGCGACCTAACGCAGTTCCTTCAATACGTGCGTCTCGAGCGCGGACTCTCTGCTGCAACGATTGCGGCATATGAACGCGACACACATCAGTATGCTCTGTTTCTCACGGGCCTTGAGCGTGCGTCTTTTGCCGATAGCAGCCTATCGGATGTGCGGCAGTATTTTGAATCGCTCACCAACGCGGGAATCGCTCCAAGTAGCCGTGCGCGCTACCTTGCCTCCATCCGACACCTGCACAGGTTCCTTGTGAGCAACGGAAGGATCGACCGCGATGTTACCGAGGCCATGGATGTGCCACGCGCTGGCCGCCATCTTCCAGATTGTTTATCGCCTGAGGAGATAGATACGTTTCTTCGTGCCTTCGATGATTCAACGCCTGCCATGATCCGCAATCGTGCCATGTTCGAAACGATGTATGCTTGCGGCCTACGCGTTAGTGAAGTCATCACGCTTCGTCAGCGCGATGTGTTGGCCGATCTCGAAGTTGTGCGCGTCTATGGCAAGGGCTCGAAGGAGCGGCTCGTACCGATCGGCACAGCGGCACTGCAATGGATCGATCGGTATCAACGACTTGCCAGGGGCTCGTTCATTCGCTCAGCAGAAACCGACGACATTCTCTTTCTGAATGTGCGAGGAAAGGGGCTCTCCAGAATGTCTGTCTGGAAGTTCATCCAAGAAGGATGCATGCGAGCCGGAATCGAGAAGCATGTTCATCCCCACATGTTCCGTCATTCCTTTGCAACACACCTGTTGGAGGGAGGCGCAGACCTGCGTGCCGTGCAAGAGATGTTGGGGCATGCAGACATTGCAACAACGCAGATCTATACGCATATCGATCGCGAGTACGTCAAAGAGGTTCATACGCTCTTTCATCCACGAGCTCAACAACACGCATGAGATATCTCTTTCTAGTCTGCCTGTTGTTCGCCGAGCTCACAATGGTCGATGCACAAGTAAAGTTCGGTATCGATAATCTGATCGACACCAAGTTTGCTATGCTGCGTGGCAAGCGCATTGTACTTGTCACACATGCAGCTGCGCGTAGCTACAGGAACAGCTCAACGTTGGAGGAATTTCTTGCTGCCGGTAATGTTAATCTCGTCAGACTCTTAACACCCGAGCACGGCTATCATGGAATCGTTGTTGCGGGCAAGCATGTACTCGACGACACCGTCAATGGCATTCCAGCAAAGAGTCTCTATGGAGCGCTGCGCAGACCAACACGGGAGCTGCTGGCCAATGCTGACGTCGTGGTGGTCGACATGCAGGACATCGGCGTGCGCTCCTACACGTATATGTCTACGATGATTGAGGTCATGGACGCCTGTGCCGAGTACGGCCTGGCGTGTATGATCCTTGATAGACCCAATCCTCTTGGTGGAGTTGTGGTCGACGGAAATGTTCTCAATCGGGATGTGATGTCGTTCATCGGTAGACTACCAATCCCATACGTACACGGCATGACGCTCGGTGAGATCGCAACAATGGCCAACGAATTGCAATGGCTCTCGCAGAAGAACACAACAGCAAAGCGACGATGCGACCTAACAGTCGTGCGATGTAAGCGATGGACACGATCGATGACCTGGGAGGACATCAACCGTCCGTGGTACCCCACCAGTCCAAACATCCCAAGCGTTGCCGCTATACGCGGCTATGCAGTAACGGGGCTCATCGGCGAGTTAGGAGCCTGCAGCATCGGCATGGGAACTACAAGCCCCTTTCAATACCTTGGCTCGCCTGATTTACATCCAGATTCTGCCTTTGTACGCGACATGCAGTCTGCTGGTGTGACTGTGGCAATCGGCAAGTTCTCTCCTCTGCACGGCAAGTACGCTTCCCAGGCCTGCAATGGTTACTACCTGCAGCCACAACGCACGTGGAAGCCCTACACAGCTGCGATGCATGCACTCTGGTATGTGCGCGGCATCAACCCAGCAGCCTTTCCCGACACGATCGCGTCAACACCTCACGGCAAGATGTTCATCAAGGCCACGGGTATGTCATTGATTCTCGCTGAGCTTGAGAAGTTTTCGAACAAAACTGTCCTGCTTGAGCTCTCTCGCGACGGACTCGCCGAGTTTATTGAGCTCCGGAAGAAGTACTTGTTGTATTAACAGCGACCAGCTGGTTTATCAAAGAGATTCGAGTTTATCGAGCATCTGCGCTGCGCGCTGCTCGATACCCGATCGCTCTTCAGCGCTGAGCCTGTGCAGGTTTTTCGCCATCAGCGCAGTGCGAGGATTGGACGCTAGCGTATTCTCGTGCCGCTCAATGAAATTCCAGTACAGCGTCGTGAACGGGCATGCCTTTTCGCCGGTGCGTTGGGCTGGGTCATAGCGGCATCCGGAGCAGTAATTGCTTTGGCGGCCGATGTAGGCCCCGCTGGCTACATACGGTTTACTTGTGAAACGGCTCCCACACGCATGCAGAGCCATACCCGCCGTATTGGGCAACTCCACCCATTCAATAGCATCAACATAGATCGCGAGAAACCAGTCGCTCACCTGCTGAGGCGATAGCTCAGCCAGCGTCGCGAAATTCCCAATCACCATCAGGCGCTGAATGTGGTGTGCATATCCCAGCTCCAGCGTCTGCTTCAGGCTATCATGCATGCAGGCCATGCTTGTTGAGCCGGTCCAGAACCAGCTCGGTAAATCTCGATGATGGCCAAAATGATTGGCGTCCTTCATACCCGGCATATCGAGCCAGTAGACACCGCGAATGAACTCACGCCAACCCAGAATCTGCCGAATGAATCCTTCCGCGGCTTCGAGGGGTACCTGCCCTCTACGATAAGCCACTTCGGCAGCGTTGATCACTTCACGCGGATCGAGCAGATGCAGATTGAGTGCGGCCGATAGCAGCGAATGCCAGCCCACGGGGGTATCGGTCCACATTGCATCTTGATAGGTTCCAAACTGCACTAGACGCTGATCGATGAAACGGTGCATCGCCTCAAGCGCTTGATCGCGATGTACAGGCCACCGGA
The DNA here is from genome assembly GCA_964484755.1 of uncultured Melioribacter sp. Lineage (GTDB taxonomy): Bacteria > Bacteroidota > Ignavibacteria > Kapaibacteriales > Kapaibacteriaceae > UBA10438. The sequence goes on along the minus strand of CAZAGH010000040.1, from coordinate 3,613 downwards.
AGCAATCAAGCTTGCCAGGGTGTTCGGGGAAATGCTTCTCCACGAGGGTAAGCACTTCACGAGTCACCTCGTCAGGTTCAAAACCTGCGGGCTCAGGAATCATCCCCGGCCCTGTTCGCTTCGGATACGCGCTACGATTGTCGGCATCAAAGTTCCATTGTCCACCGAGCGGCTCATTGCCGTCCATTAGAACGTTAAACTGACGACGCATCACGCGGTAGAAGAACTCCAGTCGTAGCTCTTTCTTACCACCCGCCCATTTCTCGAAATCACGACGACTGCACATAAAGTGCGTGTCATCGAGTACTTGTAGCGTCACGCCTTCATCAGCGCATACTTCAGCAATCTCTTGCTGCATGCGCCACTCACCCGCCTCGACCATCCGCAACATCTGCGGACGATGTCGGTGCAATGCAGCACGCAAGCGCGACCCAAAAGATGGTTCTCCTTGGTCGTCCAGTCGAACGTAGTCAATCGGCCAACCGAGCTCGGCAACCTGATTCATGAAGTGCCGCATCGCCGAAAGAAAGATTGCGATGCGCGCCTTATGCGACCACACAGCTGTGGCCTCGCCTGGCGCTTCGATCATGATCACTCTGTCCTGTGCAGGATCAAACCCTTCCAGCGCTGGACTGGAAAAGGTTAGTTGGTCTCCAAGCACCAAAATCAAATTCTGCATTGATGCCTGTAATCAGTAATCAGTAATCAGTAATCAGTAATCAGTAATCGGTAATTAGCTTCCTAATACCCCGTCGTCCGCAGAATCTTTGCGAGCTTTACGATACCCACACCAAGACCAATGCGGCGGGTTTGTGGGTCTATGCCGTCGTAGAAAACGTGGTCATTTTGGACCGTCATCCCGGCTGATCCGCCGCCATCAAGATTCAGTGCATTGTGACAACCAACCAGAGCCATGACCTCTGCGAGTTGTTGTAGGGTTGCCCCTTGAGTGCCATTTTCGGGCCGGTCAGGTGGGATTGCCACAAGGTAAATCTTTGTACCATCTTGGCTGGTTCCGACGGCTGATCGGGCCAGCGTATGCTGCACAAAACGTCGAGCAGTGCTGCCTTCAAGCTCGGCTTCGTTCTTGGCAACGCCATTCCGAACGAGGCGCGGAGTGCCACTGACGGCATTCATGAACTTGACTTGCTGTTGGATATTCGTTTCGTATCGGAGTCGAATCGTATCACGAACACGCGGCCATGAGCTGAGCATTGATTTCGGCATCGAGATGATAGCTCCACGCAGCGGCATGCTAACGGTCCCTGTGTCCACACCCAGAACCTCGCACGAGATCGTCGAATTCACAGAAGGCGTGCGAAGGTAACGGACCCGAATCTTTACCATTGGAAACTCAAGGTCACGCTCGCGTTGCTGGGCTGCAATCTCGGCCCGAAGCATGTCCTCTGTGAGCTCGGCCTCTGTGGAATCATTCACATCAGCCGACGAGTCGCGAACAGCCTCAGAAAATGCCTTTTCGATCTGTTTTGTGCTCACAAACGGAACAACGTTGCCGCCGAACATATTGTAGACTACTGCGCCTGTGCCCTTGCGATCATTCACGCTTTCAATCGGATACCGTTTCGATCCGATCGATATCATACCGGATAGCGCGAAGGTATCTATATACATCGAGTTGCGAACATCGAACAGAGCACTCGACCACTTCTTATATCTCGACATCTGAATCACTTCACCATCGATCACGCATGGTCCAATCATAAGATTGGACACGGCCTTCCAAAAATTACCGTTGACCATGCCGTAGAGTACGTGGTTTGTTCGAGCGTCAAACCGTTGTGACATTTCTTTTAGACGTTCAAGGCCAGTTGCATGGTCCTCGCCCTTAACAATCCGTATCGCATTGCCAGCAACCATCCTATCACACTCGATGACATGTGCGATGATTGGTCGAGCACCATTTGTGCGGTACTGTGAATAGACGATGCCACTATCGAGACGAATCTGCTTGAGCTGCGTGATATCAGTAACTACGAGCCCCCTGCCGCGGGAACCGGTAGCCTTAGAACGCTTTTTCTTGGAGCGCTTTGATGATGCCTTTGACTTGGAGGCAACCTTGGCTGTCTGGCGTGATGCGGACCTTACCGAGGTCTTCTTGGACTGCCTCTTGCGCTGCCTCGCGGCACCTGGTGCATCGACCACACCAACAAGCATCCCGAGGGCCAACAATGTGGCCAACAATGAGCGAAGAACCCTGGATGGCCGATGAAAGAGACACGTCATATAGCGTAGAAATTAGTACCAGAAAGTGTAGTGATAAACCTGAGTTATTCACACGAACTCTTGAAGCGCTCATTGCACGTGGTGTCCTGTGGTTCAGCGTCGTAGTTTTGGCACATGCAAAACGACGTACTCCTTACCGAAATCAACAGTGGTGTTGCCCTTGTGACGCTGCATCGCCCAGACAAGCTCAATGCTCTCAATGGTGAGCTTCTGGAAGCATTAGAATCAACATTTCTAGCCATCCAACGCGATGACTCTGTGCGTGCCGTTGTTATCACTGGTAGCGGACCCAAGGCCTTCGCAGCCGGTGCGGACATTGGTGAACTCTCCAAGCAAAGCGCACATTCCGGACGGATCTTCGCTGAGCGCGGTCAACGCGTGTTCTCGTTGATCGAGCGTCTCGGCATCCCGGTGATTGCAGCAGTCAATGGCTTTGCCCTTGGCGGTGGCTGTGAGCTGGCCATGGCCTGTCATATGCGCTTTGCGGCCGACAGCGCAAGGTTCGGTCAGCCAGAGATCAATCTGGGAATCATACCAGGATACGGTGGCACGCAAAGACTACCGCGCCTTGTGGGAATGGCAAAGGCGATCGAGCTGATTCTTTCTGGTGAGATGGTTGATGCATCGGAAGCGCACCGACTTGGCCTTGTCAATCGCATCTATCCGCATGCGGAGTTGCTCGAAAAGACAATTGAGTTCGCCAAGGGGCTTGCAGCAAAAGCGCCGCTCGCGCTTCGGGCCTGTCTCGAGGCAACACAGATTGCTGGCGATACATCGCTGCTTGAAGGTCTGCATGCTGAGGCATCTGTCTTTGGTCGCACATGTGGCACACAAGACTTTGCGGAAGGAACGACTGCATTCCTCGAGAAGCGTCCTGCAGCATTCTCCGGCCGCTAACGTCCGCTCCGATGGTCAGCATATTGTACAACGCGCTCATTCTGCCACTTCTTCGCATGGCGTTATGGGCCGGTCGACTTGCGTCTCCCAAACTACGACTGCGTGCTGGCGCTGAACAGGAAGCTCTACTTCGTGCTGCGCAGGCAAGCGGGAACCCACGTATCCTGTTTCATGCATCCTCGATGGGTGAGCTTGAGCAGGTCATCCCGATCATGCATGAGCTCAAGCGCAGGATGTCCAAATCTTGTATCATGCTATCCTGCAGCTCGCCATCAGGCTATAATCATGCAGTGCGTCAGCCATGCATTGATGCGGCATTGTACTTGCCTGTTGACACGCGCAAGAATGCACGACGATTCATAGAGGCAACATCGCCCGATGTGTTCGTCATTAACCGCTATGACGTGTGGCCAAACGTTGTGCAGACGGCTGCTTCGGGCTGTCGCGTGCTGCTCATCAATGCGACCTATCC
>CAZAGH010000039.1:13031-15635 GCA_964484755.1 uncultured Melioribacter sp. | reverse complement strand
CCGTGGTGGATTTACCCACCTGACGTGGCCCCAATACAATCTGCATGAACCGTCGTGGTTCGCATAGACGTTCGGTAAGCACCTTAGTTATATGGCGTTGGAACATCGAAGCCTATTTTGTGAGTTATTGCTCACAAAAATATGAGCTATTACTCACAAAACCAACATAGGCCTTAGGCGAGAATGGCTTCCTCGATCATTTCGCACCAGATGTGCCCCACGAGGATGTGGGATTCCTGGATGCGTGCAGTAACGTCAGAGGGGACGCAGACTGATGCATCGCACAGGGAAGCAAGGGTGCCACCCAAGCCCCCTAATAAGCCGATTACCGTAACGCCCATGGACTTGGCCTGCTCGACGGCCTTGATCACGTTCGTGGAGTTGCCGCTTGTGCTGATTGCAATGAGCACGCCACCGGGTTTGCCAAATGCCTCTACCTGACGCGCGAATACGTGGTCAAATCCATAGTCGTTGCCGCCAGCGGTCAGGATGCTTGTGTCTACCGTAAGCGCCATGGCTGCAATGGCTCTTCGGTTAACACTGCTGCGTAGGCGCACAACCAGCTCTGCTGCGATATGCTGTGCATCTGCTGCGCTGCCGCCGTTACCACAAAGCATAATCAGGTTGTTCTGTGTGGCTGCCTGTGCAAGCATCACGCCGCATGCATGGATTGCACCGGAACAATGCTCCATGAGCAACTGCTTGGTTTCGATCGACGCCTGGATGGCGTCACGCACCTGATTGGGTGTGAGCGGTTCTGGCATGCACAAAGTTACGGGCTACAACGGCAGATACCACGATGATGCCCCCAATGATCGCCGTTGACGATGGTGTCTCGCCCGTAGCAAGCCCTACCCATATCGGGTTGAGAAGGGGCTCGAGCACCGTAATCAATACAGCCTCGATAGCCGATACATGGGCCAGAGCCCATGCGTACAGAATGTAGGAGATGCCCAGCTGGAAGACGCCGAGTATGAGTAAACGCGTCAATGCGTCTGCGTCAACAGCGAGAGAACCTGCAAGAGGCAAACAGACAATCGCCGTGAGTATGTTGCCCAATATGATGCTCTCCGTTGTTGATGCTCCGCGCTGCGCGCGCATGCAGAGCGCAACGCCAGCGAAGGCTACCCCACTCGCAACAGCAATGATGTTGCCGGTCATTGCTCCCGGTGAGAGTGTGTCGAGGAAGAAGACGACCATGCCAAGCATGACGATCACAACAACGGCGATGTCGGTACTTCGTAAACGCTCTCGCGCAACTGCAGCGCTAAAGAGTGCCACCCAGACGGGCGCAGTGTACTGCAGGAGTATGGCGTTGGCAGCGGTCGTAAACTTTGTTGCCATCACAAACAGAATCACCGTGAGGGCGTAGCTGATGATGCTTCCGATCTGAGCCATGCTCCACGACGGACGAAATGCACGCTCGCGCACCATGTGCCACGTGAGCATCACGAGAGCAGCAATAGCACTTCGAGATCCAGCAATGGCAAGGGGCGAGAGCGGTATGGTCTTGATAAGCATCCCGCCTGTGCTCCAGAGCAGAGCGCACAGGATTAGTGCAAGCAGCGCCCGGCCGTGCTGTGACGTCATCGAATGAATTGCGACTGACGTTTGGTGAACACGCGCGACTCAAGTTTGTTGAGTCCCTGCACGGCAATGTAGTTCTGCGTGGTCGACGTGCTTAGCGCAACAGGAGGGAATCGATTATCGAGTGGCACTTCGTAGGAGAAATCAGCTACAAGCGACCCAGTCATTGGAGCTGGTGCTCCGGGGACTTTGATCGAGAATGATGGTGCCTCGGCGCGCGCTGTAACGATTCCCGTTGGTTGCGCGCCGCTGCTATCGATGCGTGCAAAGGTCACGGTGCCGTCGAGCTTCTTCATCAACTTTGATTGCTCTTTGCCGAGGACCTTGCGAAAGGCCTTGACGTTCATCTTCCATGTCTGACCAAGTGTAACGGGCTTCTTTGCATCGAGCACGTCGCCGGTGCGCGAGCCCCCTTCGCCCAAAACCACGTTGGAGAGAAGTGCTGCGACGGTGTCGTGAACAGGGATATCGTTCACGGTAAAGACGCTGCCTGAGTCAGAGAACCAGCAGCGAACCTTCGTGCCGGTTGGCATCACATCAAAAGTGTCCGTATTCGTTCGCAACTGAAAGTTGCGAATCACGATATGCTTTTCCTTTTCCTGTCCATCAACAGTAACGCTCACAACCTTACACTGCGCTGTGAGTACGATGGCAACATTGTCAGTCGTGTCTCCACGCATGATGTTGTCGCTGTAGTAACTCGTGCGTGACTGTTGTTCATAGACCGTCTTGAGTAAGTACTGATCATACTCCTTAATTCCACGACCAAGCTTGAGCTCGTAGGCTTTTTGTGCCGGCAGCATAGCTGCAGAGCAGGCAAGGACAAGGAAGAGAACGAGGCTACGGAAAGAGGGTGTTGTGAGCATATCTGCGAATGTAGGTCTTGACGTCGAACTTTCGTGCGCATCCGTTGGCATTCATGTACCGGATCTTGCCATACACAGGACGTTCAAACCATGCTCTATCGTGCACGCCCCCTATACTCCATGCCACTCCAACATAGCCGTTGGGGTCGCG
>CAZAGH010000039.1:11778-12931 GCA_964484755.1 uncultured Melioribacter sp. | reverse complement strand
AGATCTTGTTCAAGCTCTTCGAGCCCCTTGATCATGAACTCGTACTGACGCAGCGCGGCATCGAGAAAGGTTGGCACAAGACAGAACACGGCCTCGACATGTGTGCCCCGCTCGCGGGCTTGTTCCTGCGCATAGAGTAGCGCCCAGTTGTCGCGTGTGCGACGGTCGCGGTTGATCCAGTATACAACTGGACCTTGGGCAGATGCAGGTCTATCGGGTGTGAGATCCCGAACGCGTTCTGGTTGGACGGACATGGTAAGCGCCTTTACTGATCGTTGTCGGTGTACTCAACAACGGCGCCGGAGATAACGTTCTCATCCTTCGTCACGGCTGGACGTTGGAAGCGCTTCATGAGCATGGAAATGCCGATCACAACAAGAATCAGTGGCCAGAATAGTCCCCAGAACGAACTCACGATATCAAGCTTCTGCAGTTGGATGATGCCAAAGACCACGGTCATGACAAGCGTCCACTTCACCGTGCCGATTCCTGCAAGCAACCGCACGGCAAAAAACAAGATCACGATCGATGGCCACCACATGCGGATCTGCATCCACAGCGATGGCTCGCCTAGTTGGGCCATGATCATGGCAATGCCAACGATGAGCAGTGATCCTCCCAATAGCGCACCGTTGATGCGTTGCTTGCGGATGAACTCCTGTTTCATCTGTTCCAAGTCACCCATCGATTGAAAGTTGAACTGCATCATGGCGATGAACGTGTGTTAGTCTTGTGTTGTACCGCACTCTGCACAATCCGGACATTCCGACGTGTGCTCGTGCATCGACTTCTCGAATGCAACGATTGCGTTGACAACTTCGTGGATGTGCGACTCCGGCAGTTCGGGATAGATCGGCAAGGCGAGAACTGTCGCAGCGAGACAGTTCGAGATTGGATAATCCTCATCCTTGCAATTGAGGCTTGCAAAGCACTCCTGACGATGGAACGGCACCGGATAGTAGATCTCGCTACCAATGCCCAGCTCCGCGAGGTGCGCGCGCAAGGCGTTGCGATGTGCCGATCGAATCGTGAACTGATTAAAGATGTGGTTGTCGGTGGATGTGCCCTCGTGGACAGCCTTGGGGAGCAGCACGAGATCCTTTGGTCCAAACGACGTAACACCTGGACCCGAGCTCACACCAGCTTCCATGAA
>CAZAGH010000039.1:9999-11678 GCA_964484755.1 uncultured Melioribacter sp. | reverse complement strand
TGGCCGATCGACCCAACGCGGCGTCCGTCTGCTGTCTGCGTGCCGATAGCTTGGGCCGCATCTTCAATGATCGGAATGTTGAACTCAGCGCTCAGTGCCATCAGGGCGTCCATGTCTGCTGCCTGACCAAACAAGTGCACCGGCACAATGGCCTTTGTACGCGGCGTAATGGCCTTGCGCACAAGCTCTACGTCAATGTTATAGGTCACGTTGTCAACGTCCACAAACACCGGCGTGGCGTTGAGCCTTGCTACGCAACCGGCCGTTGCGAAGAAGCTAAACGTTGGGACGATCACTTCGTCGCCCGGACCAATGTTAAGCGCCATCATTGCCATCAAGAGGGCGTCTGTTCCGCTGGAGACACCAATGGCATACTTGACGCCAAGGTAGGCCTCTAGTTCGCGCTCGAGTGCATCAACTTCTGGACCCAGAATGCAGGCTTGCGACTCTGCTACGCGAATGAGCGCGGCATCAATCTCGGTCTTGAGTGCTTGGTACTGTATTTTTAAGTCCAGCAATGGAACGGGCATGATCAACTTTCGGACGGAAATGAATTCAACAAAATTACAGAGAATGGACCGACGGTCGTGGATGCGATCGATTGTTGCGTTGCTCGGTATCGCTGGCACAGCTGTTGGACTTGAAAAGTTCCTCACAACCGACAAGCGCACATCGAGCAAGACCTATCGTGTCGGACCAATTGATCAGGTCTTTTCTCAGGGGGCTCGCACAACCGTCCACCTAGACGGCAAACCCGTATTGCTCGTTCGCAGGACAGAGGACGTGATCGCCTTTGATCTTACGTGCACCCATGCCGGCTGCCCACTTGCCTACAACGCCAACGGCGGACGCATCACCTGCGCCTGCCATGGCGGAGCATTCGATCTTGACGGTAAACCCGTGGCGGGTCCGCCAACCATACCACTTACACGGTATGAATGTGCGTTTGATAACGGGGACCTTCTCGTGCATATCACAGGTGCCACGTCATGAGTGAGGAACTTCAACAACGCCTTCAACGCATGGCCAATCGTGCTGGTTGGATCGTTGTGGGCTTTGTGATCATCCAGGCCATCACCGGCATCTTAATGTCGATGTACTACATTCCCTCGGATGCACCCGCTCGCACTGTTGATGGTAAGCCCCTTGCCATCTCGGGCTCACTCCGTCTTGATACGGTTGGCAATTTCATCGACACACTCAATGTACCAGGTCGCACGGCACTTGTGCCCGCGCGCACGGGTGAGCTCGTGCCGAGCATGGCAGCTGCCAGCCTGCACGTAGCGCTTGAGAACGCTCCGTTGGGCAGCTTCATCCGCGCCATGCACCAGCATGCGGCAACTGCACTTGTGCTCACAAGTCTTTTCTGGGCCGCCCTTCTGGGGTTTGCCGGAGCTTATGCTAGCAATGCGAGGTTGTGGTTGATGTCGATCGGAGTTGCCGTGCTGGCGCTGGCCATGGCATGGACTGGGCGCGTGCTGCCAGATGACGTGTATTCGATGATCTCCCGCACCATTGTGAGCAATGAACTTCGCGAAGCGCCACTTGGGGATTTCATCACACGAATCTTGGGGCTTCACTACGGAGAGCTCTCGCTCTCCCGCACGTACATCATGCATGCACTTGTTATGGGCGGAGGGATGTGTGTGCTTGCTCTGCGCGTGGTCATGGGTTATCAG
>CAZAGH010000039.1:0-9899 GCA_964484755.1 uncultured Melioribacter sp. | reverse complement strand
TGTTATGGGCGGAGGGATGTGTGTGCTTGCTCTGCGCGTGGTCATGGGTTATCAGACGTCTCAGAGGCCCATGGCCAAGGCCATGGGTTATTATGGCATCGCGTTCGTCGCGGCTGTGTTGTTTGCTCTGGGTAGTCCGATCCACCAGTATCCCATTCGAGATGCCATTAGGGGAGTGTCAGGGGGCGAACACGTCTTTGCTTGGTGGACAATCATGCCGATCCATGCTTGGGCCATCTGGCTGGGCGCAGAATTGGCCGGTTTTGTGGCCATAGTGCTTGTTCTCAAGCTCGCCACCATGCCCCTGTGGCACCGCAGTATGCGCCCGGCCTATGCAAAAACACTGATTGCCGTGGTGTCGCTGGCAATAGTTCTGGCCTATATGTTCGGCAATTGACGAACGTTTCGCAGTTTTGCAGGCCTAAAATTCGAACATTCACCAACCTATCCGTTCTACGAGGAACACACGTATGTTGATTGGCGTACCAAAGGAGATTAAGCCGAGTGAGAAGCGCGTTGCTCTCACACCAGGCGGTGTTGAAACACTTCGTCAACATGGTCATGACGTTATCGTTGAAACCAACGCTGGTATCGGCAGTGGCTTCACAAATGATGACTACATCGCAGCTGGTGCCAAGATCATCGACACAGCAGCCGAAGTCTTTGCCCAAGCAGACATGATCATGAAGGTCAAGGAGCCGATCGCTCCTGAGTACAATCTGATCCGCAAGGGCCAGACACTCTTTACCTACTTCCACTTCGCAGCATCGCGCGAACTCACGGAAGCTATGGTCAAGAGCGGTGCAACGTGTATCGCCTATGAGACGGTGCAGAAGTCTGATGGCTCGCTCCCGTTGCTCATTCCGATGTCTGAAGTTGCCGGACGCATGGCGCCTCAAGAGGGTGCGAAGTACCTTGAGCATCCAATGGGCGGACGCGGCGTGCTGCTTGGTGGCGTGCCAGGTACGAAGCCAGCGAACGTGATCGTTCTTGGTGGGGGCGTTGTTGGAACAAATGCCGCGAAGATCGCAGCTGGTTTCGGTGCGCGCGTAACGATGTTCGACACGAACCTGTATCGTTTGCGCTACCTCGATGATGTGATGCCGAAGAATGTGATCACACAGATGTCGACGAAGTCAAACATCCGCGAAGCCGTGAAGACAGCAGATCTCGTTATCGGTGGTGTTCTGATCGCTGGTGCAAAGGCTCCGCACCTTGTTACACGCGACATGCTCAAGACCATGCGCGAAGGCTCGGTTATCGTTGACGTTTCGGTAGACCAAGGCGGCTGCGTTGAGACATGTAAGCCAACAACACACGCAGACCCAACGTACGTGGTCGATGGTGTTGTGCACTACGGTGTTGCGAACATGCCAGGCGCTGTTCCGTATACATCAACGATTGCACTTACAAACGCAACACTGCCATACGCAGTGCAGCTTGCCAACCACGGTTGGAAGGACGCATGCAAGGCAAGCAAGGAGCTTGAATTGGGCCTCAACGTTGTTGATGGCAAGATCGTTTACGAAGCTGTTGCTGAAGCCTTTGGCATGGAATACGTTCCAATGGAAAAGTGCTGGTAACCGCCGGCTGACATACGCAAAATGATAGGGGCCCCATGTGGGCCCCTTCTTGTTTAAGTTGTACATCGTATCCAGCTCGCGCAGGAAAACAATGAAAACTCTCTTCGTATGCATCTGTGTAGTGCTGAGCAGTGTCTTGGTCTATGCACAACAAGACGGATTGCCACAGCTTGGGTCCTATGTAAAGGTCACCAAGCAGGATGGCGCAGAGTACCTTGGTAAGCTCGTCGCAATGGACGACCGAGAGCTTCGGCTTGATTCGACGAAGATCGGTTCTGTGATCATACCACGGTATCTGATCGCAAGTGTTCGCACCGGCTATACATCGCTATCAGAAGTCATAGAGCGTGCTGAACGTCAGGATAGATTTTCGACACGCTACTTCCTTACGACCAACGGATTCTCAAACTCCGAAGATGGTTCATACATCCTGTTTAACGTGTACGGTCCGGACTTTCAGTTTGCAATCTCGGATCACTTCACTGCAGGTATTCTCACAACGTGGATCGGTTCGCCCATCGTTGGATCGCTCAAGTACAGTGCTTCGATCAATGAGAGCCTGCATGGGGCTATTGGTCTGCTTGCCGGTTCAAGTGGTTGGTTAGATCTCGGACTCTACTTCGGCGTGCCCTATGCATCAGCCACATTCGGTTCTCGCATCAACAACATCACGGTCTCTGCGGGATACGGACTTGTTGCGGTTGATGGTGAATCGGATTCGCGATCACTTCTCTCGGTTGCTGGAACGACGCAGATATGGGGTAGGCTGGCATTCGTATTTGACTCGATGATTCTGCCAGAGATCAGTGACAGGCGCGGCACACTGATGTTTGCGTCTCCAGGTATTCGCTGGTTCGCATCGAACACCACAGCATTTCAGTTCGGCTATCCGTTCTACTTCATCAAGGACGGGGATCTCAATGAGTATGGGGCAGCCCCATTCCCAACCTTTGGTGTCTTTGTAAAGATGTAATGCCATGAAACTCAAACACGTCATCATCGCAGTGTTGATTTCACTTTGCACTGCATCAATGCTACCTGCCCAGGAGATGTCGGCAGACACGTCTGCAGTTGTCGAGATCGAGAAGAATGATCGAACGATCATCGTTGGACGTATCATCTCCAATGATGCGAAGGAGGTTGTGATTCTCGTAGCTGGCGGACGCCTCTACGTGCCGAAGCACGAGATTCGCAGGATCGGTCCAAGCTCTGCTGCTGCTCAAACCATGCGTTACGAGGAGTTGGGGCAAGCCCCCTTCGGCTCGCACTATGGTTTTACCCAAGGCGCACTTCCGCACGAAGCAGAGCAGGGGCATCTTCAGTTGACGCCGTTTAGCACCGACTTCGAACTCTACCTCACAGATCGTTTCTCTGTAGGCATTATGTCTTCGGTTATTGCCGCACCTATCATCGGTAGAACTAGCTATACATTCAGCTCGCAAGGCAACGTCCACTTTGCGGTAGGGGGCTTTGCAGGCTGGGGAGGAAGCGTCGCTCGTAACAATGCTATCGTGATGCCAACTGTCTCCGTTACAACAGGCGATTCGCGCAATAACGTATCCCTTTCTGCTGGATATGGTGTTAGCACGTTCATAGAGGGTGTTGATCGGTTTGAAGGAGAGTTTCAGAGGGTAGACTATCGCACAGGTGAACTTGTCACGGATACGATCGTGCAACGCGTTGACGTACGCGTGAACACACCGCGCGCATGGATATCGGTTGGATTGATCACCGAACTTTCTAGCACGATAAGCTTCGTTCTCGATGCCTTTTACATTTCCGAAGCAGGATCAGCAAAGCTTCCGTCAGATCAGACATTCCTTGTGCGAGAATGGGCGTACGATGAATTTGGGTCCTATAGTCAATGGTATCGTTCTGTGACAGATGTCCAGACGTATTCCACGATCATCATCTCGCCATCAATTCGCTGGAAGATGAGCCCCAAGAGTTCGCTGCAGTTTGGATTTACGGGCTACAAGGGCAACTTCCTGAACCTCGAAGACAACTCGAATTGGTCGTCGTTCCCGATTCCTATGGTCCAGTGGTTTCTGAAACTGTGACCGTATCTGTTCGATCGATCATACTCATGGCCAGCGTCCCAAGTGCGATCACGATACTACAAAGCAAGAGGTGTGGCAGCGTTGGACCAAGCACGTAGAGAGCTCCAAGAAGTTGGACCACAATGATGGTGTAAAGCAGGCGCGCAATAGCAAGCCGGTTCCAGTAGGAAATGACCCATGCGCCCAAAGGGGCAAAGACAAGCACTACGGGAGCAGCAGCTATCCAGGCATGGATAGTGCTTTCGGAGACATCCCGGATCACGGCACCATGCAGGATAAATCCGGCAACCGTGATGATGCTCATCAAGACTACAGACGTTGGTGTGGCCACCTTTTCATCGATGCCATACCACAACGTAAGCATGCAGAACGTCACAAGGTCTACGCCATTGCCGAAGATCGCAGTGACTATACCACCAACAAGTCCGGTAAGGACAAGTCGCAGAACATCGGCTGAGCTCAAAACAGACCCGAGACTTGTACGCACGATGCGAGATGCGTTGCGATTTGCTCGCCAGAGTCCAATCCCAAAAGCCATCCACAAGGAGACAAAGAACAACTTTGTTGTCACGGGCTCCAGAAGTGGCAGAACTGTGTACGTGCCGATGACAAGTCCCAAGAGACCCCCTATAGCGGGATAGAAGATCCCTCGCCATTCGATTGGAATGCCTCGGCCGATGATCAAGAGACTTGCCGAAACCATGCCAACGCTCTGAATCGCAAATGAAAAATTGCGGGCATCAACAGGTGGGATCTTCAGAATCAGCGTGAACACCGGGAACGCAATTGCTCCGCCCCCTTCAGCACTTGCCCCTGCAATGAACGATCCAAACATCATGGTCAGCGATGCCGGCCACCAAGCAAGCACTGCATCAACATTGCCGCTTGTTACAAGGTAGGTAGTTACGCAAACCACGACAACGAAGGCATAGGCAGCATAGTATCGCAATCCACGGAGTCCAGGCATGTTACTCCTCGGCATTGATGACCATCTTCAGTAGCGATATAATCGTGTTCTGGTTTGCGATGATCGTGTGCTGGTTCTCGATGATTTCGCGCTGGTTGCCTACAACGTTGGCAAATCCCTGACTGATAGAGGACTGTGTTTCGGATATGAACCGTTGGTTCTCGGAGAGAATATCCTGCGATTGCGAGAGTTTCGATTCGTTGGTGGCAACCGCGCGTTGTGAATCGGAGATGAGCTTTGAGAGTTCGGTTACACTCGCTGATAGACGAGACAGTTCATCGTCGACGTTTGCCATAGGAGGATGAGATTCGTGATCGAATGCGCGCAATATCAGACTTCTTGAGCAAATCGTGCAGCTCAACGCTCACAACCCTCGGAAGGGGCTGGTCAATGGTCTCAAGCTGCTTTCGAAGGCGTCCGACGTGCTGGAGAGAGAATGCAACGCCGAAAAGACGCTTGATGGCCATTTGCAGGAGAGATCTATCCCAAACCTCAGCATCGATACCATGATCGGACGGTTTGTCCGTGAGTAGTGCCCGAAGCAGGGTCATATCGCGTTTCGTAAGCCGAGAAGGTGCGCCTGTCTTGGGCGTTGCTATCAGGCCATCTCTGCCGTGCTCACGATATGCTGCAAGCCATTGACTTACAGCGGCGGAGCTCACCTGTAGGGCATTGGCAATGTCTTTGACGCGCCAGCCCCTTTCATGCAGCTGGGCTGCACGTAAGCGTCTACGCTCCAGCAATTGGGATCTAAGCTTTGTGGACATGGCCCAAGTTAAGCAACATATGTTCGCAGAGGTTGGATGTCATCTTGTATCCGAGCGAAGTTCGCACGTCTTGCAATTATCTACCAGGAATACGAAATGCAGATTCGATACCCTCTCGTTGCGGCAGCCATCATTCTTGTTGCCTCAACAGTTAACGTCCAATCTCAAGGCTGCGTAGCTGTGCGCGGCGGAGGCATGTGCAGTTCTACTGCGGGCGGGTCCATAAACCTGCACAAAGGAGAATGGAACTTTGTCACGGGCATTAGGCAGTTTACCTCGTTCCGTCATTTCCGTGGCGACCATGAGGAGGCAAATCGTGTGCAGCAAGGGACGGAAGTGATAAACATTTCATCGTTCCTTGATCTCGGCATCAGTTACGGAATCACAGACCGACTGTTTGCAAGTGCACTTCTGCCGTTTGTACATCACGACAGATCATCACTCTATGAGCATGGTGGCAATCCTCGTTTTGATTCAACGGGTGCGCTCATCGGCACGTGGAAGGGGGATCGTCGGCATACCTATGCATCTGGACTTGCCGACGTGCGTCTCTCAGTTGGTTACTGGTTGTTCGATCCGAGTGAGAGCGAATACAATTACTCCGTTGCTCTTGGGGTCAAACTCGCCACAGGTGCGAAAGGGGCTACTGGAACATTCTACAATCAGGGTCCGAACAAAGATCAAATCACAACGGCGGTCGTAGATCAGTCAATACAGCCTGGTGATGGTGGTATTGGTTACACGATGGAAGTGCAAGGTATTCACCCAATCACTCATGAGCTCAGTCTTGCTACGAGCCTCTTCTACATGGCGAATGTGACGAATACAAACGGTGTGCGGCAGCGCACAGCCCTTGATTCGTGGGCGCCCGATTCAGCCGAGTATTCGAGCCCAGATCAGTATGCTGCGCGCGTGGGCATGTTTTACAATTCGATGGAAGGTTGGAGCGGCTATCTCGGTGGACGCCTTGAAGGCTTACCGTCAAACGATGTGATAGGTGGCAGCCAGGGTTGGCGCAGGCCGGGGTATGCGGTCTCTGTTGAGCCAGGCGTTGGCTATGCTACAGAGGACTTTTCAATCTTCGCTTCTGTTCCTATCGCCCTCTACCGCAATCGCGTACAGAACTACATCGACAAGATTCGTACGCAGCAGCGTGGCGTAGAGGTCATCGGTGATGCCGCATTCGCTGATTATTTAATCAACATCGGCTTTAGTTATCGGTTTGGCTCTGATCACAGCAACATGTAGCCTGAACGCTAACACCACAAGTGTTTCTTGGCTGTGCGCTCATCGTTTTTTGGTGGAGCGACGCTGCTGAGGTGCTTCCCACACTGTTGGGACACCATACAAGCCAAACGATGGGTCTCTGGTAACAACCGTGAGACCCATTTCTTTTGCCTGGGCCGCAAGTATGCGATCGAACGGGTCGCGATGGTGCCAAGGCAGGTCTTTAAGCACGGCGAGATGCTTCAGAGAAACATCGAGTAGCTCGAATTGCGAGTCCGCATTTGAGCGCGTAATGAACCGCGCAAGGTCTGTTTCGGTAAGCGTTAGCTTACCCAATGACATCTTGATGGCTATCTCCATGAACGTTGCAGTGCTCGCATAGACTGGCCCTTCGTATTCGGAGATTGTAGTGCGAACATGCATTGGTAACAAGTGCGGCTCTGCGACAGCCCAGATCCATGCATGAGTATCAAGAAGTAGTCCGTTCAACTGGTTCGACTCCTATTTACTGTCAGGCATGTATTCTGCGAATTCCAATAGCGGCTCGTCGAAGTCAGCAGCCATGTACGTAACAGCCCCCTCGGCACAGCCTAGCGCACGCTTCGGCGCTTTCGCGACGAACGGTACGAGGGCCGCGACGGGTGCGCCATTGCGTGCAATGATCACTTCTTCACCCTGCTCAACGGCGATAAGAAGCTGGGAGAGGCGCGTCTTTGCGTCGTGAATGTTGACAGTCACTATAGTTTCCATAATTAGCTAATGATGTGGGCTAATGTAGCAAATTATCCCTTGCTATCCTTCTTCTACGTGCTTTCTGACAAGAAAAACGTGACATAACAAGACTCCCGTCTACTAGATTTGCGTCGATGTCATCCTCGTATACCACAAGCCCCTTGCCATACTACCACGGACTCATCCTGCCGGTCTCGGCATGGGTGGGTCTTGAGCTTGGAGGCCTATGGACACTCCTCACGGCGGCCATTGCGTTTGTTGTATTGCCACTGGCCGATACGCTTCGTGGCGTCGATAATGAATCGCCATCGTCTACGGAGATCGTTGATCTTGAGCAGCATTGGTCGTATCGAATCGTGTTATACGTGGTCGTTCTGGCGCAGACCGCGCTGCTTGCGAGAGCCTGTGTCGTATGGAGTACCGGGCACCAGCAAGTGTGGGAGTACGCTTTTCAAGTGCTGGGAATTGGCGTTGTTACCGGTGGTTTGGGCATCACGGTTGCTCACGAGCTCGGACATCGCAGCATATGGTGGGAGCGATGGCTCGGCTATGTGCTTCTTACCGAGGTCTGGTACACACACTTCGTGGCAGAGCACACTGCTGGACATCACAAGAACGTCGGCAGGCGGGAGGATCCAGCAACAGCAAGACTTGGTGAAAGTGCGTATGCGTTTATTGTCCGCAGTGTTGTGCAAAGCTGGCTTCACGTTTGGAAGATGGAAGCCTCGCGTCTGCGTGGTAAAGGCAGAGCCCCCTACGGACTCGGAAACCGCATGTGGTTGTGGTGGTTGATGTCGCCCACATTAGCAGCTCTTATCGGCATGATAGGGGGCTGGCATGTTGCCCTCCTACTTGTGTTGCAGGGGATTGTTGCTTTCATCCTTCTTGAGCTTGTGAACTATGTTGAGCACTACGGCCTAGAGCGCAAAGAGATCAAGCCAGGGATTATTGAGCGTTTTGCTCCGCAACATGCATGGGAGTCGCGGTACATTGTTTCCAACTTCGTGCTCTTCAAGTTGCAGCGCCACGCAGATCACCATCTGCTTCCTCAACGACGCTATCAATCACTCCGCGTACACGAGGAGAGTCCACAACTTCCTCACGGCTACCCTGCGATGTTGCTGATGTCGCTTGTACCACCGCTGTGGCGCAGTGTGATACATAAACGCATGCATTCTGTGTAGCACGTTCCAAGTACCCCCGTACCCCGTACCTCGTACCTTGTACCTTGTACCTTGTACCCCGTACCTCGTGCCTTGTACCCCGTACCTCGTACCTCGTACCTTATCCCCATCTTCCCGCTTTTCCGTACCTTTGCCATCCATCTGGTCCCGTAGTTCAGCTGGATAGAACGTCAGCCTCCGAAGCTGAAAGTCAGCAGTTCGAATCTGCTCGGGACTACAAAAATCCTCCTGCCAGGTTCAATGGAGCTTCATCCGGCGTTATCTGTAGTCCAGCTGAATTGCACAGCCGAGTTTCTTTCTAATTTTCGGTAGCATTTTTCATTCACAACTACCGTGACGTACGAGGGGAATATGAGTATCCGTTTAACGCATGCGACCGGCATGCTATGCATGTGCATGCTACTCTCCATTGTTGGATGTAGCAGTCCATCTGAACCTTCACCAAAACCGCGTTTTTTTTTCGTTGATATGGCAACGGGCACTACCACAATCGACACAGCAGCATTCAGAGTTGTCCTGATGAGTTACGGGGCGCTCCCACAAGCAGATGAACCTGAAGTGTCCGACATGCAGGAGTATGCCGAGGCACAGGAAGAGGTAATGGCAGAGATCGCCTTCCTGCGTAGGAATTGCGATATCCCCCCAATTGTGCGCTTCTTTGAGCGCAATGATAGCGCACTTGCTAGTCAGGAAAATGCTATGCAAGTGGCACTAAGCGTTTTCCAGCTGAAAGAAGCACTCCCGGAGAATTCAGAGGGAACATTTGAGGATGCTGAAACAGACGCAGCTTGGGATGCGGCAGTTGGGACTGACAACAAGGTGGAAGATTCTACCGAGGCCGTACATGCGATGTTCAGGATGGCGTGCTTCGCGATCAAGGAGCTTCGAGAGGTGCGCGCCTCGGCAACGGTTGACGTGACGAGGTTTATTGCAGGAGTTAATCTCGCTGCTGCGGAGAATCACCTCATGAGCATTATGCAGTTTTGCGCACAAAACGAAATTCTCTTTCCTCAATCCGTCGACCTCCCAGCGAATGAGCTTGAAGAGTTCAAACAGCGCTCAGCAAGTAGTAGGTGGAGCGATGTTATCACGCAGTGAGACGCTCCATCAGATAGACTGCTCGGAAGGCCCCTTCATTTCCATGGCGGGGCCTTTTTTTTTTTGATGTCCTGATTTCAAAGGAGGTACGGAGACAGATTTCAAACGTTGACACGATTTTTTTTGTCACGGGTCTGACACGGAATAGATCCAAATGGTCAGTAGCGAACTTCCTAGTATTTTGGCGCGGCAGTTTGCTTCTCAATTGATTTACATCGATTCCTTCTTTCAGCGGGTTTCTATGAATTGGTGTTCAATACTGTGTGTCGTACTCTTTGCGT
>CAZAGH010000038.1:0-16051 GCA_964484755.1 uncultured Melioribacter sp. | reverse complement strand
TGATTACGTTCTTGCTGACTTCCCGCCTGATGAATCACAAGTCGTTGACGACATGATTGCGCGTGCAGTGGAGGTAATCGCAGATATCGCAAGTAGCGGACCCGATCTTGCCATGCAACGAGCAAACAGACCAGGGCAGTCCTCTGCTACTTCTCCTGGGAAGGCATAGCACGCATATAACCGTCGCGCTGGATGAATTGCTGCACCTGCTCAGCACGTCGCATCGCCGGCAGCAATTGTCCGAGGTGCTGTTGCAGAAGTCGCAGTCGAGCGTTCTCTGACTGCAGCGTTAGGAGCTCTTGCTTCTGTTCATTGGCAAGGCCGCACTTTGGCGCCATATCATACGATGGCGCATCGGAGAGCTCTTCTTGTGTAAACGTAGGGGCTTGCGGACCAAAGACCATCGTTACAACAAGGTTGTAGGTTCCAAGCACGTCGGCCAAGAGGTCGCCGTCGAGCGATTCGGCAAGATCATCAGAGACCTGCGTGATCTCCCCAACGGCATAAGGATGATCCGTCTTCGTTAACTCAACAAGTGCATAGCGGTACTCACCTTCGACGATGATATCCATTCGACCATCATCATAGGTGTTGGTGATCTCGACAACTCGGGCTGCACATCCAACGGTGTGCATGTGACCTTCGTCGATATAGTTAATGCCAAATTCAATACCCCGTCCAAAGCACTCGTTGATGAGTGCTTTGTAACGGGGCTCGAAAATGTGCAGTGCGATTCTTGATTGTGGGAACAATACAAGATTCAAAGGAAACAAACCGAGGGTCACGCGCTGTACTTCTTGTAGCGTTCGTTGATCCGACCCCAGTGCAGGTTGTTAAGGAATGCATCGATGTACTTCACACGGCCTGGACCATCCTTGTGGTAATAGGCGTGCTCGAAGACATCGCAGGAGATCAGAGGGATGCCGCCCCAGATCGCGCCGTAGTGGTGTTCATCAACGAGGACATTCAATAGACGACCTGAATACAAAGTATCAAGGCAGAGAACGCCCCATCCCGAGAGCTTGGCAGATGTTGCTGTGGCTTTAAAGTCTGCCTTCCATGCATCAAACGAACCAAACTCCTTCTCAATAGCAGCGAGAACCTCTGGCCCCTTTGAAGGATCACCATCGCCGCCCATCACATCCCAATACACGTCATGGAGAACCGTGCCGCCATGGTTCCATGTAAGACGACGCTTGAGCTCACCAAAGTCGCTCCAGTTGCCGTTCGCAGCTGCTTTGTCTGCGTTTGGTAGCGCTGCCTCGATCTTGTTGAGGAACGTTACGTAGCCTTTGTGGTGCGTATTGTAATGCCAATCCGTTGTCTCTGGTGAGATAACATCCTTGAGCAGCTCTTTGGCTTCTTCATCGGAATACGGACGCGTATTGAACTTCCATTCGTATGACATGGTGTAGACCTTTCTGCTTATATGTTTGGTGTTGAATTACACGCCGAAGCTGCTACCACAACCGCACGTCTTTGTAGCATTCGGATTGTTGAATGTGAAGCCCTTGCCCATGAGTCCATCGCTGAAATCCAGCGTCATTCCCATAAGGTAGAACATACTCTTTGCATCGATAAAGATGCGCACGCCTTCAGCGTCAAGTACAAGATCGTTATCGCGTGAAGCTGCATCAAAGCCAAGAGTGTAGGACATACCAGAGCAGCCGCCACCCTTGACGCCTAGCCTCAGGCCATAGTCATCGGCGATGTTGTTTGATGCCTTGATCTTCTTGACCTCGCTCAAGGCCTTCGAGGTGATGATGATGTTGTCGTTCTCATCCGTACCAGTTACACTAGTAGGAATCGAGACAATGTCTTGACCGATCATAGCGACGCTCATGATACCTCCAATTGGACAAATGTTCGTGGTGTAGCAAGCTCAGCAACGGTCATTGATGCAAACGTTGCATGGATGCGTTCTTGAAGAATAGTAAGGGGCTCACGGATCGTACACGTCGAGTGAGCAGCACAGTCGTGATGTTCAGTATGCTGACAATCAACGATTGCCGTGGGAGAACCTTCGATGATGCGAATGATTTCTGCGATCGTGATCGAATGAGCTGGCTTATCGAGCATATAACCGCCCGTGACTCCAGCGTACGAACGTGTAACTCCCTCGCGACCAAGTTGCTGTAGCACTTTTGCAACAAGCGACTGGGAAATCGAATGCCGATCTGCGATCTCTGTAGCAGAGATTTTTTCCATCGGACGCAATGCCATTTCCTGCACTGCAAGAAGAGCATATTCGACGCGTTTAGAAAGCTTCAACATTCGTCTGTTCTCACTATTGGTCGTAATCTGCGAAACAACCGTCAGACGTTGGATGTGCCTGGCAGGTGAGGATATAGCCGTCGGCTATCTCATCATCAGACAGAGCTTCGCGTTCATCCATGATCGCCGAGCCCGTTACGAGCTTTGCCCGACACGTGCAGCAAGCCCCGATTTGGCAGGCATACGGTGGATCGAGATTTGCACGCTGCGCAGCCGACAAAAACGTTTCATCGGGTTGCACTTCAAACTCGTGATCCTGCCCATAGAGACGGATCTTAACTGTGCGCGTCACAAGTTCTGTTGATGATTCTGACATAGCTGTTTCAGAAGTAGATGATATCGAAAAATACTCTTGGTGTATCCGCTCAATCGGCAAGCCATTGGCAAGCAAAAAGGCGCGGGCAACATTCATCAAGCCCTCGGGGCCGCACAAAAATGCTTCAACGTCATCGAATTTCTGCACGACGTCTTCGAGGAGTCCACCAATCGAGTGCTCGTTCAGTCGGCCCGTGATGTGGGCAACGCCTGCTCGGTCGGCCTCCAACACATGCACAACCGCAAACCTGTCGGGGTATTGATTACGTAGTTGTGCCAGCTGCTCGGCAAACATGACCGAGGTGTCGCTCACGTTGGCATAGACTAGCGTGACACGGCTGTTTGGTTCAACGACAAGTGTGGACTTGATGATTGATAGGATTGGTGTAATGCCACTTCCACCAGCAAAGCACAGAATGTGCCGAGCGTTGTCTGGACTCAGGGCAATAGTGAAATTCCCCATCGGTGCCATGACGTCGAGTATAGCCCCCTCATGAACGTGCTCATTGAGCCACGTTGACATCTTACCGTCGGATACCTTCTTGACGGCGATCGTAAGGGGCTCATCGAGATACGGAGACGAGCACAATGAATATGCACGCCGCTCATTCGCGCCGTCAATGTCCGTCTTGAGCGTGATATACTGCCCGTGTTTGTAGGTAAACACGTCACGCAGCTCTTCTGGCACTCCAAAGGAAATTGCTACAGCGTCGGGCGTTTCATTCCAAACGCGCTGTATGGGTAGTTGGTAAAACACGTACGTTGTTGACCTTAGAATAATCCAATAGAAAAAAGTGCTGCCTCCGACATCATGGTCTTATCCCATGGCGGATCAAACGTGATCTCGAGATGTACGTCCGAAACACCCTCCACTGCCCTCGAAACACGCTCAACTTCTGCCGGGAGTGACTGTGCAGAAGGACAGTTGGGCGTTGTGAGTGTCATGACGATATGCACATATGACCCATCAGTGATACGAACCTCATAGATCAACCCAAGCTCGTATATGTCGACCGGGATCTCAGGATCGTAGACCGTGCGAATGGCAGCGATCACTCTGTCACGAAGTGATTCCTGCATCGGCTCTGTCGATTGTTGCGGTTGTTCCATTATGACTTTACCATTGAATACGCCAAGGCGTAAAGACGAATCTGTTTCATCATGCTTGCAAGTCCGTTTGCACGGTTGGGAGACAGGTGCTGCTCCAATGAAAGTTGTTGAGCAACATCGTCCTTGCAGTTGAGAATCTCTGCTGGAGTGCGTTCGTTATATACCTTCATCAGGAGTGCCACGAGCCCCTTGACGATAAGTGCATCCGAGTCGGCGTCAAAGTAGATGATGCCATCACGCAACGTTGGATGGAGCCAAACCTGCGACTGGCACCCCTTGACCTTGAACTGCTCCGTGCGGTGTTCCTCTGGGTACTGCGCAAGCCCCTTGCCCATAGCAATGATAGCACTGTACCGCTCTTCCCAATCAGGCAGCGCATTCAGGGTCGTGGCAATCTCTTCGATCGTCTGCGAAATGGTCATAGCCAGTTACCCTAACATCCTGCATGATTTCGAAAACGAAACAAGGAAAGCATCAACATCTTCGCGTGAAGAGTAGGCTGCTAGCGAAGCCCTCAAGGTAGATCCCACACCGAAGCGCTGCATAAGCGGCATCGCGCAGTGATGTCCAGTACGCACTGCAACTCCCTGTTCGTCCATCAGCACGCCAAGATCGTGGGCATGAATCCCCTCGACAACAACAGATACAATTCCGTTGAATGCATGCTGCTTGCCGAGAATTCGTACCCTCGAATCGCTCTCGAGGCCCTCGATCAGAGTCTGTGCCAACGTGTGCTCGTGAGAACGGATGGCATGTCTGTCTACGCCGGAAAGCCAATGTATGGCAGCGCCGAGTCCGATTGCACCTTCGATATTGGGTGTTCCTGCCTCGAATCGCACAGGGGGCTCACCATATGTTGTCTTCTCGAATGAAACGCGGTCGATCATCGCACCGCCGGTTTGATACGGCTCCAACCTGGCGAGAAACTCATATCTGCCGTAGAGGACGCCGATTCCGAACGGCGCATAGAGCTTATGTCCGCTAAAGACATAGGCATCACAACCAATCTCGGTAACGTCGACATCATGATGTACGACATACTGCGATCCGTCGACGATTGCTATCGCACCATGCTCTTTTGCTCGCGAGCAGATCGTTCGAACATCGTTGATGGTTCCCAGCGCGTTCGACATGTGCACAATCGAGACAACAGCACATCTCTCGTCAATAAGTTCGAGAGCATGTTCCATATCTAGCGATCCGTCGCCAGTAACACGAATCACGCGCAAATCTGCACCCGTTCGCTCGCATAGCACCTGCCAAGGAACAATGTTGGCATGGTGTTCCATTTCCGAGACAACAACACTCTTGCCTGCTAGGTGGGTACCGTAGGTTCGCTCAATCGATACGGCCAACAAGTTCAGCGACTCTGTTGCACCGCGCGTAAAGACGATACTCTCTCGCTGTGCATGGAGGAAATCTGCAACTGCACCCCGAGCCCCTTCATAGAGACCCGTAGCCTCGGCACCAAGGGCATGCCCACCGCGGTGTGCATTCGCATTTGATGTGGTGTAAAAGTTCGAAATCGCGTCGATCACAGACTGCGGCTTCTGTGTCGTGGCCGCATTGTCAAGGTAGACAAGGGGCTTGCCACCGTGCACATGGCGCTGCAGGATCGGGAACTGCGATCGTAGCTCTTGAATCACAGACCAGCTGCTCCAAGTTTGTCGGCAAGGCGCTGCAGCAGATGCTGCTGGAGACCTTCGTGGGGAAGCTTCTCGATAACTTCTGCTGCAAATGCGTTGGTAAGCATTGCAACAGCCTTTGAACGTTCTAGACCACGTGCCTGCAGGTAGAACACGGCGTCTTCATTGAGTTGCCCTGTCGTTGCACCGTGCGAACACTTAACGTCGTCTGCCCAAATCTCAAGCTGCGGCTTGGCGTTAACCTGTGCTTTACCGCTCAACAGTAGTGAGTGACTCGATTGATACGCCGTTGTCTTCTGAGCTTGTGGACGAACAAAGATCTTGCCGTTGAAAACCCCTGTCGAAGATCCGTTGTAGACTCCCTTGTAGAGTTCTTCGCTATGGCAGTGCGGCACAACATGGTCCACGACCGTGTGGTTGTCAACGTACTGCGTTCCATCAAGAACGCTTACCCCAAAGAGGAATCCTTGACTTTGCTCGCCAATAAGACGCACCTGTGCATCATTGCGCACAAATCCGGCATTGATGTTCATGCTGTGCGAAGCAAACGTTCCAGTGCGGTCAACGCATGCGACGACGTGGCCGAGATGATGGAGCCGATCTGAGTCGTCAAGAACCTTGACATACGATACGTGTGCACCTTCACCAACGAGCACGCTGCAAACAGCGAGATCAAGCACGCGTGCGCTGCCTAGCGTGTGATGACTTTCAACGATGTCGACCTTTGCATGGCGTCCCGCACGTACAAGTAGGCGAGTCGTCGTGAGATGGTCTCCTTCTTGTGCGTCACAGAACACCGAAACGTGGATCGTCCTGCTGCATACTGCACCGTCAGCAACATCGATGAGAATGCCCTCACCTGCTAGTGCAACTGTTGCAGCAGCAAATGGATGGGTATGAAACTGCGTAGCATTCGCGTCTTGAATGTTGCTCGTTGAAAGAGCTGCGATCGTGACTCCATCGGGAAGAATTTCTTTAGCATCGCACGCAATGATACCATTACGCACCTCGATGCGAATCGCATCTTGCAGTCCATCAAGAGCTACTCCGGCTGTAGCAGGAGCAGTATTTGACCAACTACTTGCATGATGTATCCACGATGCCGCTGCCAGCGGCATCACGTTGGTATACTTCCACTCTTCATGACGAATCGTCGGAACTCCGACATCAAGGAAGCGTTCCAGAGCCTCGGCCCTGCTGACATGGTATGGTAAGGTGCTCGCACCATTGAGTTGAGCGACGCTGTCTTGATAGGCCTGGCGAATCGATGTTGCCAACGGAGACATCGACATTACGCCTCCACTTCTGATTCGTTCTTGATCCAATCGTATCCGCGCTTCTCAAGCTCCAGTGCAAGCGACTTATCACCCGAACGAACGATCCGTCCGTTCCAAAGAACATGCACCACATCTGGAACGATGTAGTCCAGTAGACGCTGGTAGTGCGTAATGACCACAGTTGCGTTGTTGGGCGAACGAAGGGCGTTCACGCCGCCGGCAACAATGCGCAACGCGTCGATGTCGAGTCCCGAATCTGTTTCGTCAAGCACGGCCAGCTTGGGCTCGAGCATAGCCATCTGGAAGATCTCATTGCGTTTCTTCTCGCCCCCTGAAAAACCCTCGTTAAGGGAACGCTGCAGGAATGATGGATCCATTTCGACGAGCTGCATTTTCTGCTTCATCAGCGCTAAAAAGGCTGCTGGTTCAAGGGGCTCCTCACCGCGATACTTACGGTGTTCATTGACAGCCGACTTCAGAAAGTTCGCCGTTGAAACTCCCGGGATCTCGACTGGGTACTGGAACGCGAGAAACATTCCTTCGCGCGAACGATCTTCCGGTGCGAGTTCCAGAAGATCCTTGCCGTTGAGCAGCACGGATCCTTGCGTTACCGAGTAATCTTCTTTACCAGCGAGTACCGATGCCAGGGTTGACTTCCCCGAGCCGTTTGGACCCATGATAGCATGAACTTCACCGGCATTGACTGTTAGATTAATTCCTTTGAGAATCTCCCGATCGTCGATTGATGCGTGCAGATCCTTGATTTCCAATAGTGATGTCATCCGACACTTCCTTCAAGAGAGATGGCAAGTAGTTTTTGTGCTTCCACGGCGAATTCCATCGGAAGCTGATTGAGCACTTCACGTGCATATCCGTTTACGATCAGCGCAACAGCTGCTTCGGTATCAATACCACGCTGATTGCAGTAGAACAACATGTCCTCGCCGATCTTTGATGTCGTTGCCTCATGTTCAACTGTAGCTGTCTCGTTAGCAACTTCGAGATATGGGAATGTATGAGCGCCGCATGCATCTCCGATGAGAAGCGAATCGCATTGCGAGTAATTGCGTGCCCCCTGCGCGACCTTGAGAATCTTGACAAGTCCGCGGTACGAGTTCTGCGAAACGCCGGCAGAGATACCCTTCGAAACAATGCGACTGCGGGTGTTCTTGCCGATG
Source organism: uncultured Melioribacter sp. (assembly GCA_964484755.1). Classification (GTDB taxonomy): domain Bacteria; phylum Bacteroidota; class Ignavibacteria; order Kapaibacteriales; family Kapaibacteriaceae; genus UBA10438. Next base: position 8,251 of record CAZAGH010000038.1, on the reverse strand, counting down.
TGAATCATCTTTGTTCCCGTATCGGCCTGCTGATGATTGTTCGTCACAGCTACGGAGTAAAACTCTCCGATCGAGTAATCGCCCTTGAGCACCACGCTCGGATACTTCCACGTGATCGCTGATCCTGTCTCGACTTGCGTCCACGAGATCTTGCTGTTGGAGCCTTCGCAGATTCCACGCTTGGTCACAAAATTGTAGATGCCGCCATTGCCGTTTGCATCACCCGGATACCAGTTCTGAACAGTAGAGTACTTTATCTCAGCATCCTTGTGAGCTACAAGTTCAACCACCGCAGCGTGAAGCTGGTTCTCATCGCGTTGAGGTGCCGTGCAGCCTTCAAGGTAGCTCACATAGCTGCCCTCATCTGCAATGATGAGCGTACGTTCGAACTGACCCGTGTTGCGTGCATTGATGCGGAAGTAGGTGCTCAGCTCGATCGGACAGCGCACGCCCTTTGGGATATAAACAAACGACCCATCACTGAACACGGCTGAGTTGAGCGCAGCATAGAAATTGTCATTCGTTGGAACAACCGAGCCAATGTACTGACGCACAAGTTCGGGGTGGTTGGCCACGGCCTCGCTGATCGGACAAAAGATGATACCAAGCTCAGCAAGCTTATCCTGAAACGTGGTTTTGACACTCACGCTGTCCAGAACAACATCAACTGCCACACCAGCCAGGAACTTCTGTTCTTCGAGCGGAATTCCGAGCTTTTCAAACGTTGCCAGGAGCTCAGGGTCTACCTCATCAAGTGAAGCCGGCCCCTCTTTCTTTTTCGGGGCTGCCCAATAGATGATGTCCTGAAAGTCTACCTTGGGATACGATACGTTCGGCCACGTTGGTTCAGCCATGCGCAGCCACTGCTCATAGGCCTTCAAACGCCATTCGAGCAGCCATTCCGGCTCGTTCTTCTTAGCCGAGATAAAGCGAATAACTGACTCATCGAGCCCCTTAGGGAGCAATTCCTGCTCGATGTCCGTCGTGAATCCATACTTGTATTCACTCTGGACGACTTCGTCGAGGATGTTTTGTTCTTGTGCCATAGCGTGCAAATATACGACTTAAATAGTCCGATATTCAGAACGCCGGCAAGGGGCTAGAGGTTCCTCGATACACAAACGGGATGCGAAACGGTGGCCTTATCGTAGAACGGTTATGAGGTCTCGTAGACTGAGGGCACCTACCTGCAGCTCGAGTACGTAGCATCCGGCAGCCAGAGTCCCCACAGAGACTGCTTGCGTATGCTGTCCAGCCGTCAGGGTGCCGATAGGCAGTGTGGCAACCACGTTCGACCGCATGTCGATGATACGGACCGTTGCCTCAGCAGACTCTTGCAGAGATACGTACATGTTGACCACTTCGCCGGCAGGCTGAGGCCCCATAACTCTCAGGAATGCTCCGTCAAGGGTTTGTTCTGCGACCGATGTGCCTCCCTGGACAACCACGGCTGAGGGCGTACTCACGACCTTCCCGCATCCACCTGATACTTCGCACGTGTACTGTCCCTCGTCTGACTTTGCCGCAGCGGTAACGTTGTACGACGTTGCCGTAGCGCCTAGGATTGCACTACCATTCTTGAGCCATTGATACGTTAGGTCGCTGCCTGTGGCAGCCACACTCAACATAAACGATGCCCCCTCGTTGACCAGTACGTTTGCCTGCGGCTGCTTTGTAATCTCCGTTGGCGTTGCTGTTGCGATTGTAATGGACTGTGAAGTCGCACTCGGGGAACACATCCCAGAGATGACACAGTCATACTTCCCAAGTGCTGCTGCATCAAGTGATGCGATCGTGTAGAGGCTGTCCGTGGCACCAGCGATGTTCACACCCTGTTTGCGCCACTGAAACTTGAGTCCTCCACCCGATGCAGAGACCGAGATACTCACTGGCTTGCCAAGACACGCCGAGGCGTTGACGGGCTGACGGAGAATAGCCGGTGGATTCGAGATCATGAAGGGGGTGAGCAGTTCGCTAACGTGACCGTAAATCGTGGAGATACGGACCACGTAGGCCCCGTTTGCCAGGGCTGGTACCTTCCATGAATAGCTTCGTCCGCCAACACTCTTGACCACCTCTTTCCAGCTTCCTGATCCGGCAAGACTGTACTCAATGCGGAACTTCGTGGTGTCGGGCAGTCCAAGCGCCGACCAAGAGATTGAGCGTGAGGAGCCTACACAAATTGTTTCGCCTCCAGAGGGCGATGACAGCTCAATCACGCCAAAGGCAAGTTTGCCAACATAGCCGGTGTGCCCCTCTCCTGTTCGTTGGAAGCTACTGTCTGATACCAGCAAGTCCTTCGATGTAGAATTCACGAGGTAGTACGGATTACCAAGTCGGTTGGCTACCGCACCTATGACTGTGTCGTTGTCATTTCCAACGATTAGCGTCGAATACGCCAGAGCACCGAGGTTGATCACTGATAGAAAACCATCAGTAGCTCCTGCTCGTTCAGAGCGAGCCCCCTGGCCCTCAATCGGGTAATCTGACGATGTTGTCGAACCAACAACAAGCATGTTCGAGGTGTTCGGGACAAGGCGAGCAGCTAGAAGGTCATCATCACCTGCACCACCGAAATACGTACACCCCGCTATATCCCCTCCGTCAGAACCGAACTGCGCATAAAAACCATCGCGCTTACCGGCATTGAGCGTAGCAAACGTTCCAACTGCCGGAAGATTCGTAGACGTCGTGATGCCGGTGATGTAGATGCGCCCAAGGGCATCTACTTCAATGGATCGCGCTTCATCATCTCTATTTCCACCAAGAAACGTGCTGAAGGTCTCACCGTCAGTCTGAGAGTAGGTAAGATTCTGATTGAACTTCACCACAAATGCATCGGTCGGACCACCATTGTAGGTACGGTCGTACGGCAACCTGCCGCTCCACTTGTTATTCGCTACCGGGACGGTTTCAAAGTTTGTTGATGCAGTTGAACCTGTGAGATACACATTGCTCGACTTGTCAAATGCAACAGAAGTAAAGAAGTCGACTCCTTCCTTACCGTAGTATCGTGACTGTTGCATAACACCGCTTCCGGTAAAGGTTGCAACAAATCCATCAGTTGTTCCCCCATTGGTTCGCCCACTCGTAATTGGAACAGAGATCGGTTCTGGGTTACCCATCTGCGGATAGAACGTCCATGTAAGCGCGGCCGTTGCCGGCATGGTATTCGGAAGGTTCACTGTGGAGGTCGTAGCACCTGCAATGACGATCGTGCCGTTATCATCGACATCAATCGCACGAGCCACATCGTCCCTGTTCCCGCCGTGGTAGAATCCCGTGAGCAGCTTGGTTAGCGTTGAATCAAACTTCGCAACGAATGCATCGATACCCGTCTTATACGTTCTGCTCGTAGCCGTGTTGGTTGTTGGTACGTCATTGGATATCGTTTCACCACAGATATAGACGTTGTTGTTGTCGTCAAATGTCATAGCACGGACACGATCATCCGAGCTGCCACCGAAGAACGTATATGATTTTACGCGCTGGAGCTTTGGATCGCATCGCATGACAAAAACATCAATGCCACCCTTGATCTTCGTGCTGTATCCGCCTGTTGCTGTTGGGAATGAGATCTCACTTGTATTTCCAGCAACGATTACGTCGCCACTCGGCAGCACGTCGAGCGCTGCCATCACATCGGCCTGTGACCCGCCGATATATGAGCCGTACACAAATGATGTAGGGGGCGTTACTTCCGCTAACGCTGATCCCTTAGCGCCAACTGTGCGAAGGCGCAGAGCCTGCAGAGCTGATTGATCGACAGCTTTGATCTCTCGAACAATCTTGCCCAGATGATTCACGGAAAAAGCAACATCAACCCCGGGAACAACTCCGCGGAAGTTGAGCGATGTGAACACACGTGGATTAGCGTGCTGACTGCCCTTGATGAACGCCACCCGAGGATGATCGGGATGCTCGACGCGCTCAAGCTTGCGATCCTCAAGTCCTGCATTTACCCACAGCTCGTGAGACACATTGCCAAAACGATTGCCTAATCCAACATGGTGCTCATCAACAACCACGCTCCCGGTTGTAATCCAAACATCTACGTTGCCGTGACGTGCCATGTACAGCACGTTCTCAGGCCATTGACCAGCGTTTTCGATAAAGCCCATCAACGCCGGTGTACGGTCTATTGCTTGCTGAGCTCCAAGATCGAGCGAAGCAACGAGTATCAACAGCGCAGCTGCGCACAAGGTAATTGATCGTGTTTTCATGACGTGCGCCACGGAGGCCCCAAATGCAGAATGCGCCAAAATACACAGTCAGCATTTGACCAGCCTACCAAAACCATAACCCATAGCGACATTCTACGTACGTAACTATCGAGCGACCTGCACTCTTACAGTTGCGACATTGCCTGCTGACATGAGCTGCAGAGCATAAGAACCATTGGCATATCCTGACATCGAAACAGTAATCGTCTGTTCTCCAGCGATCATGATACCGAGCGGATACGACTGCACAACATTTCCATGGACATCAATGATACGTATGCCGAAATTTCCGGTTGCGTTGATGTGCACAAACAAACGAACGTCATCAGTAGCTGGCTGTGGTCCAACTAATCGAGCGGTGAATGGTTGCTCGGTTGATTCATCAATAACAGATGTTCCGCCTTCGACGACAACAGATCCGGCCTGGCTGTTCACCGTGCCGCATGTACCACGAACCTGACAATAATAGTCTCCGGCATCGGCCTTAGTAGCGGCAGTCACATTGAGCTGAGCTGATGTTGCATTGACGACCGGTGCTCCATCCTTGAACCATTGGTAGAGCAGATCAGAGCCGCTGGCTGCAACCGACAATGTGAATGACGCGCCTACCGTTACCGCAGTAGTAGCCTTGGGCTGCTGCGTGATCTCTGTTGCTGGATCGATTGACACGGTGATAGATGGCGATGTCACGCTCGGTGAACACGTTCCAGACACCAGACAATCATACTTCCCTGTCCCGGAAGCATCAAGAGCGGAAATTGTATAGCATTCCTGCGTAGCATTGGGGATGTTAACACCTGATTTGCGCCATTGGTAGCGGAGTCCAGCTCCCGAAGCAGAAACGCACATTGTTGCTGGTTTTCCAGGACATGCGCTCGCAGAAGGTTGCGAAATCTCGATCGATGGTGGATTGGAGATTGTAAATGGTGTTATCAATTGGCTTACATGATTATAGATCGTCGAAACACGGAGTACATAATCTCCCGTCGGCAGGGCTGGGACTTTCCACGAATAGCTGCGTCCACCAACACTCTTCACAACGTCCTGCCATACGTTCGAGCCTGCTCGCGCATACTCGATGCGGAACTTCGTTGTGTCAGGCATGCCCAGCGCTGACCATGAAATCGGCTTGCTGATTCCTACACAGTATGTCTCCCCTCCCGTTGGCGCAGTTAGTTCCAGAACTCCGTAGGAGTGTTTAGCTACATACCCACCAAGTTTACCGGCAGATGCACGCAGATATGAGGAGTCCTTGACGTGCAGATTCGTCGAGGTTGTCGATGCTACATAGTATGGACTACCATATGGTCCAATGGCGAGACTTCTAACAGTGTCCTCACGATTTCCTGTGATCAGCGTAGCGTATTGATTTGTAGCCAGGTTAATAACCGCCAAGAATCCATCAGTCGTGCCGCTGCGCTCTGTCATGAGTCCTTCGCCAGCAAATGGGAAGTCTTCAGAGCTTGTTGTGCCAGCAAAGACTACAGAGCTTGTACCTGCAACGACACGCGCGGCATACGGCTCGTCGTCACCTGTTCCACCGTAGTATGTACTTCCAATAAGTTCACGTCCGTCGTCGCTTACCACTGCAAGAAAAACATCTTGTCTTCCGATTGGCTGCGTGTTCAGTGTCCCAACGGCGCTGAGGTTCGTCGAGGTCGTAACACCAACGACATACGCTCTCCCCAAATCATCGATACCGATTGCGCGGCCTTCTTCGTCTTTGTTGCCACCAAAGAACGATGAGTAGGTGCCATCGTCCGACTTCGCAAGTGCCAGCTCATTATTCAGCTTCACAACGAATGCATCCGTTGTGCCACCGTTGAAGCTATTATCAAACGGCAGTCGCCCAGACTCAAAGCGATCAGCAGTCGGAGCAGTCTCAAAGTTTGCTGATGTTGTCGAGCCCGTCAGGTAAACACTGTTCGAGCGGTCAAGCGTCATGGCTGTGAAGTACTCATTGTTCTCGCGACCGAAGAAGCGAGATTGCTGCATCGCTCCGTTCAGAGAAAAGGAAGCAATGAAACCATCGATCTGCCCCATGTTTGTGCCGCCACCTGGCTCAGTGCGATATGTAGGCGGCTGACCACGACGCCCAGGAATTGTGATCGTAACCGTGGCGGGAAATGTGATCGGGAAGTTAGCTGTTGAGTTCGTATACCCAGCTAGATAGATCAGACCATTATCGCCAACGGCAATGGCACGAGCAATATCGTCTTTGTTGCCGCCGTGAAACAGGCCAATAATGAGGTTGCTGAGCGTTGAGTCGACCTTTGCAACGAAGGCATCAACACCAGCTTTAAACAGCTTCCCGGTAACACCCGATGTTGTCGGGAAATCAGAAGATGTTGTTTCACCCGCCACATAGACAGCGTTCTGGGCATCCTTGCAGATCGCTCGAATGCGGTCGTCTCCACTACCACCGATAAACGTGTATGATCGCGCGCGTTGCAGTTTTGTATCGAAGCGCAAGATGAAGCCATCAGATGTGCCCTTCATTGTTGCCGAATATCCTCCAATGGCATTCGGGAACGTAATCTCCGATGTTGTACCACTTACAACAACATCTCCGTTCGTGAGATAATCAACGCCTGTAATAAGTGCTGCACCTGGACCGCCAACGTATGAGCCGTAGACCGTGGATGTCACTGGCGAGACTTCTGATAGCTGCTCCGCTACTGCTAGGCCAGTAATCCGCATTGTTAGCGCTCGGTAGACAGCATCACTCGAGGCGTGTACTTGCCTCTGCACTCGTCCATCACTGGTAATGGAGTACACGTGCAGCAGCCCCTTGATAGGCTCAATCGACACAGTATTTACGACCCGAGCTGTTCGCCAGTTTTTGCTGTCGCTGCCTTTCATAAACGATACAGTGGCAGTGCCTTCCTCGACGATGACGGACTTCACGGGCACAGACACGGAGAAGTTCTCTCGAACAACCCGACCTGAGCGCACTTGCCCTACATCATCCACTGAGTACTCATCAACGACAACACCAGATGTCGTTATCCAGACCGTCGCATTCTGCTGCTGAGCCATAAACAACACATCGGATGGCCATTGGCCGGCATTGGAAATAAATCCCTGAAGTCCGGTGCTATTGGAATCTGCTAGTGCTGCACTGAAGCAAGCACTTGCAATAAAGAGTAGAGCGAGAAAGCGTCTCGTGAAATCCATTGGTGCAGGAGGCTTAATGAGATAGAGATTGTTCGAACACATAAAGAATGCTTGACGTAGGAAATAGTTACCGAACGTAGAAAGCCCCCTGCACCATCTCGGCGCAGGGGGCTTGGGTAGAATACTTCTGTTAGCGCGTACTACTGTAGAATTACCGAACGATGAAACTCGTTGTTGATACAACGCCACCAACGGCGATGCGCAGAGTATACATGCCTGGCGCACAACTAATCGTTGGAAGTTGAATGTCTGCAATGCCAGACGGCATGTTGTTCAACTCCTGCAACAGCACTGTGCGACCGTGGACGTCAACAATCTCTGCAGAGGTTTGCCCACCTGTTGGGCTCGAGATGCGCGCATAGAGCACGTCCTGAACAGGCATTGCGCCGGTAATCGTGACAGACGTTGCTACATCTTCTTGGCCATCGACATATGTTGGATCCTTGACAACAACGCTCACTGGTGTCGTGCTAACTGTGCCACATCCACCTGTAACATCGCAGACGTACGAACCATTGTCAGTAGCCGATGCCTTCTCCACCGAATAGGTTGCTGCAGTAGCACCTTGAATTGGCGAACCGTCTTTCTTCCACTGATATGACAGCGTCGACCCCGTTGCTGCGACAGTGAGAGCAAAGGAGCGGTCAAGATCAACCGTCACTGCTGACGGTTGCTGCGTGATAACAGTCGGAGTGCCGAATGTAACATTGGCCTGCGCGGATGTCGCATTCGGTGTACATGTGCCAGTGATCACAACGTCGTATCTGCCGATCGTCTTTGCGTCCAACGCAGGAATGATCAAGCTGTCTGCTGTTGCGCCTGGAATGTTCGTTCCATTGCGACGCCACTGA